>NZ_JBWZNA010000021.1:0-58352 GCF_056725885.1 Acinetobacter sp. GRABPA_MV_2
GCGAAAATTAAAAATTAATGACTCGAGCGTTTGCTTTTAAACCACTATACGAATTAAGCCATTGTTTTATATTGATAATTATTTTAATTTTTTATTTTTGGCTTAAATAAGCCAGTATCATGTTCGATAATCCGCATTTAAGTTGTTGTTCTGAGATAAGAAAATTGTCCTGACTTACATATCGCATCATCGTAAAAAGCGTACTATTAATAATTACAAAGGATTTATGCTGTACTTTTCGAAGACCTTTGCCCTATCACTAACATATAAAAATTGGCTTAACGCTTTATCAGAATCAAGGTAAGGCAAAAACCTTAGCGAGTATGCGTCAATAATTTTTAAAACCTAAAAATAAAAATGGAAGCCTGTTAATTAGACTTCCATTTTCAAATATTAAGGAACTTATTGAGCTGATGAACTGTGCATTTCAGCGTGATTCATTTGCTCGTGTGACTCCATCATCTGCTTCTTTTTCTGACTTGGCATGTAGTCAGGTTCATTGTTGATTGCTAGGTAAAATACAATCATAAACAATAAGCTCAAGATAGAGGCCACAATAAGTAACTTCCATCCCCACCAAGATTGTTCAGGTGATAATTTATTAGTCATTTCATTTCTCTCTTTCAATTAATATTTTCAGTTCATTTAATTCGCTAAGCTTCTTAAAACTTCATGCTCATACGAACCCAATAATTTCTTCCGATATTGTTAAACTGCTCTTCACTCGCAAATCCAAAGCCTGCACTACCCGCTTTGTTTAAGTGTTCGGTATAGGTCTTATCTAATACGTTATCGATACCAACAGAGACATCGATATCTTTACGAAGGTTGTAACTTCCGTTTAGAGAAAGAGTCGAAAAACCTTTACTTGGTTTTAAGTCATATCCCACGATATTACCCTGATGTAGACTCACGCGGTTTTGCTCAGCAACCGCTCGCCATAATAATCCTAAATTATATTTATCAGCCACATAGCGAATATTTAGGCGACCTTCTAAAGGTGAAATTTGAGGTAGTGGTTTGTCATCTGTGGTATTTTTACCCCATGCATACATAGCACTCAAATCTGCCTGAATACGGTCAGTGAATTGGTATCCAATACCCGCTTCCGCACCCGCAATGGTTGCATCGACATTCTTGGCACCCGCAGTAATATCATGGCTCATATCATGCCCACCCATTCCAGTACTTGGGTGATGGTGATAACTCATTAAAATGTAGTCATCTACTAAACCTGCATAAGCAGAAGCCCATGTGTTTAAAGCGCCATGTTGTTGCTGAAAGCCCAGATCTAACTGTAGTGTTTTCTCAGGATTCACACCATTAAAAGTATTGGTTGAGCCCGCATTACCATGTTTAGGCGAGAAAAGTTCCCAATAATCAGGCATACGCTCTACATAACCTAAACCAATATAGCTTTTTAGGTCATGCTCAGGATGTTGATTTTCCCAACGAACAAATGCACTCGGTAAAGTCTTTTCAAGTTTAGTATTAAAGCCTTTTGCTTGAGAATCAGCACGCTCATCTTTAACCGTGACTCGATCTAAACGTGCACCTGCAACCATTTTGTTGAAGTCATTCCATTGATAGCCGAGTTCGCCAAAAGCACCATATGATTGAAAACGCATATCTTGGCGATATGGAATATTCATAGAAGGCATTGTTGGCGATGACATGCTACTGCCATGTTTATTAAATTGAGAATCAATGCCTGTGATCAAACTCCATTTGTTCCATTCAGAAGTCATTGCCAAACGTGCGTTTAATGTACGGCGTGTCACTTGCATGGCCATTGCATTTGGCATCAGCATGGTCATACCACCATGATTCATTTCAACTAATGGCGGTGTACGCAAGCTAAAGTTATCCATAATATGGTCGTTATAGCTGTAGTTCACCTGCCCTTCCATTTTCTTAATGACATCAGTGATATTTTTCTTTTCGAAACGTAGCCCTAAGCTTTCACGCGCAAACTGAGAACCATCCATTGAACGTCCAGCATAAAGCGATTCACCATCAGATTTTCCACCAGTGAGTTCGACCCACGTGTTTTCATCTGGAGTAAAGCCCAGCGCTACATCAGCATTCCACTTTTTCCATGCTGACGGCACAGTATTTCCATCACCATCTTGATAACTATTCGACTCTGAACGGTTAGCATTTAAACGGATATATTTCCTTTCATCGCCCGCTGCTGCTTCAACATTATGGTCAATACGTCCATATGAACCTAGTAAAACACTTGCTTGTCCACGATAAGGTTTTTCAGAGGTGAGTTTCTCAGGCTGACGTTCAAAAAGGACTGTTGCAGCAGAACCTGTATTGGCATATTGAACCGTTTGCGGGCCTTTAATAACAGAAATACGATCATAACTTTCTGGTGAAATATAAGAAGTTGGAGCATCCATACGGTTTGGACAAGCACCTAAGTTCTCAGTTCCATCCGTTAGAATTTTGATGCGTGAACCAAACATACCTCGGAATGTCACATCACCATTGGTTCCACCGCTTTGTATGGAGTTAAACCCCATAATACTTTGTAGGTAGTCTGCACCATCTGTAGCAGGCACTGGCTGAATGGGCTGTTTCGGGTCTGCATGTACAATCAGACCATTTGCATCGTTGCCTTGTTGTGCTGTAACAACAATAGGTGCTAATGAGTGAAGCACTTTGGTATCGGCATCATTTTTTTCTGAATCAGCAAAAACTAGACTCGAATGAGAGACAGCAAGCATCGCAACCCATAAAGGTTGTAGTAAAAATTTAGAATGTGGCATTTTTATACGCTCTAAAACATAAATAAAGTGATATCGAAGTCAGTTAAGACCCCAACAAAAAATTGCTTTTATTTATGCAAATAGAGGTGGTGCACGCCCTTGCGGGAGTAAAAAAAGTCGCTGTAGTGCAAAGTAGACATGTCTAAATGCTTGTTGATAAGCGACTAAGCGGACTTGTATGCGGACTAAAACTTCTTTTACGCCAAATTCAGGTGGCAAAACCAGATTGGCATAGACGGTACAATATTGACACTGGTGATTTGCATCATGATGATCATGTTGCTCAGAGGCTTGAGCCTGTTCAACAGGATGTTCATGATGTGAATGCATGGCATGTGACATGGTTTCCATTTGTGCTTTAGGTTTAAGCAAAGCGAGGGTAATAGTTTCACAGACCGGAGCAATTTGATACTGCTTCGGTAATAGCGGCTGTAGAAATACCGCAACCTGTAAAAATACTGCTGCACATGCAAGCAGTAAGCCACTACGAAAAACCAAAAATCACATCCACACTACATTAATGTTTCAAGAATAGAAATTTTTAACGTTTTACTGCAACTTTTTCACGCTCACGTTGACGAACAACTTTTTCGACTTTTTCTCGAGCACGCTGACGTTTAAGTGGCGACAAATAATCCACAAATAATTTGCCATTTAAGTGATCCATTTCATGTTGGATACAAACAGCGAGAAGTCCATCAGCTTCTAACTCAAATGCTTGACCTTCAAGGTTAATTGCCTCAATTTTCACACGTGACGGGCGCTCAACTTTGTCGTATATTTGTGGCACCGATAGGCAGCCTTCTTCGTACTGCTGCTTATCTTCTGTCAGTGGAGTTATTTTGGGGTTAATGAAAACCATAGGGTCATCTTTAGATTCAGACAAATCTATGACGATAAGCTGAATATGACGATCGACCTGAGAAGCTGCTAAACCAATACCCGGTGCCGCATACATGGTTTCAAGCATATCTGCTGCAAGTTGACGAATTTCATCAGTAACTTCTTCAACAGGCTTAGCAATGGTACGAAGACGGGGATCAGGAAAACTTAAAATAGGTAATAAGGCCATACTGACGTCCTCACTTATGCCATTGATTGAAAAACCAAATGAAGGAAATACTTCATCGAAAAATTGTGTGTTAGCCGCCTATTATAACGCATCTGCACGCATAATTTTTAGGAATTATCATAATGAAAAAGGTTTTTAACAGCATGGTTCAATTTCATGCTTTGGGGATAAAAAAGCATTTACTTGCTTTGGCACTTTTTACAGGGGTTGCATTCAGTACTGTAGCAGAGACTTATGCTGCTAGTCCGAACCATAATCCACCCTCTCTTAAAAGTAATGCACCACATGTCTACGTTGTAAAACGAGGAGATACGCTATGGGATATTTCCGGTCATTTTCTGAGTAAACCTTGGCGCTGGCCTGAAATTTGGGCAAACAATCAGCATGTCAAAAATCCGCACTGGATTTATCCAGGTGATCGATTACTGCTGTGTAGTTTAGATGGTCGCCCATTGGTTGGAAAAGATGAAGGAGATGGCTGTGCCGGCATTATTCGCCGTTACACAGGTCAAATGACAAATTTACAACCTCAAGTTCGTGTGGAGTCACTTAACAATAACGTACCTGTTATTCCTCTTGAACATATCAAACAGTGGTTAGAACACAGCACTATTCTACCTATCGATGCAATTCAACATACTCCTTATGTAGTCGGTACTGCCGATCAACGTGTACTGGCGGCAAAAGGTCAGACTATTTATGCGCGTGGACAAGGTTTAATTGATGGTCAACGTTATGCAGTTTATCGTGAAGGTGAACCTTATTATTTCACAGATAATAAAGGCAAAAAGCACAGTCTAGGTATTGAGTTACAACAAGTTGCCTCAGGGATTGCTATCTCTTCTGAAAAAGACATTACCACACTTGAGTTAACTGATAGCTACAATTCTGAAGTACGTCGTGGTGATCGGGTAATGCCAGAAGAAGAAGCAACATTGCCTACTTTATTTTATCCAGTAGATGCCACTCAGGTGACCGATGGCGGCAAAATTATTCGTGTAATGGGATCAATTGGTACTGCTGCCAAAAATAGTGTAGTGACTTTAGATCGAGGTATGGCACAAGGTATTCAAGTAGGACAAGTTTTTGATATTACGCAACAAGGTGAAACCATTCGAGATCCTAAAACCAAAGAACCAATACAGTTACCAGGACAACAAATTGGTAGTCTGATGGTCTTTAGAGCTTTTGATCAGTTGAGTTATGCCTACGTATTAGAAAGCGATTTACCAGTTAAAGTTGGTTCAAGCATTCAGCCACCCCGCTATAATGATTAATGCTGGATGTACCTTTTACAATGCTTACTCAACTTTCTTCACACCATTACCACACGCTTAAAGTGTGGTATTTGGTGCAACACTCTTTAGTCAGCTTTAAAAAGATTGTCGATTATTTTGGTAGCTGTGAAAAGGCGCTCCAACCTGCTGGATTATCTCAATGGCGCAATCTCGGGTTACATGCTAATCATTTAAAACGCGTAGCTGAGTTTCAAACCGCTCAAGGTCTAGCTCAGTTTGAAAAACTAATTCAACAGATCCATCAACATACTGACTTTATTTTAACGAAAGATGACTCAGGCTATCCCACTCAGTTATTACCTTATACAGACCATCCACCTATAATTTTTGGAAAAGGCCAAGCTCAAGCTTTATTGCAACCGCAAATTGCGATTGTCGGCAGTCGAAAACCAAGCCCGCATGGTCGCCAAGTTGCTTATGATTTTGCCTATTATTTAAGTGAAAAAGGTTTTTATGTGAGTAGTGGCTTAGCATATGGCATTGATGAAGCTGCTCACCAAGGAGCATCAGCACATCAACGTACGATTGCTGTGACAGGAACAGGTTTAGACAGTACCTACCCTGCTCAAAATAAAAAACTTGCAGAACATATTTTGGCTCAAAACGGCGCCATCATTACTGAGTTTTTGCCTGGAACACCTCCATTACAACAACATTTCCCACGTAGAAACCGAATTGTCAGCGGTTTGAGTTTAGGCGTGTTAGTGGTAGAAGCTACATTAAAAAGTGGTTCTCTCATCACTGCGAACAAAGCTGCCGAACAAGGTAAAACTGTATTTGCCATTCCTGGTCATATTTACAGTGAGTTTCATCAAGGTTGCCATCAACTTATTCGTGAGGGAGCAATTTTAGTCGATCATCCTGAACAAATTATTGAAGACCTTGCTTTACCCACTCAGTGGCAAAGTCAGCAACAGAACTCCACCGAGGAGGCTGTAGTTTCTAGCACTCCAGAAATTCCTGAGCATTTAATTAACCTTTATCAATCTTTAGACTGGGTCGGACAAAATATTGATCAGCTTGTTTTACATCACTCTCAGCCTGTTGCAGAACTCACCTCTTCACTGATGGAACTAGAACTACTTGGTTTATGTATGCAACAATCAGGATTGTATTTACGTTGTCGTTCTTAGTATTGGAGCGCACAATAGCAATTCTGTCTGATTGAAAGGAAGAGTATTACCATGATTACCACCTCAGTTACCGAAGCAGCCCAATGTTTACAACAAGGTCAAGTTTTGGCATATCCAACTGAGGCAGTTTGGGGGCTAGGTTGCGACCCTTTTAATGAGCAAGCTTTTCAAAAGATTCTTGAACTAAAGCAAAGGCCTATTGAAAAGGGTGTAATTTTATTAGCAGGTCATATTAACCAAGTTGAGCACCTACTAACTTCTCTACCTCAAACAACTCAACAAGAAATTATTGATTGTTGGACTAATCATCAACCTTCAGAAAGAGCAACAACTTGGCTATTACCTGCTGGTGAACATATTCCTTCATGGATTAAAGGTGAGCATCCACTTGTCGCTGTTCGAGTCACTACACATCCTTTATGTGTGGCATTATGCAATGCTTTTCATGGCTTTATTGTCTCGACTAGTGCGAACCCAAGTGGACAAGAACCTGCACACTCACTACAGGATGCCTGCCAATACTTTGGTTCACAATTAAACTATCTGAATGGTGACTTAGGCCAGAGCCAACAACCAAGCCGAATCATTAACGCTCTTACCAGAGAAATTATTCGCGCCTAATTTCAAACAAAAAAAAGCTCAGTTATATAGGGATAACTGAGCATAAAAAAGGATGGGTATATACCACATCCAGAGGGTTTGGATATCTGTGGAACGAAAGGTAATTTACAAAGAAAAGAGCGCCTTTCGTAGTGGCCGCTATTATGTGGTAAGAGGTTGAATGAGAGAAATATATTATTTCTCTAAAAAAAGCATGAAAAGTGTAGGGAATTTACGGTTTTTTGCCTATAAATTAAAATTATATTAATATTTTTACTCGGCTTTTTTAATATTTATATTACAACCTATTTCTATAAACTATTTATAAATCATATAGAAAAACTTTAACTAAGAAAAAATTGGCATATTTTTATGAGTTTTTTTCAAAATATGCCATAGTTTTTTTAGCAACTTTAGTTTTGTTCTTGCATTAATTCGCTCTTTTTAGGACTCACCTTCTTCTGAGCCATAATGATACCAATTAAAATAACAATCCCACCTAACGTATGATAAATGGTCCACTGCTCAGACAACCAGACGCTTGCAATAACTGCTGTAAAGACAGGTACCAAGTTCATAAAAATACTTGTTCTATTAGGACCGAGTTGTTGAACAGCTAACATCCAAACTAACGGCGCAATGAGTGAAGCAAATACACCTGCATAAATAGCACTTGGTGCATTTTGTACATTTAAAGCATCGAGTCCAAACCAAAGAATTAAAGGAATATGAAATATGACAGAAAATCCAATCTGAACATATAAGCTTGTCATAATTGGTAGAGGCAACTGCCATTTTTTAAGAAAGACACCATAAAATGCATAGAAGAATACGGCAATAATCATCAATGCATCACCAAGGTGTCCGCCACCACTTAAAAGCTTATTAATATTTCCTTGGGACATGACATATAACAAACCTGCAAAAGATAGAATACTGCCAAAAACTGCAAAGCGATTAGGCACATCTTTTAAAATGGCAAGCGAAACAAAGATCGTAAAGATGGGAATAAATGCATTCACAATTCCCATATTGGTTGCACTAGTATAATGGGCAGCCGTATAAGCTAAGCCTTGATAAAGCACCATCCCAAATGCACTTAACACAGCAAGCTTAGGTAAATATGGTATTACTAGTCGTCTTTGTCTCCACACAGACATAAACATAAATGGAGTCAAAATAATAAAAGCAATTAACCACCGATAAAAACTAATACTTACCGGAGAGATATAATCCGAGACATAGCGGGTGACTACAATATTTAAAGACCAAATCAATACTGCCCAAATGGGAAAAATAAACGCCCATTTGTGATATTTCATGACCTGACTCATAGTAATACACCATCTACAAAAGAGATTTTATTTTGAAGAATGTCTTAATAAATTAAAATATCGTATTTCCGACATTGATATTGAACTTAAGACATTATCTTTTTTTAGAATAATCTCCAAGCTTTCATGGCATGTTCTACAACTTTATGTAATTGATCAGTACTGGCACCGTCTCTTGCCTGAATGGTAAGACCTTGAATGACAGTGGCATAAAAATCAGTCATATCTTGTAGGGGAGCATTAGATGGCAAATCACCCTGCTCAACACCTTGTTTGAGACGCTCCAATAATTTTTCTTTGGTTTTTATGCGCTTGTCTAATAGGTTCTGCTGCACATCTTGAGTTGCATCAGAACAATTCATGGCAGCAACCACCAACATACAACCAGCTGGTTTATTGGGTTGAACCAGTCGTTTTACGTTGTCATAAAGATATAACTCAAACGCAATTTTTGCAGTTTTTGCTTCTAAAAAGATGGTCTCAATAGGACAGGCTTCATGAGCCAAATAGTAATCAATACTTTTATAAAACAGCCCCGCCTTATCACCAAAGGCACTGTATAGGCTTGGTGCTGTAATTTCCAAAGCTTGCGTTAAATCACTAATAGACGTTGCTTCATAGCCATGCTCCCAAAAGAGCAACATTGCTTTTTGCAGAACCTCTTGTTCATCAAAGCATTTAGGACGTCCGCGCTTTTTTTTCAGCGTATCTTCTGCAACAGCTAAATTCGTTTCATGCCTATTTGTCATAAAGATCACATCTATTTTTATAACAATCGTTATTAAATTAATTGACGTTCGATTTTTTATCAACTATTTTATTTTCATAATGATCGTTAGTTAATTAATAAATTGTCTTTCTTTACTCCAAATTTAGCCAAGTAAGGATTTCCTATGGACCAATCGTCTATCTCTAAAGCGCGACCCACGACCTCCACTCAAGGAAGCTGGTTTGCCATTTTGGCCGTTTCTATCGCAGCATTTGCCTTAGTTACAAGTGAATTTTTACCCGTTGGTGTTTTAAATAGTGTCGCAACAGATTTAAATATTTCTGTAGGTACAGCAGGTCTGATTATTACGGTACCCGGCATTATGGCAGCAATTGCAGCCCCTCTATTGCCTGTATCTGTAAAACAACTTGATCGGCGTTATGTACTTATCTTGCTGACAGCTATTATGGTTATTGCCAATACCATTACCGCATTTGCTGAAAACTTTCATATTTTATTGTTAAGCCGCTTAATTTTAGGTATTTCAATTGGTGGTTTCTGGGCGACCGCCATTGCTCTAAGTGGAAAATTAGCTCCCTCACACCTTCCTATTGCTAAAGCAACTGCGGTCGTGATGGCAGGTGTGACTTTTGCTACAGTTCTAGGTGTACCGATTGGAACTTGGTTAAGCGAGTTTTATGGCTGGCGTAGTGCTTTTGGAATTACAGCAGGCATTGGCTTAGTTGTTTTAATCTTACAATTAATCTTTTTACCTAAACTTGTACCAGACTCGGCAATTCATATGAAAGATTTGCCAGCACTATTACGCACTCCTAAAGCACGTAGTGGCATGTTGATTGTTTTATTGATCGGACTCGCTCATTTTTGTGCCTATAGCTATTTAGCACCTTTCTTTAAAAATGTTGCCGGTTTTAACGGGACAACCATTAGTTCATTATTATTGCTCTATGGAATTGCAGGTATTTTCGGGAATGCTTTTGCCGGATATAGTGGCAACCTAAATGTCCGTTATACATTAGCTTTTGTGGGCACATGCTTTGCAATCGTATTTTTTGGATTTCCTCTTTTTGCCGTTCATGAGTTTGGTGCTATTGTCTTAACCGCGTTATGGGGATTTGCATTTGGCGCTTTCCCTACCTCAGCAAATATCTGGATGTTTGTCCACGCACCACATGCTGTTGAAAAAGGTATGCCGCTTTTTGTAGGTATGTTTCAGGTGATGATTGCGACAGGTTCATTATTAGGGGGATATGTGGTTGATCATTTCAATGAAAATACTTTAATTTATGGTGTATTAAGCTTCGTTGCCCTAGCATTAGTAAGTACATTTACCTTAGCGAAAGGTTTAAATAATCCTAAAGCTACTTGTGAAAATTAAAATATGAGTCAGAGCATATAGATGAACAATGAGGACCAACAATTTTCATTATTAAACAGTATAGAAGTTCATGAATTTCTATACCAAAAAGAAGATATTGTTCGTCCTCATGCATCTCTTTGGGGAGATTTTAATTTCAGTTTAAATGGCATATTAGAAATGGAGATTGAAGAACAGCTATATCTTTCTCCACCTAGCTATGGTCTTTGGATTCCACCTCAAACTGTTCATCAATCTACTCATATTGACCATGAAATTCACTATATCTGTATTCGACTACACCCTCGCCTCTGTTCTATTTTAGGTGATATCTGTAAATGTTTTAGTATTCAACCTTTCTTTCGAACCTTAGTTTTACAAATTCTAGAGCAGCAAAAACAAACTGGACAATCTGAATACTTAGAACATCTTTTACAAGTTCTATTCGATCAACTTAAACAAGCTCCTGCATATTCGCATTATTTACCGCAAACACGACATCCTATTTTATTGCCTATTTTAGAAAAACTTTCAGATCCATTACTTTTTGATCAGTCTTTACAGCAGTTGCTACAAAACTTTTCGGTCAGTGATCGTCACTTATTACGTTTGAGTCAACAAGAGCTTCAGCTTTCGTTGTCCGAATGGAGAAATCGGGCCAAAATTGTTTATGCCATTCATCAGATTCGCCAAGGGACGCCTATCAAGCGTTTAGCATACGATTTAGGTTATCAACATAGCTCAAGTTTTATTGAGTTTTTTAAACGTTACACTGGGCAAACACCTATCCAAATCAGAAATAACTAGAATTCAGTTTATCTTTAAAAACTTTTCCTTTTTTGAACACGAATATTATTGCGCTGCCCCTCAATAGCAGTTAAAACAAATGCGTTACTTGATATCAATTACAATCTTTAGGAAAGACTCATGACACAATCTGTATATCACATCCCAGTAAAAGCCATTTCAGGCGAAACGGTTGACCTCGAACAATACAAAGGGAAAGTTTTACTTATCGTAAATACTGCTTCTAAATGCGGTTTAACTCCACAATACGAAGGCTTAGAAAAACTTTATCAAGCAAAAAAAGACCAAGGTCTTGAAATTTTAGGTTTCCCAGCAAACAACTTTAAAGAACAAGAACCAGGTTCTGATGAAGAAATTCAACAGTTCTGTTCATTAAATTATGATGTTCATTTCCCTTTATTTTCTAAGGTTTCTGTAGTCGGCGAAGATAAGCATCCACTTTACCAAGCTTTGACAACGGCTCAACCAGAACGCACTGGTGAAGGTCCCTTCCGTGAGCGTTTAGAAGGCTTAGGTATTCCGACCAACCCTGCTCCAGAAGTTTTATGGAACTTCGAAAAGTTTTTAATTAATAAAAATGGTGAAGTCGTAGCTCGCTTTGCTCCGAACCTAACAGCAGACGATGAACAGATCGTTAAAGCAGTTGAAGCAGAGTTAGCAAAATAATATTTTAAAATGTGAGAAAGGGCGTTTTATACGCTCTTTTTTATCCTCTCCTCGAAATGTTGTTCGTTTGCAACAATACAATTTTTCTTCATATTTTATGCCTATAGTATCTATTTGCTTTATTTGATGTTGTTTTTAGTTATGAAAAAAGTTTTACAAGGTGCATTTCTTCCTTTTGTAATTTTTGCCTCAGGCATGCTTTTACTCGGGTGCGATCAGGCACAAGACAATGCTACCGAACAAGAAAAGACTGAAATAGCTGAACAGGCATCTAACCAAAACATTGAACAACAAGAGTCAGATATTGCCCCCAACAAAACCGAACTTAAAAGTGGCAATATTTTTTATATGGTCCGCGATGCTGCTAATTTACAGCTTAAAGCTGGCGACTACGTTGAACAACTTAAAGATACTCAGCTTGATGTTGAACAAGCCATCCAAGATAAAAATCAGAATGAACTAAAAACTACTGTCACCACTTTAAAACAGCAACTAGAAGGTTTAAATCAAGCACTTCTGACTTTAGATATCAAAAGTCAGGAAATTGAGAATATTCGCCAAAGTTTATTACATGCCAATCAACAAGCTCTTAGCATGCCATTACTCAATGGGAAATTAGATCAAATCAATTTTGACCAAATTGAAAAACAGCTTAATACCATTCAAATGGATATGGTGAAGCTTGCTGCCATGATTATGGCAGGAGATGAAAAGTCAGATTCAAAAACTGAATCTTAAAAATTAACTCATAAAAAAAAGCCACCTTACGGTGGCTTTTCCAATCTCAAACCGGCAATTATAGTGCGCGGTTTTTCATCTTACGGATAGTTTCAAGCTGACCTGAAATCTCTGATAGAGATGCCAATGCAGCTGCTGAGTCCAAATCACTCTTTTGGTTCGCAAGCAATTGTTCAGCATTTTTACGTGCTTCCAAAATTGCAGCTTCATCCAAATTGTCAGCACGGATTGCAGTATCTGCAAGAACCGTTACAACATGAGGTTGAACTTCTAAAACACCGCCAGATACATAGACGATTTCTTCTGTACCATTTTCCAACTGAACACGAATCGGGCCCGGTTGAAGCAAAGTTACAAGTGGAGCATGTCCTGGCAAAATACCAAGCTCACCACCAGCACCTTTCGCGATTAACATCGTTACTGCGCCAGAGTAAATAGACTCTTTAACACTTACGACATCACATTGCATAGTCGCCATGAGATGATCTCCTTAAATTAGAGTTTCTCAGCTTTAGCAATCACTTCGTCAATACCACCAACCATATAGAACGCTTGTTCTGGGATGTGATCGTATTCACCAGCTAATAGACCTTTAAAGCCACGAATAGTTTCTTTAAGCGGTACTAATTTACCAGGAGCACCAGTAAACACTTCAGCTACGTGGAATGGTTGAGAGAAGAAACGTTGGATTTTACGCGCACGGTAAACAACCAATTTGTCTTCTTCAGCTAACTCATCCATACCCAAGATTGCGATGATGTCTTTAAGCTCTTTATAACGTTGCAATACGTTTTGTACTGCACGCGCAATTTCATAGTGCTCTTGACCAACAACTAATGGGTCTAACTGACGTGAAGTTGAGTCAAGTGGATCGATCGCTGGATAGATACCAGAAGATGCGATGTCACGACTCAATACTACTGTTGCATCTAAGTGAGCAAATGTAGTTGCAGGAGATGGATCTGTTAAGTCATCGGCAGGTACATATACTGCTTGGATCGATGTGATCGAACCAGACTTAGTAGATGTAATACGCTCTTGAAGAACACCCATTTCTTCTGCAAGTGTAGGTTGGTAACCTACTGCAGATGGCATACGACCTAACAATGCTGATACTTCAGTACCCGCAAGTGTATAACGGTAGATGTTGTCGACGAATAATAATACGTCACGACCTTTACCATTTTCGTCTTTTTGATCACGGAAGTATTCAGCCATAGTCAAACCAGTTAACGCTACGCGTAAACGGTTACCTGGTGGCTCGTTCATCTGACCGTAGACCATTGCTACTTTGTCAAGAACGTTAGAATCTTTCATTTCGTGATAGAAGTCGTTACCTTCACGAGTACGTTCACCAACACCAGCAAACACAGATAAACCTGAGTGAGCTTTAGCGATGTTGTTGATCAACTCCATCATGTTAACGGTTTTACCAACACCAGCACCACCGAATAAACCAACTTTACCACCTTTTGCAAACGGGCAAAGTAAGTCAATTACTTTAATACCAGTTTCTAGAAGGTCTGTAGAAGCTGCTTGTTCAGCATAAGAAGGTGCCTGACGGTGAATCGGCAAACGCTCTTCAGTCGCTACAGGACCTGCTTCATCAATTGGGCGACCCAAAACGTCCATGATACGACCAAGCGTAGCTGGACCTACTGGAACAGAAATCGGTGCATTTGTGCTAGTTACATTAAGGCCACGTTTAAGACCTTCTGTAGAACCCATTGCGATGGTACGAACAACACCATCGCCAAGCTGTTGCTGAACTTCTAATGTAGTTTCAGTACCGTCAACTTGGAGAGCGTCATAGATCTTAGGAACGCTATTGCGCTCAAACTCGACGTCGATAACCGCGCCGATGATCTGAATGATACGACCGCTACTCATTGCTGTCTCCTCAATTCAAACTTAATAATGTTAAACGGCAGCGGCACCGCCAACGATCTCGGAAATTTCCTGAGTAATCGCGGCTTGACGCAGCTTGTTGTAAATGAGTTGTAGGTCTTTAATCAATTGTCCTGCGTTGTCTGTCGCTGCTTTCATCGCGACCATACGAGCTGACTGCTCACATGCAACGTTTTCAATCACACCTTGATAAACCATAGACTCGATATAGCGAACCAACAAACCATTTAACAATTCTTCTGCTTCTGGTTCGTAGATATAGTCCCAACCATAAGTACGGTTGAGATCATCGCCTTCTTCTGCCGGTGCTAAAGGAACAAGTTGTTCTACTTTAGGCTGCTGAGTCATTGCATTAACGAAGCCATTTGATACGAGATAGATACGATCTAATTCGCCTTTATCAAATGCATCAAGCATAACTTGGACTGAGCCAGTTAACTGTTCCAAACTCGGCGCATCGCCAAGTTGGGTAGTTGCACCGAGCACTTTACCGCCGTAATTCTTAAAAAACGAAACCGCTTTTTGACCAATTAAAGCAAATTCAACTTCAATTGACTGCTGTTGTTGTGCTTTGACATGCTGCACAACTTTCTTGAACAAGTTAATGTTCAAGCCACCTGCCAAACCACGATCTGAAGACACTACGATATAGCCAACACGCTTAACTGGGCGGTCAACCATATAACGGTGTTTGTATTCAGGGTTTGCTTGTACCAAGTGAGCAATTACACGGCGCATATTATCGGCATACGGACGGCCCTGAGCCATGCGCTCTTGCGCACGACGCATTTTAGAAGCAGCTACCATTTGCATCGCGCGAGTAATCTTTTGCGTGCTCTTGATACTAGCTACTTTGGCGCGAATTTCTTTTAAATTTGCCATACGCTTAACCTAGTATTCGAAAGCTCTTTCGAGCTTCCGAAGGTTGATCCGTGAACCAAACTTAACTAAAACTAAACTTAGTAAGTTTGAGTCGCTTTAAAGCTTTCAATACCTGCTTTGATTGCTGCTTCGATGTCTTTGTTGTAATCACCAGTTTCATCGATTTGTTTCATCAACGGAGCATATTCTGAGCGGAAGTAAGAAATTAACGCAGCATCAAAGTCTACGATTTTCTTAACTTCTACGTCAGCCATGTAGCCTTCGTTAGATGCATAAACAGAAACAGCTTGGTCAGCAATTGAGTAAGGAGCATATTGTTTTTGCTTCATTAACTCAGTTACACGTTGACCATGTTCAAGTTGCTTACGAGTTGCTTCGTCAAGGTCAGAAGCGAACTGAGCAAACGCAGCCAATTCACGGTATTGTGCTAAAGCGGTACGGATACCACCAGACAATTTTTTGATGATCTTAGTTTGAGCAGAACCACCAACACGAGATACAGAGATACCCGCGTTCACAGCAGGACGAATACCTGCGTTGAATAATGATGTTTCTAAGAAGATCTGACCGTCAGTAATCGAAATTACGTTCGTTGGTACGAATGCAGATACGTCACCTGCTTGAGTTTCAATAATTGGCAATGCAGTTAAAGAACCAGTTTGACCAGTTACTGCGCCATTAGTGAATTTCTCAACGTAGTCAGCAGATACACGAGAAGCACGTTCAAGAAGACGTGAGTGAAGATAGAATACGTCACCTGGATACGCTTCACGACCTGGTGGACGACGTAAAAGTAATGAAATTTGACGGTAAGCAACAGCTTGCTTAGACAAATCATCATAAATAATAAGAGCGTCTTCACCGCGGTCACGGAAGTATTCACCCATTGTACAGCCAGAGTACGGAGCTAAGTACTGCATAGCAGCAGGATCAGCAGCCGCAGCAGCGACAACAGTTGTATACGCCATAGCGCCAGTTTCTTCTAGCTTACGTACAACGTTTGCAATTGTTGATTGCTTTTGACCAATCGCAACGTATACACATTTAATGCCAGAGTTTTTCTGAGCGATAATCGCATCGATCGCCATCGCTGTTTTACCAGTTTGACGGTCACCGATGATCAACTCACGTTGGCCACGGCCAACAGGAATCATTGTATCAACTGATTTATAACCAGTTTGAACAGGCTCATCTACAGATTGACGCCAAATTACGCCTGGTGCTACTTTTTCAACAGCATCAGTTAATTTCGCATCAATTGGGCCTTTACCATCAATTGGGTTACCCAAAGCGTCGACAACACGGCCAAGAAGTTCAGGACCAACTGGAACTTCTAATACACGACCTGTACAACGAGCTTTTTGACCTTCTTGAAGGCTTAGGTAGTTACCTAAAACAACGGCACCCACTGAATCCTGTTCTAGGTTCAGTGCCATACCAAATAAGCCGCCGTCGAATTCGATCATTTCACCGTACATTGCATCAGCAAGACCGTGAATGCGCACGATACCGTCGGATACCATAACAATGGTACCTTCGTTTTTAGCGGTCGCGCTGGTGTCCAGATCTCCGATACGCTGTTTAATGAGCGCACTGATCTCGGATGGATTCAGTTGTTGCATTGCGCTATTCCTCAATCTTTTATTAGTTCAGTCTTCATCATTTGCATTATGCAAGAAGACGAGTACGCATTTTTTCAAGCTTGTTAAGCGCAGAATCATCTATCACTTGATCGCCTGCACGAATTACAACACCTGCAATAAGCTCAGGTTTAACTTCAACTGAAACAGTTACTGTACTGTTAAAACGCTTTTCTAAAGCAGATTTCAACAGTTGCTCTTGTTCAGCAGTTAACGGGAAAGCCGATTCAATCACGACATCCACATTGTTGTTATTCTGTGATTTAAGCTGTTCATATTCTGCTTCAATTTCAGGTAACAGCATTAAACGATCGTTATCTGCAAGAAGTGTCAAAAAGTTAGACACTGCTTGAGATTGATCTTCACCTAAAACTTTAGCAAAAAGCTTCACTTGCTCCGCAGGAGTAAGTTCAGGGCGATTTAAATAAGCGGAAAATGCTTCGTCTTGCACCGCAGCACTGAGCACTTGTAACGCATTCGACCAATTGTCTGTTGCACCTTGCTCAGAAGCATAAGAAAATGCTGCTTTGGCATACGGACGTGCCAACGTCAAGAGTTCAGCCATAATTCGCCTCGCTTAAAGTTTAGCAGCCAGCTGAGACAGCATGGCGTTATGAGCTTCTGCATCAACTTGCTGGTTCAGGATTTTTTCTGCACCAGTTACTGCCAAAGCAGCTACTTGTTGACGTAATTCTTCGCGAGCAGAATTGATTTCTTGATCAACAGCTTCTTTAGCCTGTTGACGAATACGCTCACCTTCAGCCGCAGCTTGAGTACGAGCTTCTTCGATCAATTGCGCTGCACGACGGTTCGCTTGTTCGATCAATTGAGCCGCTTGTGCTTTAGCTGCATCAAGTTCTTGCTTAACTTGCGCTTGTGCATCGGCAAGGTCAGCTTTCGCTTTTTCTGCTGCATTTAAGCCATCAGCGATTTTACGCTGACGCTCACTAATCGCATTGATTAGTGGTGGCCAAACAAACTTCATGCAGAATGCAACAAAGAATGCAAACGCAATCGCTTGACCAATCAATGTGAGGTTGATATTCATTGCAATTCCTCAAATAGTGGATTTAGGAATTAAGATGATTAACCTACAAATGGATTAGCGAAGATGAAGAACAAGCCAATACCAACACCGATCATAGGCACAGCATCAAGAAGACCCGCGATTAAGAACATACGAGTTTGAAGTTGTGGAGCCAATTCTGGTTGACGAGCAACAGCTTCTAAAAAGCGACCACCCAAAAGACCAAAACCAATCGCAGTACCCAAAGCACCGAAAGCGATCAAGATAGCAGATGCAATTGCAACTAGACCTAAAGTGAGTTCCATGAAAAATTCCTCAGAGGTTAGGTTATTACCAAATTAAATTAAAAAAATTCAGCCCAACCATCATTTGATAGTTAGGCAATACCATTAATGTTTTTCGCTTGCCATGCTCAAGTAAACGATGGTAAGCATCATAAAGATGAATGCCTGCAACGTGATTACAAGAATGTGGAAGATCGCCCAAGGCACAGACAACGCCCATTGAATCCAGAACGGCAATAAAGCAATCAGGATAAAGATCAACTCGCCGGCATACATGTTACCGAATAGTCGGAGAGCTAATGAAATCGGACGAGCAAGGAATGTTACCAATTCCAAAATCAAGTTCACTGGAATAAGCAACGCTTTTGCAACTGGATTACTTGGGTTAAATGGGTTAAGTGCCAACTCGCCAACGAAACCACCAACACCCTTTTCGCGGATGCTGTAGAACAAGATAAGTACAAATACAGATAAAGACATACCTAAAGTAATGTTTGGATCTGTAGATGGAACGATCTTGAAGTAAACGTGGTGAGGGTCCATACCAAATACGTTTGCACCTACAAACGCTGCAACTTGAGGAATCCAGTCAACTGGAATCAAGTCCATTAAGTTCATGAGGAAAATCCACACGAAAATAGTGAGTGCAAGCGGAGCGATTAAACGTGATTTGCCATGAAAAGTATCACGGACACTTGAGTCAACAAACTCAATGATCATTTCGATTGCTGACTGGAATTTAGTTGGAACACCTGCATTTGCAGCTTTCGCAACGATCCAGAACATCAAACAGAAAATCACACCAAGGCCAATTGACCAACCCATTGAATCCAAGTGAATTGCAGTGAACCCCATCGAATGAGCTTCTTCAGCAGTCTCAGCCAATTTCCATGTACCGTCTGGCATTTTGCCATAGGTCATATTGGTCAAGTGATGCTTGATATACTCTGTCGAAGTGAGGGCATGTTCTTCAGCAGCCATAAATCACACCTGGTCAATGTCAATTACTAAAAAGAAGGGAAACGAACATCGGCGTACTGTCGATATCTCGCCACCCTCCAAAAAATCTTCAATTCTTCTTGTTTCTACACCCGTTTTTGTAGACGTGACACCCAAAATGGAGCAACCCACGACATTGCCTGAACGAGAATAAAACCAAACAGCAATGCTAACGGTGATAAAGGTTTAACATTGCTCAAAATCAAAATAAATCCAACGATCATGATTGCAAATTTGCCTAACATGCCCCTATACATGTTAGACAGCACTTGTTTTGATGCTCGTGCACCTGCTGTTCTGAAGGATTGCCACGAAAAATAACTCGTCGCAAGCCAGCAGACCAACGCACCAAGTGCCGCACTTAATGCTGCTGTCATGTCTTTTATGCTCCACGCCACAAGTGCGGAAACAGGGATCATACATGCTTGTAAGAAGACCAAAGCTTTTGCTAATCGTCGGTCAATCAAGCGACTAGTTTGGCTCATTATTTATCCACTCACAGCATAAATGCTTGACAAGTTTAGCTGATGATCGCTTTTAATCGCAGGCATTATAGAGTTACACCCCTGAACATGCAATCTTTTCCCGACTTTAGTCGGGGTTTTTCATGACAGGTGGTGCTGACGCTACAGTCAACCTTTGTTTACTTTTTATCTTACTTTTGCGTACTTAATACACATTTATCTGTTTTTATAGCCAGTTTCTTCCATGCAGTGACGAAATCATCCTCATTATTCATGCTCTCGTCTACTGGCTGAAAAGTAATGTTACCTAATTTTTGGTATTGACCCTTAGTGGTAAAACTCTCTGCCAACAAACACATCTGATTTTTTGGTCGACTATCATTAAGATACTTAATTTGAGCTGCTGTTGGTGCAACATGAGGGTCATCTGTTAAAGCACCAGCGAATTTTAAGTTTAGTGAACGCTCTAAATATTGATAGGCATCATGATATGCCCAATACGGTTTGCCATTACTTGAACTATCGTAAGCTTGTGCTGCCTGCAACATTTTACGAGCAAACACATTGGCATTATTCCAGTACTTTGCCTTATTTTCAGGATGTTGCTGAGAGCGCAAAGCCGCAATAAAGAAACCAATTCGAACCGCATTGTTAGGTTCTAACCATACATGTGTATCTACTGTATTAGGTAAAGCTACACCACGTGTACTACGCTGGGGCAAAACAGAAACGATACCAGTATCCAATAGAGCAATTGCCTTCTTATTATTACCTAATAACTTATTTAAAGGCGCTTCATGCGCTTTACCCAACCAAATCACCAAAGACGCGTCATTAATTGCTTTACGGTGTGCTGGGGTTAATTGTACGTCATGCCCAGTTTGTCCCTTTAATAAGAGTTGTGGTTCTTCAACTCCTTGAGTAACTTCTTTTGCAATCAGATAAATCGGGTGTGTAGAAACCACCAAACCCTGACTCCACCCTAACGTACTCAAAAGTGAGAACATACTGAAAACAAAAAAACGGAACATGACAGACCATCAATTTAAATTAGCTCGAAGCATGTTATAATATAACAAAGTTACAAAAATACCTAAGATTAATCGAATGAAGCATCGCTTCATGCTAATATTCCGTTAAAAATTCGAGGTTACCCCTATGAGTTCCTGCTCGCATGAACATCATGATTCTTTGCATGGTGTGCATGATCACCATAATGTCGCAAGTCGTTTAGCTGAAGCAGAAAGTTTATGTTCTGCCACTGGCGCACGTCTTACACCTCTGCGCAAAGAAGTTCTGGAACTCATTTTAAATGCATCAGGTCCAATGGGTGCCTATGATTTATTGGCGCGTATAAAAAGTCAAACTGATCGCCCTGCTGCACCTCCGACTGTATATAGAACTTTAGATTTCTTATTAGAAAAAGGCCTCATTCACCGCCTAACTTCTATTAATGCGTATATTCCTTGCTGCCACCCGCGTGAAGGCCATCAAGCAGCATTCCTGATTTGTACCGAATGCCATATGGTTAAAGAAGCTTCCTCTCAAGGCCTCACACACCAACTTGACCAGCTTGCAGCTTCAGATGACTTCGTGGCTCAACACAGCATTATTGAAATTTCGGGGAAATGCCAACAGTGCCGCACAACTCCTTAAATCCTGTATTAATTCAGCTTGAGCAGGTTTCTGTTCATCGTGATGATCGGGATATATTAAAAAAAGTTGATTTTGCCTTACATGAAAATGAAATTGTGTCTTTAATTGGCCCCAATGGCGCTGGCAAATCAACACTGATAAAGGTTCTACTCGGTATTCTCCAGCCGAGTAGTGGGCGTGTTATCAATCATAAAAAACTTAAAATGGCTTATGTGCCACAAAAGTTTAATCCTTCACACAGTCTCCCTTTACGTGTTCAGGACCTTCTTGATTTAGAGAAATGCAGCTCTGCCCTGCGTCACGAAATTATTCAAGACACAGGTATTTCAAAGTTACAACAATCAAAAGTACAACAACTTTCAGGTGGAGAACGCCAAAGAGTACTATTGGCTCGTGCACTGCTTCGTCAGCCAGATATTTTAGTTCTTGATGAACCCATGCAAGGTCTAGATATTCAGTCAGAAGCGGAACTTTATGATTATGTTCGTAGTCTGCCAGAACGATATGGTTGTGCGATCTTAATTGTCTCTCATGACTTACAATGGGTTATGCAAGGAACACACCGCGTAGTGTGTTTAAATAAACATATTTGCTGTAGTGGGCTACCCGAGAATATTCAGCAACACCCTGAATATCAGGCAATATTTGGAACTCAAAGGGTTTTCTACCAACATCATCATGACCATTGTGCTCACGGTGATGCTGCACACCCCTGCCCTCATAATGACCGTCCTCACATTCACCCAGAACCGGAAGCTTAAGCCATGATGGAATGGTTACAATTATTGTTACCCGCATGGATTATGGGAACTCTGCTGGTATTTTTGACTGCACCACTGGGGTGTCTGATGCTTTGGAGACGCATGTCTTTTTTTGCTGACACAATGGCGCACGGAACACTACTTGGGGTAGCTATTGCGGGAGCTTTAAGTCTTCCATTATGGCTTGGAGTTGCAGGTACAGCGGTTTTACTGGTAGGCGTTTTATGGGCTTTACATGACAACCGTTTACCCAATGATGCTCTGCTAGCCTTATGTTCAGCAACATTACTCTGTAGCGGTTTACTATTTATTCAACATGTTCCAAGTTTAAGACCCGAGCTTTTAAGTTATTTGTTTGGTGACTTATTGAGTATTGATTGGCCAGATCTTCCTGTTTTCACTTTAATTATTGCGATATCGCTCGTAATTCTTTATCGGTTTTGGCAGCCACAAATACAGTTTGCAATTGATCCAGATATCGCAATTAGTGAAGGGGTGAATGCAAACTGGCAACGACTTATTTTTATGCTGTTATTAGCTTTATTTACAGTTTTAGCTTTGCGTGCTGTAGGTTCTTTGCTAATGGGTGCATTACTCGTAATACCAGCCTTAAGCGCTCGCCTACTAGCAAACTCACCAAAGCAAATGGTTATTTGGGCATTCGTGTTAGCCCAGCTCGGTGTTAGTGTCGGTTTATGGTCAAGTGCAGCACTCAATATCTCTACAGGTCTTAGTATTGTTTTATGTATGGCATTAAGTTTTGCTGTTATTTTTATAACTCAAAAAGTAAAAAATCAAACACAGGCGGCTTAACTTAGGACGCCTGATGAACAGTGCTCAATAATAAAGCCGCACAGCTAAACATTACAGCAAAGCCCCGATTTAAATATTTTTGCTGTCTAGGGGATCGAAGTAATCTTAAAACCTTGGATGCCAGCCCCGTATATCCAGCCATTACAATCAAATCGATCGTAATCATAGTGGCTGCCATAATTAGATATTGTATCCATTGAGGCTTACTCAAATCTAAAAACTGCGGCAAAACTGCCAATAAAAATACGATCGCTTTAGGATTACTAATATTGACTACAAAACCATTTAATAGCAGAGCTAAAGCAGATTTATCTCTTTTTTCTTGTTGAATTTCTATATCTTTTACAGGTGCTGTCCACTGCAAATAGGCTAAATATAATAAATAGGCTACGCCAAACCACTTAACGGCCTGAAAAGCTAAAGGAGTCGTTGCAAATAAGACCCCGACACCTGCTGCCACCACCATAATTTGAAGCACCAAGGCAACTTGTAAACCAATTGCATTCCAGTAACCATGTCTAAAGCCATAATTTAGGCCACTCGACATTGAGGCAATAGCTCCCGCACCCGGAGAAACACTAATGACCCAACAGGCCAACATATAGGCAAACCAAACTTGCAAAGACATAGTAAAAATAGACAATAAAAGTGGAATTATACTGTTTTATAAAACTATATTGATGAGAATTCAAACAATAAAATCAAGAAATAGACTACTAACCGCTCTTCGCATCAGGCACAATAATTAAAGCTCATACTAAATTATAATTGAGGAGATACCTTCCAATGACTGCTCAATCTGTCATTTTGCCGTTGCCATCAGATCATGCTCGTTTTATTGTTCTTCGTTTAAAAGACTTATCAATTGATGAATTAAAAGAACAACTTGAAGCGTTGTTTGAAACACGCGACCGTCTCATTACTCAGCATTCAGACGCGCAAATTAAAACAGCAGTCGCTTTTGGTCCAGAACTTTGGAAACAACTTTACAGTCAATCTCCTGCTGGCTTTAAACAACTTGAACCAGAAAACGGCGCATTCAATATGCCAGTCGTACCAGCTGATGTCCTCATCCATATTGCTAGTATGCGTTCTGATATTTGTTTTGCATTAAGCCAAGCATTTTTTGAAGGTATTAAAGATAAAGTTGAAGTTCTTGATGAGCGTGTTTGCTTCCGCTATTTTGATGGCCGAGATATTACAGGCTTTATAGACGGTACAGAAAACCCTCAATTTCCAGATGACCGTGCAGAAACAGCTCTATTGCCAGAAAGCGCGGGAGTTTTTGCTGATGGCAGTTTCATTTTCGCGCAACGTTATGCACATGACTTAGAAAAATGGAAAAAACTAAAAGTTGATGCTCAAGAAAATGTCATGGGTCGTACTAAGCTTGAGTCAATTGAACTAGATGATGACGTTAAACCAGAAAATGCTCATGTCGCACGTACTGTTGTCGAAGATGATGAAGGCGAAGAAATGGAAATCTTGCGTCATAGTCTGCCTTATGGCGACGGCAGAGGTGATCAGGGTTTATTTTTCATTGCGTACACCAAGGACCTAAATATTATTGATGCCATGTTAAAACGTATGTTTGGTACAAGTGGAGACGGTATCCATGATCGCTTATTGCATTTCGTGACACCATTAGACGGTGCATATTACTTCGCACCTAGTGAAGAATTGCTAGAAGAAGTTTTAGAAGACTAAAATAAAAAAGAGGAGCTTAAGCTCCTCTTTTTACGTTCTCAACCTTAGAAAGGAATACGCTTATATTTGCGGTATTCAGGTTTCCAGAATGATTGATCAATTTTTTGCTGTAGCAAATCATCACTAATCGTTACTGCCACGCCATCGGCCATTGCAGCTTTGGCAACTTCAAATGCAATCACTTTAGAGACTTGCTGAATTTCACCTAAAGGTGGCAATAAATCAGCTTGCGGATCTTTCAGTAATGGCGAGCAATTCGCTAAAGCACTACTTGAAGCCATTAACATATTTTCAGTAACGCGTTTAGCACCCGATGCCACCACCCCTAAGCCAATGCCCGGGAAAATGTACGAGTTATTACACTGAGAAATATTATAAAGCTTGCCGTGATGATTCACAGGAGCAAACGGGCTACCTGTTGCAATTAATGCTCTACCTTCAGTCCATTCCACAATATCAGCCGGTACTGCTTCAACACGTGAAGTTGGGTTAGACAATGGCATGACTATTGGGCGTTCACAATTCGCTGCCATGGTCTTAATAATCTCTTCTGTGAAGAGACCTGGTTGACCAGAAACACCAATTAACACTGTAGGCTTAGCATTTTTAACAACATCAAGGAGTGAAATCACTTCTTCAATATTGCCCCATTGATCAACCACTTCAGCTTTTTGCGCCAATTTGCGTTGGAAGTCCAATAAGTTTGGCTGATTTTCGGTAATCAAACCAAAACGATCCACCATATAAACGCGTGCACGGGCTTCAGAATCAGTCAGACCTTCAGCAACCATTTGTGCAACAATTTGCTCTGCAATACCACATCCCGCAGAGCCCGCACCTAAGAAAGCAATTGTTTGATCTTTTAATTGCTTGCCTGCTGCACGACTAGCAGCAATCAAACTACCTACAGATACCGCTGCTGTTCCTTGAATATCATCGTTAAAACAACAAATTTTATCGCGATATTTTTCTAGAAGTGGCATCGCATTTTTTTGTGCGAAATCTTCAAACTGAATTAATGCTTTTGGCCAACGACGCTTTACAGCTTCAATCACCATATCGACAAATGCATAATATTCATCACCACTAATACGTGGCTGACGCCAACCCATATAGATCGGATCATTTAGTAATTGTGGATTATTCGTCCCCACATCAATTGTGATTGGTAATGTATAGGCTGGGCTAATTCCACCACAAGCGGTGTAAAGTGAAAGTTTCCCAATAGGAATACCCATACCACCAATGCCTTGGTCGCCAAGACCTAAGATACGCTCACCATCAGTAATCACGATCACTTTTACATTATTTTTATTTACGTTTTGCAAAATATCATCAATTACATCTCGATCTGGATATGAAATAAAAACACCACGATGACGACGGTAGATATCTGAGAAACGCTGACATGCTTCACCCACTGTTGGGGTATAAATAATCGGCATCATTTCTTCAAGATGATTTTCGATTAAATGATAGAACAAGGTTTCGTTGGTATCTTGGATATTACGCAAATAGATATGTCGATTGATATCATCAGTAAAAGCGCAATATTGCTGATAAGAGCGCTGGCTCTGCTCTTCAATAGTTTCAATAATATGGGGGAGTAAACCGTGTAAGTTAAAGTTACTTCTTTCTTCTTCAGTGAAAGCCGAACCTTTATTTAAAAGTGGTAACTCTAAAAGTGTAAAACCTGCATATGGGATATAAAGGGGATGTTTACTTGGGTGTCCTGATATCATTGCCTATCTCATTTTCCAGCTTAGAGTAGAGAAAAACACGTTTTGTATGGTCTCTAAAACTCTTTGTGCGTATAAGCTTAAGCCTAATTCGATCAAAATAGATATTTTAAACCGTGATGTTAAAATTGAACACTATTTAGTTAAAACATGTTTAAAAATAAATGATAAAAATCAGCGCATTAATGTTTTTATAATTTTAAAAATTTCTTTTATTTTCTCAATTTTAAAAGCAATAATTATATGATTTAGCGGCAATAGGTATTTCCTCAGAAAATAGCATTAAATTAAACACATAATTTACTCACAAAAACTGCCCAAAAGGCTTGTAATTCTTTATTTTCAGAATAATAAGGGGATTCATCAACCAACATTCATTTAAAAAATAATCATCAGTAATTTGCATAAAGAATTATTGGAATATTAAATCCCCTCCCCTAAGTCATCGGAAATTTGCTATATTTGACGTTTTTCTGCGACATCTATTTTCGATTGATATGAATACGGCAATACAAGCAGCTCTCGACCATGCAGTGCAAACTCTTCAACAAGAAGGGGTGCTTCCTTCCGACTGGAAAAACACAAGCAACTTAACACGCACCAAAGACCGAAGCCATGGCGACTTTGCTTCTAATATTGCTATGATCGGCTCGAAAGCTGCTGGTATGAAACCACGCGATTTAGCTGAGAAAGTTCTAGCTGCATTACCAGAAGTGGCAGATATCAGTAAAGCTGAAATCGCAGGACCCGGATTTATTAACTTCTTTTTAAATGCAGACCAGCGTTTTGCTATTCTTGATCAAATTCAAGCACAAAAAGAAATTTTTGGTCGTAGCCAAGCAAATGCAGCGAAAAAGATTCAAGTCGAATTTGTTTCTGCAAACCCAACGTCTAGCCTACACGTAGGTCATGGACGTGGTGCGGCATACGGTATGACTGTTGCTAATTTACTTGAAGCCACGGGTGCTAAAGTTGACCGCGAGTACTACGTGAATGATGCTGGCCGTCAAATGGATATTTTGGCGACTTCTACTTATTTACGTTATTTGGAACTACTTGGACAAAACCTTGTATTCCCTAAAAATGCTTATCAAGGCGATTACGTTAAAGAAATCGCACAAGGCATCATTGATAAAGATGGTGATGCTTACGTTCGTGAAGTTGCGAATGTTTATAAAGATGTACCAGAAGATGTACAATATGCTGAAGAGCTAGATAGCGAAGGCAACAAAGTTGTGTTATCTGGTGATAAAGAAAAGCATATTGATGGCCTTATTGCCAACTCACAACAATTATTGGGTGAAGGCTACCGCGTATTTCATCAAGCTGCCCTTCACGCCATTTTAGATGATATTAAAGATGACCTTGCTGATTTTGGTGTAACGTTCAATCAATGGTTCAGTGAAGCATCACTTAGTGCAAAAATTGATGAAGCTTTAGAAACGTTAGATCAACGTGGCTTCCTTTATGAAAAAGATGGCAACATCTGGTTCAAGTCAACTGAATTTGGTGATGAAAAAGACCGTGTTGTTAAGCGTCGTAACGGCCAAACGACTTACTTTGCATCTGACATTGCATACCACTTAAATAAACTACAACGTGGTTATACGGACTTAATCGATATTTGGGGCTCTGACCACCATGGCTATATTTCTCGCGTAAAAGCGGCGATTGATGCAATGGGTTACGACTCTAAGAAATTGACTGTTCTTTTAGTTCAGTTCGTAAGTTTATGGCGTGGTGGCGAGATGGTTCAAATGTCTTCTCGTTCTGGCCAGTTCGTAACTTTACGTGACTTGCGTAAAGAAGTGGGCAATGACGCAGCTCGTTTCTACTACGTAATGCGCAAGAGCGAACAACACATCGACTTTGACCTTGACCTTGCTGTTTCACAAAGTAAAGACAATGCTGTGTACTATATTCAATATGCACACGCACGTATTTGTCGTATGTTAGAAAAAGCAGCAAGCACAGATTTACAATTCGATGTAAACGCTGCTCGTCCACATGCAGCTCGCTTGTCTCTTGATGCAGAAACTGAGATTCTTGCTAAACTGGCAGCATACCCAGACGCGGTATTACGTGCTGCAAATGCATATGAACCTCATCAGGTTGGTAACTACTTAAAAGAGTTAGCTGCCCTGTTCCATGGTTGGTACAATGAACATAAAGTATTAAGCGATGATGCAGAGCTTACACAAGCCCGTTTATTGCTTTCAATCAATGTACAACAAGTGCTTCGTAATGGTTTAGAATTACTTGGTGTATCTGCACCAGAATCTATGTAATAAATATATTGCATGACAGCAAAACAAAGGTCATGCAATATATAGTAAGCGGTGGTTTGTATAATTAAGATAGCGAATACAGACCACTGTTTTTAGCATCGTAAGACGAGAATCAAACTCGAATTAAAAAACAATCAAAATACAGAGGAATAATCCACGTGTTTGGCAAAACGCAACGCGGTGTATCTGAAAGACCTAACAAGCCTAAAAAGCCCCTAATTCCCAAATGGTTAGGGACACTTGTCGCTATTTTGGCGGTCTTATGTATCGCTGTAATGCTTATGCTTTGGAAACCTTGGCAACCTGTTCCTGCGAAAAATCAGATTACTTCTGAACATTATCAAGAAGAAGATACTAATAAAGATTATCGCTTCTACGACCTCTTGCCTCAACAACAGGTTACCCCTATTCCTGAACAAGCGATCCCTGAAAGCAAAAATCAAGGCACTGCTATGATCGTTGAGGCACCAAGTACCACTCAACCAGCTGCCTCTGAAAGTGTAGGAATTGACCCGAATCAGTCAGCTACAACTCCTCAGCAACCTACCTATATTTTACAAGTTCGTAGTTATAACGATCCTGATCAGGCTGATGCCCGCCGTGCAGAAATCATTTTAAATGGCTTATCTGCTGATGTAGTCAAAAGTACTGAAAACGGACAAACATGGTATCGTGTTATTTCCGGACCATATGACACTCAAGACGCTGCTTTGGCTGCGCAGCAAACCTTACAACACAGCGGTATTGATTCTATTGTGATCAAACGCAAGTAAAGTGAAAATAAAAAAAGGAACAAATATTTGTTCCTTTTCTTTTAAATATCAGCACAATTCCTTTCATTGGAACCAATTCCCTTTTTTTTCGCTTTTTGAAACGCTACCCTTCGCCGAATACGATGTAAAAAAGCCTGAATATGAGGATACTTACCTTGCAAACGCGTTTGCAAAGCCTCTAAAGGGAAACTCATTTGAATATCAGCAAAGGAAAAGTCACCTGCAAAATATTCATGCTCTGCCAAATAGTTTTCTAAAAAACTAATATGATCTTTCATACGCGGGCGAACAAAATTTGCTTTCACCCCTTCTGTGATTTTTTTTGCTACTGGCTGAATTAACCATGGCACATGCTTATTTACATTATTCATGACCAAAGTCATGACCAGTAGTGGCATAAGCGAACCTTCAGCATAGTGCATCCAGTAAATATATTGCTGTAAATCTTGAGGTTGTGTAGGTTTAAATTGTTGCTTTTGATCATAATGCTGCTGCAGATATTCTAAAATCACAGCAGATTCTGCGATGACTTGCTCATCATCAGTCAAAATTGGAGCTTTACCTAATGGATGAATACATTTCAATGTTTCTGGAGCAGAGTAATTAGGTAAGCGTTGATAGTAGTGAATATCATAATCCAAGCCTAACTCTTCTAAAGCCCATAAAATTCGAAATGAACGCGAACATTCCAGGTGGTGTACACTAATCATATTATTGCCTGCTTTTATTTTTCTTTTTAAATAAAAAACAGCATGTGAACATGCTGCTTTATTCCATTTGTGGGATGGATATAAAATCATCCACCTCAACAAAATAGCATTTTTAGGCTGTAACAAGCACAGTATGAATGTCTAAACTACGTAACAAAGTTTTAGTGACTGGGGTTTTACCGCATACTGCTAAGATTTTTTGTTGAAGCTCTTCGTTTGGCAAGTCTTTAAAAACAATACGACGTTCTATGTGTTCTTCATGCTCTCTATTGGTATGAAAATCAATTTCAACCGAAAACTCACCAAAATCATAACCCTTATGCTTTGCATACATTCTTAAAGTAATGAGCGTACACGCTGCTAAACTTCCAGTAAGCAAATCATATGGTGCTGGGCCTTGATCTTGCCCTTCTAACTTCTCTGGCTCATCACAAAAATATTGGTGGCGACCACTGGTAATTTCGCCCTTCCATTGTTCAGTAAGGGGCTTTGCTTTACTGCTTGCGATTACTGCTGTCATTTTGATGCTCTCATTTGATCTGGAAGAACAGGGGCTTCTAAACGTGCACCAACATAATCTGGAATCTCACCAAAACGTGCATCATGGTTAATCCATTGCTCACGGGCTTCTTTTAAATCATCCATTGTACGTGCAACAAAATTCCACCACAGTAAAATTGGAGTTTCAAACGGTTCACCACCAACTAACAGCACACGGTTCCCTTTCTTTACTTCAATTTCGATCTCACTAAGACCCGTATCTAATACCACCATGTTGTCAGCCGTTAACTCATGGCCATTCACATGGGCAACACCATCTAATGCCATAAAACCATATTCAAACTCAGGATTTAATGGAATGCGGGTTTTAGTATCTTCAGTAGCAATTAAGTCAACACCCACTAATGGCGTATGTACCGAGACTGGAGAAGTAGTTGCCAAATATTCACCCACAAGCACGGTAAATTCTAGACCGTCTTTCTCAACCACAGGCAGTTCAGGATAATGTTCAAATTTCGGATCCATGTTGCGCTTATCATCTGGTAAAGCAATCCAGAGCTGAGCAGCATGCATTTGAGTTTCTGTATCAGGTGCAACTTCTGTATGCGAAATTCCGTGTCCCGCTGTCATCAAATTAACTTGCTTAGGACGAATTAGTTGTTTTGAGCCTAAGCTATCGGTATGCATCATGGTGCCTTCAATCATCCACGTGAAGGTTTGCAAACCAATGTGAGGATGAGGACCAACATCTAAACCATCACCCGCAGGGAAGGTCACTGGGCCGGCATGATCTAAGAAACACCACGCACCAATCATTCGTTTTTGTCGGCTAGGTAAAGCCCGCTTAATGACTGTCCCCTGTCCAATTTCAGCAGAGCGAATTGGAAACTCCTGAATAAACTGATTGGCAAATTTCTCGCAATCCTTTGAATCAGAAATATCGTAATCATTATTATTGCTCATGATATTACTCTCTTTTACCTATGCTTTTGCAATGAGTTGTTATATTGATCTTAACAATACATTCATTATTCAATATAGTCTTTTAGTAATACACAGGGTGCTATGAATGAGACAATCCATTTTTTAATTATAGAAAAATAAAAGCTGCACTGAGCAGCTTAAGTTGATTGAGTTTTAACGAGCTGTTTTAGGTTTTTCATGAATTGTCCGAATTGTGGGAGAAACTCTTGAAATAGTGGATGGTCTCGATTTTCTAACATGACTTCACTAAATAACTTCAAGCCAACACCAAAAGATTTTGTTGTTTCATCATCAAAAAAATCTGCTTTTTTTAAGCGCTCAACAATTTCAAAAATATCGTCATGATTTCCCGTATAGAATTCAAGACGTTCAGTATAGGTAGAGGCCTCTCCTTTCGCATTTTTTAAGTGTTGAACCGTGACATGATATTGATGTTGTTTCATATAAAAATTCTCTCTTAAAAATTAATAACTTTGAATAATTTCAATTTGCTTAAGGTCGACTTATAGGCGCCCAATCGCAACCGCAGCTTGGTCAATTTTTTCGGCAATTTGAAAAATCTGCTCTTGTTGAAAACCAGCAGAGTTCAACTTCAAACGTAAGGCTGTTTTTAGGTTTTCCATTGCACGATGAATTTCGATTAATTCATCATTACTGTGGATTTCTCGTCTTAAGCGTAGTTTTTCTAATAGCTCGTTCAATTTGTCTTGTTGTTCAGTTAAGTAAGCTTTCCCAAATTCCGTGATTTGATATTGCTTACGTTCTACGTCTAGCAAATTAATTAAATTCATTTCTTCAAGGCTAGTTAACGTCGGATAAATTGTTCCTGCACTTGGCGTATAGCCATCGCCTACCAAATCACTTATTTCTTTAATGATTTCATAGCCATGCTTTGGGCTTTTCTGAATGAGATGAAGTACTAAAAGTTTCATACGTCCAGCTTCAAAAAGTCTGCCACGGCGCCCCAAGCGGTGATGTTCATTGTGTTCAATATGATGATGTTCTGATTGTTGTTTCATCTTTAAAAATTCTCGAATCTGTTTAATTTATATGCATTAAGATATATCTTAATATATCTTTTATCAAGTAAAAGTAATAAGAGTTGATCTATTGCTTTGATAGTTATCAAAATTAATTTTGAGCTTTAAAAGCTAAGTAATAAAAAAGGACGCTAATGCGTCCTTTTCTTTAACAATAAACAGCAGAAAATTATTCCCACTCAATTGTTGCTGGTGGTTTAGATGACACGTCATATACAACACGTGATACATCTTTAATTTCATTCATAATACGCGTTGAGATTTTATCAACCAATTCGTATGGTAAATGTGCAAAACGAGCTGTCATAAAGTCAACCGTTTCAACTGCACGAAGCGCAATTACCCATGCATAACGACGACCGTCACCTACTACGCCAACTGACTTAACTGGTTGGAACACAGCAAATGCTTGAGCAGTTTTATCATACCAACCGCTGTCGCGAAGCTCTTGCATGAAGATGTCATCAGCAAGACGAAGAATATCTGCATATTCTTTTTTCACTTCACCCAAAATACGAACACCTAAACCAGGGCCCGGGAATGGATGACGGTAAATCATGCTATGTGGCAAGCCAAGTGTAGTACCTAATTTACGAACTTCGTCTTTGAACAAGTCGCGTAAAGGTTCTACCAATTCAAATGCTAAATCTTCTGGTAAACCACCCACGTTATGGTGTGATTTAATTACATGTGCTTTACCTTGTTTGCTTGCAGCAGATTCGATTACGTCTGGGTAAATCGTACCTTGTGCCAAGAATTTCACACCATCAAGTTTACGTGCTTCTTCAGCAAATACTTCAATAAACTCACGGCCAATGATTTTACGTTTTTTCTCTGGATCAACTTCACCAGCCAATGCAGTTAAGAAACGTTGTTCAGCATCTGCACGAATAACACGGATACCCATGTTTTCAGCAAACATTTGCATCACTTGATCGCCTTCGTTTAAGCGAAGTAAACCATTATCAACAAATACACATGTTAACTGGTCGCCAATTGCTTTATGTAAAAGAGCAGCAACGACAGATGAGTCAACACCACCAGAAAGGCCTAAAAGAACTTTTTCATTACCGATTTGTTCACGTAATTGTTCTACACGTAAATCAATGATGTGTTCAGGTGTCCAAAGACCACCGCATCCACAAATTTTATGAACGAAGTTCGCAAGTAACTCTTCACCTTTTGCCGTGTGTGTTACTTCTGGGTGGAATTGCACGCCATAGAAACGACGTGCTTCATCACTTACAGCAGCAACTGGACAACTTGGTGTGCTTGCAGTAATCGTAAAGCCTTCTGGAATTTGGCTAACTTTATCGCCATGACTCATCCAAACATGAAGTTGGTTTTCACGGTCTTGTAAGTTGCCAATCAGTTGGTCGCGTTTAACAATATCAACTTCGGCATAACCAAACTCATGCACAGTACCAGGCTCAACTTTACCGCCTAACTGTTCAGACATAGTTTGCAAGCCATAGCAAATACCCAATACTGGAACGCCTAACTCAAACACCACTTGTGGTGCACGAGGGCTGCCTTCTTCATGCACACTCTCAGGTCCACCTGACAAAATAATGCCATTTGGCTTAAAAGCGCGAATGTCTTCTTCAGACATATCAAAAGCATACATTTCAGAGTAAACACCAGCTTCACGCACACGACGTGCAATGAGCTGACTATATTGAGAGCCGAAATCCAAAATCAGGATACGATCTTCAGTAATTTGAGTATTGGTAGTCATGACAAACCACTAAATGGCAAAAGAATTAAGCGCGCCATTTTAACATTTTTCGCGCTTCGACGCACCGCAAATCATCATATATCTTATTTTTTTCATATCAGAATCATTTCTATAATTGAATTGTTTGATATAAATCAAAATTTACTTATATTTATCAACTGTATGGGTTACGCTTAAAAACTCCATGTGTATTGATAAATTCATCACATTCTATCCAACATCGTCTTGGATTTGATGTTAAGATGACCCGATAAAACAGGCATTACCATGGAAAGGTAAATACCATAAGCGATATTTGTCTGTGCTTAAACAATTATCCATTTTTATGGCTTGTTGCCCCCTATCAAAATCAATAGAAATCTAAGGAACAACAATGCTTCAAACTATGATTGCAGATTTCCAGCAACATTTTTGGTTGTATGTCTCTATTCCTTTTATGAGTGGTTTAATTGGCTATATCACCAAGGTGGTTGCCATCCAGATGATGTTTTCACCACTTGAATTTAAAGGTATTAAACCATTTTTGGGTTGGCAAGGCATTGTGCCTCGCAAAGCCGAGAAAATGGCAACCATTGCTGTTGAGCTCATGACAGCAAAGCTGATTAAACCTGAAGAAATTTTTGCACGCCTAGATCCTAAACGTATTGCCAAAGAAATAGAAAAACCTCTACTTGCAGCGGCTGAAGATATTACCCGTGACGTTGCTCAAGAGTATCAGCCCGGTTTATGGGAAGGCATGCCAGAATTTGCTCGCCAAAGACTCATCCGTCGTGTGCAATCCAAAGCACCCGAAATCGTTGAACACATCATGAGCGAAGTACAGCGTGATGTGAATCGATACTTTGATATTAAACATCTTGTTATCAGCAACTTGCTTAAAGATAAACGTTTACTCAACAATATTTTTAAACGTGTAGGGAAACAAGAATTTAAATTTTTCAGTAATGTAGGTTTTGTATTTGGTTTCGGTATCGGTGTGATTCAGATGCTGTGCTGGATTGTCACTCAAGGAAAATATCCTTGGATGCTACCTTTGTTTGGTGGTTTTGTGGGTTTCTTCAGTGACTGGATTGCACTACAAATGATGTTTAGACCACTTTATCCTAAAAAGATATTGGGTTACACATGGCAAGGTCTGTTCATTAAACGTCAAAATGAAGTTGCAGCTGACTATGCAGCTTTAATTTCTAAACAGCTTTTAACTTCACGTCACATGATGGAAGAGTTATTTTCGGGTACACATTCAGCGCGTGTTATTGATCTGGTTAACCGCCATGTCAAACAAGAAATTGATATGCAAGCTGGGGTTATTCGTCCGTTAGTTGTATATGCAATTGGCGGAGAAAAATATCAGAATATGAAATCACAAGTTGCTGAACGTATTATGCAACAGCTTCCAGAGACGATGAAATATGTAGAGTCTTATGCAGAAGATGCAATGAATATTCGTAGTACACTCATTGAACGTATGCAAAAATTAACACCTTCTGAATTTGAAGGGATGTTACGTCCTGCATTTAAAGAAGATGAGTGGGCCTTGATTGCAGTCGGCGCAGTTCTTGGATTCGTGGTTGGGGAGTTGCAAATCCAATTTATGCTTTAATTTTTTAAAATAAAGAAGTAAAAAACCGGATGAATTGCTCATCCGGGTTTATTTTGTCTTAAATCTTATTTTTCAATTGCATGATCTAAACTAATACGGCCAGCACCATGAAGCATCAAGAAGAATAAACCACCTGCCATTGCTAAGTTTTTCATAAAATGGATGCCATTATTGTATTGTGTAGCTGCATCAGCCCCACCTTGGTGGAACAAGAATGCAGTTAAAATACTAAAGATACCAAGACCAAAAGCTGCAAAGCGTGCTTGGAAACCAAACAATAAAGCTAAACCACCACCAAACTCAACCAAGATAACTAATGGAAGAATTCCACCCGGAACCCCCATTGATTCCATATATCCAGCAGTTGCTGCATAACCAGTAATTTTCCCCCAACCTGCAACAAGGAAGATATAGGCGATAAGAAGACGAGCAACAAGGCTAATAAAACTGTCCGCGCCTGATTGCGTTACGATATTTTTGACCACTACATTTGGATTAAACATTTTGCCACCTTTATTTAAATGCTTATTTATTGATGAGCTCATTCTAGGTTTGGGACATTGATAATTAAATACTCAAAATCCATATATATCGTTGCACAAACAGGATGATCAATTTGTATATTTTTGATGTTTTATACTGACTTTCTATAGGCTCACTGCTAGGATTTGAGCACGGTTTACCACTTAATCATCTCATGGAACTTATTGATTTTATTCTACACGTTGATCAGCATCTCGCCGAGTTTATTACAAACTACGGGACGTGGATTTATGGCATTTTATTTTTAATTATCTTTGTCGAAACCGGTTTAGTGGTTATGCCGTTTTTACCCGGAGATAGTTTACTATTTGCAGCTGGTGCTTTAGCAGCATCTACAGGTGCGATGGATCCATGGTTATTGGGGGCTCTACTCTTCATTGCTGCCGTTTTAGGTGACACAGTGAACTACCATATTGGACGTTTTATCGGTCCACGTGTGTTTGAAATGAATTCCCGATTCATTAATAAGCAGCATTTAATTAAAACTCAAGAATTCTTTGCTCGCCATGGTGGAAAAACAATTATTTTTGCCCGTTTCATTCCATTTGCCCGCACCTTTGCCCCTTTTGTTGCTGGCGCTGGCAGCATGAACTATAAGTTTTTCTTAACTTATAATGTGATTGGCGCATTTTGTTGGGTCGCTTCTTTTGTAGCGTTGGGCTATCTATTTGGAAATATGCCAATCGTTAAAGATAACTTCACTCATCTTATTTTTGGCATCATTATTATTAGCGTTTTACCGGGTATCATCGGCTTTATTCGTGAAAAACTAAAAAACCGAAAAGCCAAGATTTGAGATTGGTTTAAAAGAAGCGGAATACCACTGGAAGCATACATAAAATAAGCAACATAGCCGATCCTTTATATAAATGATCGGCTTTTATTTTCTGTACTGGGCCCGTCAATAATGCACGCCCAAAAAACATCCAGAAACTTGCAGCTGGAATGAGCGTCAATGTAAAAATACCAAATACAATTAGACAATTTTCAGGCGAATTCCATGTTTCGGCTGGAAAAATACCTGCGGCAAAAAGTAAGGATTTCGGATTTTTTAAGGTTGAGAAGAATAATTGACGTGGGCGAATATTACGGTGAGTTTGACTAAATTGTTGTAAATGGGTAGTTTTCCATAATCGGAATGCCATCCAGAACACATATGCCACACTTGTAATATGCAAAATGAGCAATAGCGCAGGCCAAACTGGAGCTGCCAAATGAATAAATACAGCCCAGAAGCTAATGCCATAAGCATAGCCTAACCATTCCATTGGAATAAGCCAAAAAGCTTTAGATAAACCTTGAGAATGAGCTGCGGTTGCAAGTAAAGCATTTGTCGGCCCCGGAATGAGCAAAACAGCCAACATTGCTAATACAAAAAACCAACTCTCAATCATAAAGTTTCCATAATATCCAAGATGGGGCCACCTTAAACGAAACAGGCAAAATATAGCAAGTTTATGAGGCTTATTGATTACAGAAAATACAGGATTTTTGAAGCTTAAAAACTAATAACTAATTTATTTATATTAATTTTATTATGAAACATTTTGCTAAACTTTATCCATCACAACATGCCTTAATTAGCATATTGTGATGCAAAGTTGACTATTAATTGGTCTTTTTACGAACAATAATTGGACAATTCTTAAACTGAGCAGCCTGAACAATTGCTTCTTGTTGGCCTAAAACACGTGAAAGTTCGGTGTTTTTCGTTGAAGAAGATTGCCCCATATTTACAGAAATAGATGGACCGAATCCCCAACCACCTCGTCCCCAGCCACCGCCGAGTCCAAGACCAACACCCATACCTGTACTTTTTGGAGTTTGCACTCCATTGTCGATATATTGCTGAATACGGTTATATTCACTTTGTAGCTGTTGGCAACTCAAAGATTGATATTGTGTCGGAGACACATAAGTCGGTTTTACCGTTGTAGCACAAGCGCCAAGAAGTAAAGTGGCTGCCACTAAAGGCGCAATATATAAGCCTTTCATCATTTTTCTCTTATCGTTTTGGCTCAATCTCACCAAACAATGTCTCATACGCTTGAGTCAATTTATGTTCGGGTGCCAAATGGGCCAAAGGTAAATTTTTCTGATGCGATTCTTTCATCAAAATCGAAGGGGGTAACATGCTATTGAGTACAGGCAACCCTTCATCTTTTAACTGCTGAACCACTTCCCGAGGTAATTTTGCTTGGGATTGGAATTGATTCACCACAATTCCTTCAATTTCCAAGCGATCATTATGATCATCTTGCGTTTCGAGAACATTTTCAATCAATGTTTGTAACGCACGCTTTGAAAAAACATCACAGTCGAAAGGTATAAGTACTTTATCTGCCGCAATCAGAGCAGAGAGAGTAAAAAAGTTAAATGCTGGTGGTGTGTCTATATAGATACGGTCATATCGCCCGACTAAGTTTTGGATCGAATCACGTAATTTATAAATTTTATGTTTACTTTCAAGCGCATGTTCAAGCGCACCCAGTGTCGGACTTGCTGGAAGCACATCTAATTTTGCAAAAGGAGTTGAATGAACAAAACTGTCGAGATCTTTATTTCTTGGAGCTTTTAAAATTGAACCTAATGCATTACCGATTAGACCTTTTTGTTGATTGTTGCCCAACACATCATCAAAGAAATTTTCTATATTTGGCTCTAAAGTTGATTTTTCAGCAGAATAGGTTGCTTCATCACCTAAAAGATACTGACTAGAATTGGCTTGAGGATCAAGATCGATCACCAATGTTCTTAAGCCATGTTTGGCACTAATGGCAGCCAAATTTACGGTAATACTTGATTTCCCTACACCGCCTTTTTGGTTAAACACCACACGAGTTAACATGTTTCCCTCTGCATATTATTTTACTGTACGCAGTTTAACCTAGAGCTTAATCAAAAAGGCAAAGAATGTAGAACAATTAAGCAAAAACAGGTTTCACAATCACTAAGATAATAATAGCAATAAATGCAATCGCACTAATAACTAAACCTGCACGGCGCTGTGCCAATAAAAGAGTGTCATCTTTTTTAAAGGCTTTCATCAGGGAAGATAACAACACTAAAAATAGAATAATTTTAGCGTAAAACCACGGTTGTACTTGAAAGTCTTTCATGACTAACAAAATTGCACCCGTAATGAAAACCACGGTAAACGACAAATGTTGTAAGGCAACTAATACTTTACGCCCTGCTGGATTGGGTTGTTCACCTTGAACACCTATAAACAGAGTTGAAGCGCGTAAAACAAAGACCATAAGTGCGGCAGCTACCGCAGTCATATGAATAATTTTAGTGAGTAAATGTGCATCCATGAAATTAACCCTTAGCTTTTAGGTGCATGTGCACATTCTGGGCTAGCAGGTGCTTGACCTTGCCACTCACTTGGCAAATAAGCATGAATCGCTAAAGCATGAATTTGGCCTGGATTCATTAAATCAGAAGCTAACGCGTATACTTTTTGATGACGTTGAACCAAACGCAATCCATTAAACTCTTCGCTCACTATAATCACTTTAAAATGAGATTCTTTACCTGGAAAATAACCACCGTGCCCAGCAGACTCATTAATAACTTCCAAATGGCTAGGTGCAAGTGTTTGTAACCGTTCAATCAACTGTTGTTCAAGGCTCATAGCTTTTCCTTTTACGATTATGCGTATATTTGAACCTAGTATACCTTGTCTACACACAAACAAAAGTTGCTCTTGTATGCTTTGACTTCAAACAAAATGTCTATTTATTCGGCAACTTAACAATAGAAATACCACTAAATGCTCATTTCTGTTTTTATTTTATGCAATCAGCATAATTATTTGCATAAAGTTGTTGACCCTTGTTTTGCTTAATGTATTATAAGCGGCACGCGGGAATAGCTCAGTTGGTAGAGCATAACCTTGCCAAGGTTGGGGTCGCGAGTTCGAGTCTCGTTTCCCGCTCCAAATTGGTTTTTTTTGAGAAAGTTTTAGTAAAAACTGCTTATATATGCGGGAATAGCTCAGTTGGTAGAGCATAACCTTGCCAAGGTTGGGGTCGCGAGTTCGAGTCTCGTTTCCCGCTCCAAATTTAAAAGGCCCTAGTCGAAAGACTGGGGCTTTTTTCTTTTTACCGATTCACACATAACTTATTGAGAAGAGTTCGGCTCAAAGCCAAGCAAAGTCCAGCTATTTCATTGCTAGATTCACATTTTTAAATCATCACTTACAACGATTTAATCTAGTTATATTTATAAAGCGTTGGGGTTATTCGGTGCATAGATATACACGGCAATAATTGAAAACAGTCCAGATGAAAACTTTCTTGGGCAAGGCTCTGCTGTAAACATATAGAAAATATAAAGTCACAATCATAAATATAGCTTTCAAAATAATACTCTTCTGTCTTTTGAGCATCATTGGTTGAGTCGAGAAACTGTATATGCTCAGGCAACACATGAAAGTTGAGCTTTTTTAAATGACAGCTCATTCCTTCGCCAGTACATTTGATATAAGCCTCTTTTAAAGTCCATATTTGAAAAAACCGTTGATATACACTGGATGGATCAATGAGTTCATTCTGTTTAATCCACTCAATTTCACTCGATGCTAGCACACTATCGACACGTCTCCATTCGAACTCACGATCCACTTGTTCAACATCAATCCCTATTTCCCCTGCTTCAGTCACCGCAAGAACAATAATGTTTGCTGAGTGACTAAGATTAAAATACACAGCCTTACTACCTTCTACAAAAGGCTTGCCGTTGGGATGTAATTGAATATTAACTTCATGGGGTGAGATGCCTAGCTTATCCGCTAAGACAGTCTTCACTAATACGCGAGAGATCAAGAAAAGGCGAGCCGCCTTAGGATGATATTGATCATATCTCAGCTTCTCTGCCAAACTGAGAAAGCCGAGATAATGGCTCAATACCAAATGGTCTTGTGGTACCCGTGAAACTGGGCAGACATAAACCCGTACTTGGTCACGATTAGACATTAGGAAGCGATAGTGCTGTTGTATTTCATCAGAACAGGTGCGAGATAGTCAGAAACTGCCTCTACATGTGTGAGGTGTGGATTATGGCCTGCACCAGCTATCATATGTACAGGGATATCAGGATTTATTGTAGTAACCATCGGGTCTTTATCTCCCACAATGATTTCAACTTTAGATCCAAGCTCATTGAGCAAAGCTGTTTGAGTTACGCGCTGTTCTGGCAAACTAATCCGATGCATATACTCACTAATATGCTTGGCTACCGACACTCGACGTAATGAATCCATCGCATAACCAACCGCCGGATTCTGTTGCCCATCTGGATGCAAGTCTTTAGCAATCACATCTTTCGGCACAAAACGGAAAATTAGTTTAGATATTGCTTGTATCTGAAACATTTTAGCAGCCTGCGCCTGAACAAAATAAGGCGATATAAGGATGAGGCGTGCAACTTTTTCGGGATATTCCTTTGCAAGATTTAATGCAAAGAGACAACCTAACGAATGTGCAATAACAACACTATTTGGCGCTAAAAGTTTTGCAGCAGTGTCGATAAATTCATGATTGTTATCCTCCATCATCTCATAACTACCTGAACGGCCAAGTCCCGGCAGATCCATCATAGCAACCTGATCATAGGTAATTTTATTGATGATTGGAGACCAGCATGTGCTATCAAATGGAATGCCGTGTAAAAACAGTGCGGAAGATTTTTCTGAACCAACTGGCTGTTTAGTATAGATTTCTGTCCAATATCGGTTCTGATAGCTAAAAGAATTAGGTGTTGGTACTTGCATACGACCAAAGCGTGTAAGTACTAGACGATCAATCCAGCGAGAAAAATAAGGAGTGATATTGATCAGGTCCGCGATGCCCATCTTCACTGCCATCGCCTCTGCCCCCGCAACATGATAGTGCTCGGTAGAAATGAATGAGAGTTGCTCTTTAGAACCGTCAAGCAATACCTCAGGCAATTTCTCCAATAGAACCTTGGGTACTTGCAAATGTGGTGAGCTGACTCCCAAGTGTTCAGCAGCGAGATGAACCAGACGATGAAATTTCGGCGTCGCAGGATCAAGCAGCATATACTCCTGAGCAATGGTCTCAGGATAAGACATCGTTCGGATCAAAAAGCTCACGATATACTGCATATTGCATAGGGGCAGGAATGTGTCACGCCCACCTGGCAATGCCAGCAGACGTCCCTGATAGAGCTTATCAATCATGTCAGCAATACCGATATATTGCATATCGCCATAGTTATAAAAACCATCAATGACCGTCGCTGGATTTATTGCAGTCCATGGCACATTTAAACGCTTACAGGCCTCAATGAAAGCTTGATAACCTAAAATTTTTGAAGCTTCATAACCACCATGTTTGCAATACAACTCATCAGCCGACTCTTGCGGCGGCGTAGCGACACGATACCCCCCAATCCAGATAAATCGTTCAAGCTGCTTCAAGGTCGCAGCCCATTTAATCAAAGTAAGCCCTGACTTAATATTGGTACGCTCAGCTTCAGCTTTGCTAATACCCCAATTAAAGGATACAGCAAGATGATAAATCACATGGATCTTTGTCTGAGCATCCGCTAACAGAGAATCCAGCTTAAAATCGCGGCTTAAATCATATTCAACAAACGAAATAGATGGATCGGCTAGCCCTTGGGTTGCAATAAAATCTAATAGCTTATCTTTCTTGGTTGCGGCATTACGCAGTGCAGCAATCACCTGATGACCTTCATGCAGAAGTTCAACGATCAATCTGCTGCCAATAAAACCTGCTGCACCTGTTACTAATATGGTCTTCCGTGAAAAATTATCTTTTTTTGCGTTATTTAAATTATCCATAAATCACCTTATTAGGTGCTGGGCACTCCAGCATTGTTTAGAAGCGAGTTATCTTAAAAGTTATATCGAACCTGGGCATACACCAGACTGTTATCTCTAAATTGTCCTAGCACCGTATCATTTTTGCCCCAGAAGCGATCTCCACCTGCATTTAACTGCCAGTGATCATTGAGGTTGTAGTTAATACGTACTCTCAACAATTCATTAGGCTCTGGTGCAAAATAGAATCCTGTAAACTCTAACTTTAAATTGTCATTTAGTAGGTTAAGCGCATAACGCAGCATAGCTCCATACTGATCTTGCTCATATTGATCGCTGATTGTTTGCTGATAACGGTAGACTTCTCTCAATGCTGGATTTGTTAGGCTATCGGCAGATTTAAAGTCCTCTGTATGCTTGTACACGCCTACTAAACTCAGCGTAGAATTTTTTAATGACCATTCCGGTCCCATAACTACAGTTAAATTATTTTTCTTATGGGTAAGATCTTCTCTGCCATTTGAGTCAGTCTTTGTATATGCAGCTTCACCGCGCCACACGAGATCGTTATGGTTATAACTGAAATCAAATCCATAGACGGACATAGGATTATTTTTCAGCTGCAATGTTGCCTCCCCAGTTGGAGATACAGAAAGAATTGACAGATCAGGCATGTGATCCAAGCCTGAGAAATACGATGCCCCAACATCTAGACCATCTACGGAATAATCCCAGCGCATTGCAAATGCAGGACGGCTCTTACGGTCTATGTCATACTGAACACCAGCAATCTGACGCAATGGAATCACATCTGAACGATTACGCGGATACCACAATGCAGTCCATTTATTGGTTCCTGATTCAGGAATATATGTCAATTTGAGTGCATCATTTCCAAGACGTTGATCTGTCTCATCTGGTACTAGACGCGTATAGTCACGAGGCGAGAGGTTATCTGTGGGGTTAATCCCATCAGCTCTCCCCCAGACTACAATCTGGCGACCAACATCGACATAGACTGTCTGATCCCAGTTATAAGAAGCATACAACTCATGTAAGTTGCGATTTACCTTACTCACCTGATCTGGGTTCACAGTATGGTCCGTTTCGTCTCCAACCACTATGTCGTAATGGATCTTAAACTCTGGATTAAACTTGAGCGTACCATTGGACCAGAAACTTGCTTGTCCAATGTTTTTTAACGAACTTAAATCACGATCTGATGACCACACATCGAGTCTGGCTGAGTTCTGGCTCACAAAACTAATTTCGCTGTCATCTGCATGAGCATGCTGCAGTAGCATAAAGCTACTGCAGCATGCAAATACCCAATAGGCACCTTGCGTCATTTTTCAAGACTCTGCGGTGAGAAAAGCTTATCGGATAAGGTTTTTTCTGCGACAAAATCATTGACGATAACTTGTGTCATATGTTGAGTTTGCAGATTCTTCGCCATCGATTTCATAGCCTGCCATCTTGGTTTCACTTTGCCGTAAGGACGGATATCGGTGAATTCAATATGTTTTAATGGTTTGCCTGCCGTATCCCAAATGTCGATGGTTGCTGTAACAAAGTTGTCTTTGAGTATGCACATACGACGTTTGCTATAACCAAAATCACTCTTCACCGTATTATTGATTGGCGTTGCTTCAATCATGTAACAATCTTTGCCATTAAATTTGCCATCTGCCAGTTTGGTGTACTTCCAGTCACTGAGCTTATAGCCAAGTACATCCCCATAGCTAAAGTCCGTACCAATAAAAGCATCGCCCTTATTCGCCGATGCAAGACGACGTACTTTTTTCAATGCAGGCAAATAGACAAACATGCTATCGCTGCCTTTTGCATTTTCAATTAACAGCGTTGTGGTTCCTTGGACATCTGCTGGCGAGATGAACTCGGTCAAACGCATATTGTTCTGAGTATTTCCGGCAAGCTTAGTCATATTTTTGGTCAAACGTACGCGCTGCTCACCATTTTTAGAGGTCAAAATAAATTTGGCACTAGCCGTTGAAGATAAAAACTTAGAGGCGTCATCACTACGATTAACAATATCTTGAACTTCATCTGCATGAGATGTTTTAGGTAATGAAAAAGTGAGCGCCGTACCTAACAAAAGGCTTGTCACAACTGTTTGTGCAACAGGAATGCTCTTCTTCTTTGAAGAAAAGATAAAACGAGGTTTTAATATTAGAATCATTGTAGGCACCATAATTAAGGTTGCAAATACACTGAAAAGCATTGCAATGACAATAAACATCGCGAGCCATTGATGGACGTGGAAGCCTTGTGATAAGGACAGTACGCCGTAACCACCAGCAACCGCAGTCGCGACAAAAAGAGAAGCCTTACCAGCAGTACTTAAAGTCTTACGAATAGCATCTTTGATATCGCCCCCTTCTTCGCGCAAGATTTCACGCAAGCGATAGAGGAAGTAGATGGCATAGTCCGCACCAATACCCACAGCCATGGCCGAGATGAGTGAGTTCGGAATATTGAGTGGAATGTCGAGCCAACCCATCACACCAAAGATGGCAAGAATTGAGAATAGAAGTGGTGTAAGAACAATCAGTCCCGCTGAAATCGAACGGAAGACCAGTGCTGAAATAAAGAATACGGCAAATGAAATTTGTAGAATGTTCATTAGCTTGCCGTGAACCATCGTTTCAGTTAAAGCAATGGTTTGCGTCACATCACCACCAAAACTTACTACAGCCTTATCACCCAATTGACCCGCCATATACGTTTTTAGCGACTCAAGGATTTCTTTAATACGATGATTACTGCCGGTTTTCAGAAGAATCGTAATCTTGGCATAGCGCTGAGTGGTATCAATGTAGGATTCAAAATCAGTCGGTTCACCAGACATTGAATACAACAGCAGATACTGAGCAACGACATCTTTGGTTGCAGGAACCTGAAATGCCTGTGGCTGATCAGCATTCATTGCCTGATTCATCCTTTTGATATAGTCCACGATAGAGATTGTTTTACCGACCTCGGGAATTGAGTTTGCGAACTTTTCAGTATTATCAATCGCTTTTAAGATTTCAGGATTTTCAATACCATCACGAACCTTGGTATCGACCATGATGTAGAGACTGTTTGTGCCACCAAGAGACTGATTTAAAAATCTGTCGTCTTGCTGCATCGGTAGGTCTCGTGAGAAGAAGTTGCGGCTATCGTTATCAACCACAATACGGCTTGTGCCAATAGCAAGAAAGACGCCCATTGCCGCAATCGCAGTCATTAACATCATTCGCGGACGAATTGACAAAATGGCATCGCCAATACGATTCGGAATCCAATCCCAGATCGGTAAGCCTTTGCGTTTGACCTTCACAGCCGAAGGCGGTGGCAACATTGAGCGCAGTGCCGGGATAAAAGTCATCTCAATCACCAAAGTACTGATGATCCCGATACCAGTAAAAATACCGAATGAACGAATAGTTGGAATGTTGAAGGTCAACAGAGAGAAAAAGCCAGCCGCTGCAATACCACCTGCCAATACCATAACTGGACCCACACGAACCAAAGACTGCACCACAGCTTCGCTATTGGCAGCTTTAGGCTCCATTCCTTGAGCAATCAGACGATCAAAATCTTCATAGTAGCGCTTGAGCAACTGCACGGCGTGCCCTGCTGCAATGGCCAAAATCAGAATTGGTGTAGGCGAGTTAAAAATATCCATCGGCTGTTTGAACAGGCCCATCATGCCCATACCCCATGCCACAGCCAACAAAGCTGTAACGAGTGGCAGAATCAAACCTTGCTTGCTGCGGAACGCTTCAAAGTGCAATAAACCAATCACTAATACAGCAATCGGGAACAAGATATTGATACGCTTAGAGTAGTCTTCAGCTTTATCCAGATATACAGGATTGCCACCAACACTAATGGTCATATCTTTAGATTGTTCGCTCTCTACGATTTTATTAATCGGGCCCATCATTTTCTGGAAGCCCTCTGGACTTTCCTCAAGCTCAAGTAAAATCGCAGCAGTTCGTTGATCTTTAGATACCACTGAATTCATATAGGTTGGATTCAGTGCCAATAGTTTTTTCAGTTGAGCAATATCATCTTGAGTGACTGAACTGGTCGGCAATAGTTTCTTGGCATCGAACCCTTCTGCATTCGCCTCGATACCCTTTGCCTGCCGTGCAGCCAGACTCATCATAGTTGAGCGAACTACACCAGGCGCATTATCCACTTCTTCAGTAATGCGTTTGACCTTTTCCAGCACTTGCGGCTGATAAATATCACCCTGCTTCGGTGTAATACCGATCACGACCATATATTTGGAGCCGAATTTTTTTTCAATCAGCTTGGTCGAGGTGATGTAAGGATGTCCTTTAGGTGCAAGTGCATCTGGGTCAATAATAATTTTTACGCCAGATGCCAGATACGCTAGAGCAATCGTCAAGAGCATCACCACAGTCAAGACAATACGACGATGGTTAAGAATCCAACGCGCGTATTTCTCCATCATTTGTTGAGTCTTACGAGGTGGTTTATTGGTCTCGATAGTTGGTTTATTTTCATTGCCAACCGACTCATAAGCTTCACCCTTCTGAGCCAATGCTTGAAGATTATCAACATCTTTTTTGAACTGAGCGAGCACCATCTTTTTTAGCAGCGCTGGTGGCAATACACCAAAAAAGCTACCTGGTTCTGCCTCAAACACCCATTCAATCCATGTACCTTCCGGATGTGGTTTGAAACGGTAAGTACCGGTGTAGTGAAAGGGTCCTTCCACTACTTTAAACGCATACAATTCGTTCGGTACTAGATGTGTAATTTCACCTTTAAAGGACATTTCACGACCAATAAAGCTAAAACCTATTTCGTACTTACTACCCACACGCGGAGTACTGTCTAGAAGCTCAGAATGCTTACACGACAATTGCCAACCTGCATCATTCGCCGGGTTTGCAAGGTAGTTAAAAACCTTGTCAATCTGGGCTGGTATGAGGAAAGCATGTTCTATGGTCACCATATTGGTTCTACCTTCTTATATTTCTTATGCAGGAATTGGGTACATCTGATCAATGGTCTGAGCTACAGCCACGACATTCTCAGCGTACATAATTGATGAATGGTCACCAGGCAAATCCACCTGTGTAAACGTTCCTTTGACCAGTTGATCCCAACCTAAGCTTTCCCCAAAATCTTCCGGCTCATCTTTGGCCTTAACCAAGAGGATCGGAAAATCTTCAGGTTCTGGGAAATAGGTCTGGAGTGCGATGCCATTCGCCAAATAGGTATCAAAGTAAAGTCGGAAGTCTGATGGATCTGCATCTAGAGGCAGAACATTGATGGCCTTGGCTTCTTTAAGTACATGATCAAACATTTGATCTGGACTCAATTCACGCAAGTATTGCGCTGGGATCGTTAATTTTTTGCCATAAGGTGCAGCCAAATCACGAGCGAACCAAGACAAAAGCATCGCATCGTCGGCATCTTCAGGCACATTTTCTGGAATTGGAGCACGAGTATCGATCATGACAATACCTGTGACCTGTTGTCCCATTTGACGCAACTGACGACTAATCTCGTAGGCAATCGCTCCACCAAAACACCAACCACCGAGGAGATAAGGGCCTTGAGGCTGCATCTTTTGCATTTCAGCAATATAGAGCGTCGCCATTTCTTCAATCGCCACTTCCGCAGCATCTGCTTCAATCAGACCAGGAGACTGAATAGCACGTAAGGTACGGTTCGGATTCAGATGACGCGAAAGCTCCATATAACAGAAAGTACTGCCACCAATTGGATGGAACAGCCACAACGGTTGTTCATAGGTTCCACGGCGCAGTTCAATTACGATGGATGGCTTAATTCCTTTATTTTCACGAATGATCTCACCCAAACGCTCTACGGTCGAATACTGTGCCAACAAAGCAACTGACAGTTCGGTACCGAAAGCCTTTTTAAGATGGTTGACAAGCTTCACAGCTAATAGTGAATGCCCACCTAGTTCGAAGAAATCATCATGTATACCAACTCGCTTGACTGACAAGATCTGTTCAAATGTAGTACACAATTCGATTTCGATCGGATCACGCGGTGCAACATAATCATTGTTCTGCTCAAAGATCGGTTCAGGAAATGCCTTACGATCCAACTTATTGTTGGCCGTCATTGGAAACTCATCCAATTGGATAAACGCACTTGGCACCATATAAGCTGGAAGATGGATTTGCATGGTCTTTTTCAAACCAGCAATATCAAGCTCTTGTCCAGTTACATACGCCACTAGTTTCTGGTCATTGCCAGCTGTGGTCTTAACCAGCACTACTGCATCTGTGATACCGTCGATCTGTTTGAGGACATTCTCGATTTCGCCTAGTTCGATACGGAACCCACGAATCTTGACCTGAAAGTCCAGACGTCCGTGATGAGTCAAACGTCCATCAGTACGCAAACAGACTTTATCTCCTGTTCGATAGAGTCGCCCGGCATTTGGTAGAGATGACAATGTTCTAAATTGTGCATCTGTCAGCTCAGGTCGTTGCCAGTAATCAACTGCCAGACCATCACCACCAATCCAAAGCTCGCCCATAACACCTGGCGGAACTAAACGCTGCTGCTCATCAAGAACATAAAGCTGAGTGTTCGCTAAGGGTTCACCTAAATCAATATACTTTGCATCAGTGATACGAGCCGCACTAGACCACACTGTAGTTTCAGTCGGTCCATACACATTCCATAGACAGCCGACTTTACCCAATAGTTTTTCTGCAAGAATAGTATCTAGCGCTTCGCCTCCACATAGTGCAGTCAATCCTGCATTGCCGCTCCACTCGCTATCTAAGAGCATTTTCCAAGAAGCTGGTGTTGCCTGCAAAACATTGATAGATTTAGTATTTAGATAATCCACCAATTGATTGCCGTCTTGTGATACCTCACGTGGGCAAACATGTACTACACCGCCGTACATCAGCGGAATGAGCAACTCAAGAATTGAAATATCAAAAGCATAAGTAGTGATTGCTAATAGCTGAGTCTCAGCAGTCACTTGCAATCTATCATTCATAGATAGCAAGAAATTGATGATTGAAGGATGCCCAATACGGACACCTTTAGGCTTACCTGTCGAGCCTGATGTGTACATCACATAAGCAATGTCGCCAAAGGCAAGCTTCTCGCGCACTTGCTCAAGGGATACAACACCAGCTTGATTGATATCTAAGCTTGGCACAGACACGTTAAGAGCATCCATTAACTCGGTTTGAGTCAAGATGACTTTAGGCTCGGCATCTTCAATGATGTTCTGTAGACGTTCAGTTGGGAAATTAGGATCCAGTGGCACATAAGCTGCACCTGCCGCCCAGACCCCAAGGATTGCTGCTGGTAATAACGTCGTGCGGTCTAACATCAGACCTACACGATCACCACGTGCAATACCGTGTACACGCAAATATTCAGCAATACCAGCAATATGTTGACCTAACTCACGATAGCTAATTGTATGATCTTTTGAGGTTAAAGCATGATTTTCACCACGCTCATCAATCTGCTTTAGAATCATTGCGAATAGATCATGCTGAGCATAATCTGTAGCCTGTCCACGGAGAGCCTCGAACTGGATACCATCCTTATAATCAGGTGCGATATCTAACTCAACGATCTTACGTTCAGGATGAGCCACCATCTCTGATAGTACAGCTTGCAACAGTTGCACCATATTTTCGGCAGACTGTGCAGAAAATAGCTCAGTGTTATATTTCAACACACCAACCAGTTCGCCTTGATATTCACCGCCCATTTCCAACGTAAGATCTAATTGACCTTCTTGCTGGCGAACTGGAAAACTTCCTAAGGTCAGGTCTTGGCCGACCAAAGTCGCTGAGGTATGGATTGGCAAGAGTAGATCTTTAAACTCATCCATGCCACCTAGACGTTCCCAAAACATTCCTATCTGGGCCAATGGATTAATACTGCCATCACGCTTTGGTGAAACAGCTTCAACTACTCTGGAAAAGGCAATTTTTTGATGCTTGAGGCTCTGTCTTAATTGTTCCTGCACCTGCTGTGTAAATTGACGTAAAGTCTGGTCAGCATCGATATCCATGGGAATAGCAATCGTATTGACAAACTGCCCCAATGCATTACGCAAAGAACGTTCAAGTCGACCAGCTACAGGTGTAGCAATGACTAGATTATTTTCATTAGAGAGTTTATGCAGCAGAACATAAAAGCCAGATAGCACAAGTCCGAACAATGTGATCTCATAATCTTTCGCTAAGTTCACAAGTCCAGACGACACTGATTCAGGCACACGGAACACCAGTGAGCTACCTTTGTGTTGCTGCACAGCTGGTCGAGGGTAATCAAGCGGAATGCTATGCACGTGTGGTGCATGTTGTAACACTTTTTTCCAGAAAAGTAGACTCTCATCAGCATTACCAATAGCAATACTCTGCTGCTTATCGGCATACTGTGCGAACTCGATTCCATTCACTGTATCCGACTCTGTAACTAGTCCAAAACGTTTGCCGACATCGCGCAGCAAGAGACCAATCGACCAGAAATCCATGAGGGCATGATGAATCACAACTGCAATCACATAGTGATTTTGGCCGCGCTCATAACAATGAATACGCCACAACGGTGGCTGAGTCAGGTCAAACGGCTGCTTAGTGTCCTGTTCAACCAATTGCGTCAAATCAGAAGCTTCTATATGACGAGCATCAGAAAAGATAATATTCGGATAAACTCGGTCCCAGATCAGTTGTTCAATCCCCTGATCATTGACAGGCATGCTTACTCGCAACAGCGGATAATCATGCATTACTGCTTCCAGAATCTCCATCGGCTTGTTGCCTAATGGTTGGTTGACCTTGACATCAAAGGCAACCACCATATTGTAAGCACTGCAAGCTGGCTCAAGACGCTGGATGTACCAAATGCCGAGCTGCTCTGCAGAAATCGCATGACGCGACAGAACCTCTGGTTCTAGTCGTGCAAGGTTGTTCATGAAGCAACTCCCTGCTGCAACTCAGAAACCAGATATTCAGCCAAAGCATTGATTGTTGGGTAATCCCATAACAGTGTTGGCTCAAGCTCCAGTTTTGTCAGATCCTCTAGATCCCCAGACACAGACAAAGCAACGATTGAATCAAGACCATAACTGGTAAATTTTTGGTCTGGATCAATCGTCTCAGGCTCTACGCGCATTTCTTTGGCCACTAGCGTACGAATAATTGCGCTCCAATAAGCTTTATCTTTATTCATGGGATAATCTCCTCTTTAACGGGTTTGGCATCACGTGGTGCCAGTGCAAAATCGATGACAGATAACATGTGATTGTTTGAAATTCGGTCTAGCAAATCTGCCAATGTGCTTTCACGTAATGACGTTATAGGAGGAGCTGTCTGCCCTTCAGCGGCATTTAAAAAAATGATCAGCCATGCACCATCCTGTAAAGCAGGTCTTAAGCCATGACGATTGAAGACCCAGAAACCCAGTACAGCAATGCGAGCAAATAACTCGGCATAGCTACGAGCAAGACTAAAGCGCAACGTTTCAAACTCTTTGCTCTGCTCAGAATTTGAGAAGTAATCCTGAATTTTTTGATCTAAAGAATGCTGTTCAACCAGAAGTTGGTTTGCCTGTTCACGTAGCGTAGTGAGGGTCTCAGCAGACAACCCTGCCGTGACATCAGCATCGTTGAGCATTTCGATGATTGTTTCTAGTGACTCCATCACCAAGTCACCATCGCGGTTGAAAATCTCAAGCTCACGAAAATCAATAGCGCCTGTCTCTACCTGCAAGTCATACAACTGGCGATAACGCGCTTTAGCTTCGACTTGGTTGAGATGTCCGGCTTTTTTGCTACGGCCTTTATTGGCAGATTTGAGCTGGAAACTCAGGCTGTCTAGACAGACGGTACTACTACCGTCAAACACACTAACAATTAGATGGTCTCTGAATGCTTTCTGGTACATTCCATCAGCATAGGCATTTCTTAAGAAAAAACGTGACCCAAGCACTGAGGAAGTGATCTTTGCAAGTGACTCGACATACTCAGGTACTAGCACCTTAACGATTGGTGACCATGTACTGAACTGATTGATACAAACGTGTAACCCACGCGCACCAACGAGTGATAACACTTCAGCCGCTAAAAGATAAGCATAGGCTGTAGCGAGTTGCTCACGTACCAACGGAATGCTTATTACTTTTTTGTTATATAACTCGCGTTCAATAGCAAACTCGGTCGCGATGCGTAGCATCGTATCGCCTGCTCCCAGAGAGAAACTACTGCAATATGCACGCGTTACCTGTAGAGTCTTGAGACCAAGCTCTAACCCTTGGCCTTCTTCACCGATTAGAGCATCTTTGTGAATTTCAGCATTGTTAAAGCCAATACCACTGATATCTAGCCCACGCATACCAACTGTTGGCAGACGGTTCAGGCTATAAGTTCCTTTAGAAGCCATGTGGCGCTTATCGAGCCAAAATGCGCTTAAACTACGTGGTCCTCGATCATTCGATGTTTTAGCAATCAGACTTAAAGAGTCACCTAAAGTGGCACGATTGATCGACCATTTTTCGCCATTTAAGACATATTTGCTCTCGGCAGATTGTGCAGTTACTTCACTAGATAGCAGATCGGCACCATGGGCTTTCTCGCTATAAGCCAGCGCTGGAGCAGCACCACTCAAAATTCGACTAGCGATATTTTGGCATTGGTTCGCATTACCACCGATCCATACGATCACAGACCAAGCATTCGTACTATAGGTCGAGTTGATGGTTAGATCACGTCGTGCTAACACACGATGCAGATATAGCAACTCCTCACCAATTTCCATACGACCTCCAAGTTCTGAAGGTACATAAAAACGGTTCATACCCACCGCATTCAGGAAATCAACAGCTCGCTGAGGGTACTGCTCTTTCTCATCACGCTCGATGGCAGCGGACCAAGAAAAATCATTATTGGTATCGTGTACGGAGCCTAAAATTTGCTCCAGACGAGCAGCAGATTGAAACTGCCGCAAATTGGACGTAAGTGACATGAATTTTCACTCAAATGATTAAAGGGTAAGGGTTAAAACAAAGCACTTTTCAGACGATTAAAAATCAGCGTGCGTACTTCACGTTCCTTGATCATTGAGTTGAGTAGATTGGAGCTATAACGAATCAGCTGCCCCCGCTGCTCACGATCACGGATGACTTCTAAGCCGTTTTTGACATAGTTTCGAGCAATCACCGTTCTACGGTTTGGATGGGTTAAACAGACCAGTTGACCGCGTTCGATCTGCTCTTTAATTTTTCTTCTTCTAATTTTGCCGCTAGTGGTCTTATTTATTCGGCCTTGATGCAATAAATAGACGCCATCTACAGGTAAGCCAATATCAGCTGCAACTTGTTCTTTAACCTGAGTTCTGATGGTTTCAAAATTAAGTGTCTTGTCTAAGGACTTCTTCTTAATCTCAAGTACAACTGTAACGCCATCAGAATCAGCAAAATTTACTGCTGCAACACAGCCTTTACGGACGGCAGGATGTGCCGTTTCAACAGAGCACTCGATGTCTTGCGGGTAATAGTTCTTACCACGGATAATAATCACATCCTTAAGACGGCCAGTTACATACAGGTCTCCATCTTTAATAAAGCCCATATCTCCCGTTCTTAAGTAATATTCTTTACTCGGCTGACCTGCCTCATCAAGGATAGTTGCTTCAAAGGTTTCTTGATTGACCTCTGGCTTCTGCCAGTAACCTGCTGTAACACTCTCTCCTGCTAGCCAAATTTCACCGACTTCATGAGCTGCTACTTCTTTATGGGTATGCGGATTGACAATGCGGCAATCAATGTGTGCCGAGATCTTGCCACAACTCACCACTTGCACCGCAGTTTGATCCTGACTTGTCTCTACCAAGTGAGCATTTAACTTGTCACGATCAAGCGAAATCGCATTGAGAGCACCTGTCACACCACTAACTAAGAGCGTCACTTCTGCCAAGCCATAGCATGGCAAGAAAGTATCTAGCTTCAATTTCGATTGAGTATTAAACTTCTCCATGAAACGCTGCATGACGTGAGCTTTGATTGGCTCGGCTCCGTTAAACAGAACACGCACACGGCTTAGATCAAGCGATGCGGCCTGCTCATCAGTGATGCGATGTAGACACAATTCATAGGCAAAGTTTGGTCCACCACTAATCGTGACGCCTTTTTCACTAATAAATTGTAGCCATTTAAGAGGTTTTCGAATGAAGTCCAGCGGCGACATGACATAACAAGTCAGTCCCACATATACGGTTTGCAAAACCGAGCCAATCAACCCCATATCGTGGTAAACAGGCAGCCATGTCAGGCCAACATCTTCTGGTTGTGTACCAAAAGCTTCAGCAATCATGACCTCATTGGCCATAATATTTTTATGAGTAACAATTACGCCTTTAGGCCAGCCTGTTGAGCCTGAGGTATATTGAAGGAAGCAGATATCTTTTTCAGTAATAAGCGGAAAATCTTTTTCCACCAAGTCACGCTGCAATTCGGCATCAACAGCATGTAATATCAAATTTTCATTTTGAGCTTTTAGTGTGATAAGACCTGCGAGCTCAAGAATCTTTTTTGTCGTGAGTACAATCTTAGGCTCACAGTCATTCATAATATTCAAAATATTAGAAAAACCATTACGGTTAAACGGTAAGCTGACTGGTACTGCAATAATTTTAGCTTTCAGACAGGCAAAGAACGATACGATAAAGTCCAACCCAGGTTCGAACAGCAATACGGCACGGTCACCACTGTCTACAATACTCATTAATATTTGGGCTTGATGTTGAACTCGCTCATTCAAATCTGCATATGTCAGAGATTGAATACCACCAGACTGGCGTCCCAAATACTCAAAAGCGATCTTATTTCCATTTAATTTTGCGTGGGATTCCAAAGTTGCAATGATATTATCCGTACACATTACAGCCATAACTTACTCCGATTAATTATAATTCACCCTTGAAATTCGCTAATTCAGAAATTACATTTCTAGCTAGGGCTTTTAATAAAATGAATATACTTTTTGTTTAAAATATAAATTCACATTATATTTTAATTGTGAATGTTATTTGTTACACCTGTAAGGATTTACAGGTAAGTGGTCACTTATCGAAAATTAAGAAGCTAAATCCTTTATATAAATAATTTTTTGAGCAACTATATATTTTTAATTTCTTATAATTATTTTAAATTAAAGCCTCATCCATTTCTAATTTAGATACTCATAAGCCAAGATTTCAAAGGATTTTACTCTTAAAAGTTTCTTTTTTATTGTTTTTAACTTTAGATTAAATGGTTTTATAAAAAAATTAAAATTATAAAATCAAACTATTATATTTATATAAGAACACATAGATAATGAATATTTAAAAACACAACATAGACATTAATAAATAAAAAGATTTATATTATATTTTAATAATAAAATTTAGCCCCCTTAAACTGAACATATAAATATTTATTTTCCTTAATTCTGATATTAAATTCCTATAATATCTATAAAAGCCCCAGCATTACCGCCCGAATAGCTGCTGAAATTTTATTATTTACATTTAGCTTTTGCATGGAGTTACTGAGATGGAAATTTACGGTTCTTTCAGTTACTCCAAGAATTTGAGCTATTTCAGCTGACGTTTTACCTTCAGCAGTCCAACGTAGTGCCTCTTTTTCCCTGTTCGTTAAATAAAGATTGAATTGAGCAAACTCTGCATCATTCACCATTTTAGCAATGCTAGAATGCACTGTTTGAGTCAACCAGTACATATTCGTATATTGTGCCTTTTGCTCTTTTTCTGATAATTGGTCGTTGGATCTTGCTAGTGTTAGCATTCCTCTGGTCCCAATAAAATCACGGCTTGACTGAGCCCAACCGACATTTAAACCATAAGAACGCGCTTCCTCCCAAAAATCTTTTTCGGCCTGTGTCTTTGCAGATTGACTCGACCAAATAAGAGGTTGAAGTGATACCATACAATGCTGCACTGTCGGATCTATCTTCACATATTGCCGTTCCACATAACGTTTCTGCCATGCTTCTGGATAATTATTCAACATAATCGTTTTTGGTTCAGCAATAGATAAGGGTGATTGCATACCATAAGCGCAATAGTCAAATCCGAGCTTTAATGCTGTAGATTTAACGATCTCAAACAACTGGTATTCATTTTTTACCACCAAAAATGCTGATAATAAATCCTCTTGCCAACTTTCCATTTGCTCTCATTAGACTCCATTCACAAACTATTTTTGTTCGGTTGAATATTGTGAATCCAAAGTAATCAAATTGAAGTGTAAGCCTAATCTTTTACCGTAATTTCAATAAAGATCATCAATAATCTAAAACACTCTTAGGTTACTAAATATATTTTCGGCACCTGCTCTTCTATTAGAGCCCTCAATTACAGATTTTGAATTCATTATCCAATTAACAACACTTTTAAGCCCGGAATGATTGCAAATTATTCAGATAAACTATATGTCTGAACGCTTTCAAGGTTGTTATATTTCATGCGCAGATTATGCTTTAAAAATTAAAATTTACAGGATGCATTTTATTCCAAAATATATATTTTTTTAATTTATAGAGAACTCGATCACTTAATCTTGAGAGCATGTTTTTATTAATTTAATTAAATAATATTGCTTTTCAATTATTCAATACCTCCAATTCCCCTGTTTTTTATATAGAAAAACTAAAAATAATTATAATATTTTAAAAACCAAACAATTACAGCAAAACTCCCCATACTTGTAATTATTATTTTAGTATTAAAATTATTGACTATCTAATAGATTCTATCGAGCTAGTCTCTTTAAAAAAAGAGTTTTTACCCAAAAACATCTCTGATAAGAATAGCTTAAAGGTGCACCATCAAATTATAGTTAACCTGTTAAATATAACAGTATTTTATTGGCAAAAATTTATGTTATTTATTCACTAAATCTTAATT
>NZ_JBWZNA010000022.1:0-55094 GCF_056725885.1 Acinetobacter sp. GRABPA_MV_2
CTTCTAAATCAAAAGGAGTCCTCATGCGTACTAGTTCTTTATTGGCCTCTGCCAAAATCTCTCTATTCATCCCACGTAAACAGTCTTTAAAACGGTTTAATCGACTCTAGGTTTCGCACCTTAAGAATCGTTACGACTAAAAATCATAGCAACAATAAATCTGAGATAGGCGAGCACACCATTATTTGTGCCGCTTTTGCATGCTTGTTTTTAACGCTCAATTTAAGAGTGACAGCATTTCTATCTCATTTACTTACAACAAAAAAATATTTTAAACGGTATAAAAATGCCAAATTTAGAAGCATCATTTAGAGCACTTCGCGTGCTACACGCGGCAAGAGATTTGTTTAATCAATATGGGTTTTACATCGGGATTGACCGAATTATTGAGGAAGCCAAAATTCCCAAAGCCACTTTTTATAACTATTTTCATTCCAAAGAAAGGCTCATTCAGATGAGCTTAACTTTTCAAACAGATGCATTAAAACATGAGGTGTTTTCAATTACTCATTCGTACCGTGAACTTATGGCCTTCGATCAGCTCAAGAAAATTTACTTTTTACATGCAAACTTAGGAGGCTTTTATCGTTTGCCATTTAAAGCCATTTTTGAAATTGAAAAGCTTTATCCAGCAGCTTATAAGGTCGTCAGCGACTATCGAAAGTGGTTCATAAATGAAATTTATAAGCTGCTTTTAACCGTAAAAGTTACTGCTACAGTTGAAGATGCCTACATGTTTTTGTTTGTGATTGATGGGGCAATGATCCAACTTTTAAGTGCAAATAAAATCGATGAAAGAGATAAATTATTAGAATATTTTATATCGATGCTCGCTTAGATAGGTTAGTACTCTAAAGTTTAATTCTTATAAAAAAGCCCTCTGAAGAGGGCTTTTTATTCAATTTAATTGGGCTTTAAAAATCAAAAGAGGTTTGTAGATAGAACGTACGTGGCAGTCCTACATACTTACCGCCTGTAGAGTCTGTTGAGCGAGTAAAATATTGCTTATCAAAGACGTTTTTGATTCCACCAGCGATTTTTAAACCTTTAACTTGTGAACTTAAGTCATAAGAGGTACGTAGCGCAAAAGTGGTATAACCTGGAATATCTCCATATTTACCATCAGCAGTTTCTTCTGTTTGATAGACATTACTATCTGGAAGATCTGGTGAATGCTGCTTAGATTGAGCAAACATATCCGCATTTAAAGACCATTTATCTACTGTGTAACCTAACCCAACATTACCGACATGACGTGAGTAAAACGGTAGGTCTTTATCTTTAAACTGACCCGCTTCAGCCACTGCTTTGGTGAAAGTATAGTTGCCATATACTTTTAAGCCTTCCAGTGCATCAGACAATTGACCGAAATCATAGCTAATACCTGTTTCGACACCTTTATGGCTGGTTGCCCCTAAGTCTGTCCAGATCCCGTTATTAGCAGCATCACGAACCAATGAAAGCTCTTTATCAAAGTCTAAATAGAACACGGTAAATTCGGCATTTAAACCATTGCCCAAATATTTGGTTCCAATTTCATAGTTGTTCGACTTTTCAGGATGTAAGCCTTCGGTTGTAGCCGTTGCGGTTGTTCCTTCAAGACGAGCTAATTGACTGTATTGCTGTGGACCGAAAGATACGCCTGCGTTTGCAAATATATTCCAGTTCTCATTTGCTGAGTACATCACAGACAAACTTGGTAAAAATTCGTCTGAATCAATTTTTGGATAAACAGTATTAGCTTGTCCTTTGTTATAACCTGTGAAGTTATTATGGGTTTCAATTGATTCGAAACGGACACCCGGTGTGATGGTCCAACGGCCCAATTCCATACGGTTGTCGATATATAACGCATGTGCTTTAGTGCCACCTTCGCTGCTACTACGCGGAGCAAAATCTGGCACTGATGAACCTGCTGCATAAGACGCAGTACGTCCCGCAAATTCAGAACTTTCTTCTTTTAAATAGCGATAACCAACCGTTACTTCATTTTGAGTATTACCAAGCTCATAAATACGTGAGTAACGCGGTTCAATTGCATAGACTTTATAATCACGTGGAGCAGAGTCGAGACGTTTTTGCCCATTCGCTAGTGTAGTCTCAAGATTACTAGTACGGAAAGAGTCGATGTAGTAACTCAAAACTTCGAAGTTATTTTTTTCATCTTTATGGTTATAACGTAAAGAGACATCAGTACGTCGTCCTGCAAAATAGTTTTTTTCACCAGAAGATTGATAAGGGTTTTCAGCATATTGCACCTGAGTTAAACCCTCTGGCATTTCGCCTCGACCTTCATAATGATGCAAATTTAAAGCAACTGAGTCTTTATCATTAAATTGATAAGCAGACTTTAGCATTACATCATCGATATCAATCTTGTTATTTGCTTCTCGATAACCGTTTCCTTTAGTCCCTGAATATAAGAGGGCAAGGCCTAATCCATTGTCTAAAGTTCCCCCCACAAATAAATTAGGGCTCAGTTTTACTTGGTCACTACCAGAAGCATATTCTGAAGTTAGGCTAACAGTTCCGCTAAAATCTTGAGGAATTGATCGAGTAGCAAAGTTAATAATTCCACCTACGTTTTGAGGCCCAAAACGAACTGACCCAGCACCACGTACAACGTCAACTGATTCAATATTTCCAATTGAAACAGGTGCTAAAGATAACTGTGGCTGACCATACGGTGCAAATGAAAGTGGAACACCATCAACAAGAACTGTTGAGCGAGGTGATAGGCGGGATGCTAAACCACGAACCCCAATATTGAGTGAAACATCACTACCACCTGTGCCACTACTGTCTTGAGCCTGAACTCCAGGAACTTGCTTTAGAGCTTCGCGCAGTGAAGTTGCCGCCGTTTCATCTAAACGCTTACGGTCAATAATAGTTCGAGCGCCAGCATGTTTGTGAACAGTTTCAGCGTTTGCTTCTTCTAACCAGTTACCTTGTGCCTTAATGGTAATAGTCGGTAATGCACTAGTCGTTGTATCTTCAGCATGTGCAGGAAGTGCGAGATAAGTACAAGCAATTCCGATTGCATAGCTAAGCGTAGAAACTTTGAACTTAAAATTTGGTAGTGAAAGAGGGGTTGAGCGGTCCATGTTTATGTATCGAAATCCTAAACGATAATTATAATCATTATAGCGAAAAAGTAACAAAATTTTATAAAATGGTTTATGTTTTTTCTTAGAATTCTAAACAATTTCTAAAATATTAGATTTCTACTCTCATAATTTTAATTCGCATTATCTAAGATAAGTTTGTAATAAAAGCACCTACAACAGAACTTTATGCTGTTCGATAATTTCCACTAACTTTTCACATGACTGATTTATTTTCAATATAGGTGATGTGGCAACACCGAGCATTAAACCTGAAACAGCTTTTTTAGGGTCTTGATACCAAAGAGATAATGGAACGGGAGCTAGATTGAAGGCTAATGCTTCATGAGCAATTTTTTGATCAGATAAAGAAGGCGGTAAATTAATAACTACTGATAAGCCAGCCGTATAGGTTGATAGATTAAATCGTTTTAAAGATTCAATTAACTCATCGCGCTGAGCACCATAATTTCTTTTTGTTCGTCTTAAATGTCTTAAAAAATGTCCCTCATGCATAAACTCTTGGATTGAAAGTTGTAAAGACGGAGAGGGAGCGGGTACTAAAGTTGCTGTCGTTTCTGCAAAGTGATTAATCATATGAAAAGGCACAACTGCAAATCCAATTCGCAATTTGGGACTAATTGTTTTACTAAAGCTTCCCAGATGAATAACTCTTCCAGCAGTATCTAATGAAAATAAGGCAGGTGCTGCTCGGCCATCTAATTGCAATTCTCCTAAATAATCATCTTCAATAATCCAGCTTTGATTTTTGTGGGCCCAATCTAGTAATTTTAATCTTCTAGCTAAAGAAAGTGACATTCCTAAAGGTGCCTGTTGCCCAGGTGTGACTAGTGCGAGAGACGCATCTGGTACACTTTTTATTGCGAACTCTACATCAATCCCATCCTGATCAACAGGAATTGGACATATCTCCATTCTTCCGATTTCAAGAGCATGCTTAGAAAAAGGAAAACCTGGATCTTCAACCCAAGCTTTTTTCTCTGCTAATCCTAAAACGTGTAATGTAAGACCAAGCCCACCAGAGAAACCCGAAGTAATAAATACTTGATCTGGCGTACATTGAATTCCTCTTGATAAAGCCAAATAAGCAGCAATTTCTCGGCGAAGATCATATTCACCTCGAGGATCAGGATAATTGGGCCATCCACTTGACTCATTACGCACAGATCTAGATCTGATTTTTGCAAATAACTTTGCAGGAAAGATTTCCTTTGCGGGAATACCTAATTGAAAAATACCTTGCACAGATGTCATATCTAAATACATCTGTGTAAAAGAACTATTTTTATGACCTTCTTGAGTAGAGTGTAATTTAACTGCTTGATAAGCAACACGTGTACCTTGTGACCTAGATGCAACGATAAATTGACCATCGGCAAGTCTTTCATATGCAACTTTTACAGTACCTCTAGAAACGCCGAGCTGACTGGCCAAATCTACCCATGATGGTAAACGATCACCTTGTTGTAGTGTTCCAGAAATAATGGCTTGTTCAATCCCAAGCCGTATTTGTTCTGCTAAGGGTGTCTTCAATTTACGATCTAAATTAATTTTTAGATGCTGGTACATGCGTAGTACAGCCTTTTAGTACTTTTTTGGTTCATGAATTTATACCACGGATCTATAAAATAAAAACTACCCCCTATCTTTATGTAGGTTTAATTTAAAATGGAAAAGATCAAAAACAGATTCTTTTTAGGTTTAGCTGTAGTGCTTGCAAGCATGACAGCCTCTATGGCACATGAATTAGTTGAAAAAGTTACACCTAATTTTGAACACAAAATTCCTAATATACCGGGCAAGTCGCTTATTGCTTTAGAAGTCGATTACCCACCAGGTGGTGCCTCTATTCCTCATACTCATGCGAAGTCATCTTTTATATATGCCTATGTAGTAGAAGGCAGTATTGAGTCTAAAGTGAATAATGAGAAGCCAAAAATTTATCAAGCAGGTCAGAGTTGGTTTGAAGAACCGGGAGCGGTTCATTCTATTAGTCGTAATGTAAGTAAGACTAAACCAGCAAAGCTATTAGCAGTATTTGTTGTTGATACTGACGATAAAGAATTAGTTACCCCAGTAAAATAATTGAAAGTGAATAGGTGTCTATTATGGTTCAACGTATTGATTATAATCAGGTCGCTCCAGCAGGTGTTAAAGCTCTAGGTGGTGTGTATAGCTATGTGATGCAAAGCGGTTTACCAACAGAATTAGTTGAATTGGTTTATCTACGAATATCGCAGATTAATAACTGTGCATATTGTTTGGATATGCATACCAGAGACTTAATCAAGAAAGGCGTAGCAATTGAGAAACTTGCTTTAGTTCAGGCTTGGCAAGAGGGTGGTCATCTCTTTGATGAAAGAGAAAGGGCAGCTCTAGCTTGGGCAGAGTCAGTAACTAAAGTGTCTACGACAGGAATACCTGATGATGTTTATCAACTTGCTCATTCTGTATTTGAAGAAAAAGAATTGGTTGATTTGACGATAGCCATTAGTTTGATGAATGCTTATAACCGTATGGCGATTAGTTTTAGAAATCCTCCACAAGCTGCAAAATAACATTAAAAGCCCTCCGAAGAGGGCTTCAAATCTATTTAAAAGTAGGTTGATTTAAGATTTTGTAGACCTTTTCTTTATATACATCATTAGAAATAACACCTTTATCTCGCTGTTGTTTTAGCGATCTAAACTGTTGGCCACGAATTTCTCTTTGAATACCCACATTATCATGATTTCTAATGTAGTAAAGGCTACGCTCATGATCACTCATATTCACTGTTTCATCAGTAAACGAAGAAGGCTTTGCTTCATTTTCTTGATATTGTTTTGCAATTTCAAAAAAATCTACGTTTTGAGAATGAGGAGAATTAAATGAATTTAGCTGTTCAGTCAGCTGATGGTTCTGAGTGTTAGCATTTACTTCAAGCATACTTTTATGCTGATTAAATTTAGGGCGGTTATATTCTTGTTTCATTTGAAATGTGTTTGTTTCAGCAAATGCGGAAGAAGAAAAAAGCCCAATATTTAAAAATAAAAAAGTTAATAAAAATCTATTCATTTCTTTGGAAGTCCAATTGAAATTGAGTAAATCACTGTATTATAAAATTAAAATTTATTTTTTTGAAGGTTTGACTTCAAAACTGCTTGATCAACTGGTAAATAATAAGATCTGTAGCGGAGCGTAAAAGCCAATTTAAAAGGCTTTTTACACTCGTTTTTTTAATGTCGTTTTGAATATTCTTCTTTCAATTTATCCAGAAAAATAAAGAGGTTTTGATTCATTTCTTGATAGTCGTGATTTCGTAATTCTTCACGAGTATTCACAAATTTATAATTGTGAGCGTCATTTAACTCGACTTCTGAATGTTGAATCAGCAATTCAACTACTTCTGAAGTTAATTCCATATGACATTGTAGGCCATAAACTAATTTGGAATATTCAATAATCTGTCTTGGACAGCCTGCACTAAAAGCAATAATTTTTGCGTTGGGAATTAAACCCGGCATGTCATTATGCCAATGGCCAACTTCGGTCATTTTTCCTAAGTGAGAAAACTTAGAATGTGTTATTCCGTATTCTGTAAGCATAATTGGAAACTTACCAATTTCTCGCTCAGGGCTATGTTCAAATTTGGCACCTAAAGCTTCACCGATCAATTGAGATCCTAGGCATACCCCAATAACCACTTTATTTGCTTCAATTGCTTTTTTAAGCATTGCTTGTTCAGCTAATGAATTAAAGTGAGGGCACATATCTAATGTAGTATCGGGACTTTGTGGGCCACCCATTACAATAAGAAAGTCGATGTCTTCAACAGAAGTTGGCAAAACTTCATTTAAATACACTCTTGAATAGGTAATTTTGAAGTTATTCATTTTGCCCCAAATTTCATATGCGCCAGGCGCTTCAAAATCTTCATGAACAATAAAATGTAACCGCATAACAATCCTTAAAATCTAAACATTAATAGGTAGATCATTGGTTAAAAATCAAGAAAATATTAAAAGTAGAATAGGGCCTTTAATACATCCAGTTTTGAAAACTTATATGGGCCAGCTTTATTTGTTTTTATCGAAGTTGAAATTAATTATTTGTTTTTAAAATACATGCGATATATTTATTGTTAAGTTAAACTAAATTATTCTGGTGTGACAATAGCAGTTCAATTTGTTAAATTGTGTAGCTTTTATCAAAGTGGACAAAATTTATGAAGACATTTTTAGTTATATCTTTATTGGGTTTTGGGCTGATTGGTTGTGCTTCATCTCCATATAATTCTCAAGAAAATTATTTGAATAAACCTCCAATAGTTCCAGAGAATAAAGCTTTTAATAGTTTTAAAACACCTGAACACGGGATTTTTACTGATCGAGATGTCTATAATATAAATATATCAGAAAATTCGAATCTAAATTTTCGTTATGAAGTTCCTTTTTAAAGAAAAATAAAATATTAACCAAAAAGGATGGAGCAAAGGTGGCTTAACACCTTTGCTAACTCATAATAATCAATGATTAATACAACCTTTTGGGTGGTTTTTTAAATTTTAAACTGTTAAATTTTAGTTATTGAAAACAAGGTATTTTAAATGAAAAACTTCACTATTATTGCTTCTTTATTTTTATTGGTTGGGTGTACTACTAGTCACAAACAAATCACTCCTGTGCAAGTGACTGAAAATAAAATTGCTTCAGAAGCTGAAAAGTATAAAAAACAATATCAAAAGAAAATTTATAAACTATGGGAGATTCCAACATCTTCTTCAGGGATGAGTGCGAGTGTTAAAATATTTTTAAGTGATCGTGGTGAAATTGAGCAAATCATCTTTTTAGATAAAGAAGAACAAAAATTTAAAACTACTATTGAAAAAGCAATATGGCGTGCAAGTCCATTTGATTTACCTTCTAATCCTGAGGCAATAAAGCAAGCAAGGAAATTTAATATGAAATTTCAAGTAAAATAAATGAGTTCTTTTTAAATGCTAAGAGCAAATTTATAATTTTAATGGAAATTAAATTTGCTCTTTAGAAGCTTTTTAGTATTGAAATAGTGGATTAGTATGGGCTAGAAAGCCTAAAAAGAAAATTTTTCCTCCCTCCGAAAAAGGCAACATTTCAGTCTAGAAATAGAGTATGACATTTTATTTATAAATTAAAAAAATATAAAAGTTTGTTACATTAATATCAAAAGGTAACATAAATAAAACTTTAACAGACTATGAAGTTATTATAGAAAATAAATAATTCAATAAGAGTTTTAAGAAAAATATGAGTGAATCAAAGAAACCTCATAATGAAAGTAAAGCTGCAAAGGTTGTAGCGTGGTGTGTAATTTTATTTGGAATTGTTTTGGGAATAGCCTTTATTTTATCGTATGGGCAAGTCGAAACAAGAAATGATAATTTAGACATTATTCAAGTTTGGTCTACGCAAATGGTAACAATAGGGCTTTTTATTATATTTAATGGCTTACTGTTCGGTTATTTACTTTTAAAAATTAGTAGTATTTTGTACCATCTTGAAAATAATAAAAGATAAAATTTTTGAACAAAATCAGTATCTATATTAAGTAGTGCTCTGATTTTATTTGAAATATTTTTAAATGGTATAAAAATTGAAAGTAAATTTTTCAATAACTCTTTCTATTTTGTAAAATAAAGATAATTGATTGGCATTTATTGGGTTAAGTGTGATGTGCTTCATTATGTAATTTCAAAAACCTTGTACTTCTTACATTTAGTTTATGAGTTTTACCCTATATTACATAAAAAAATAATAGATTAAAAAAGTATATGAATATACGCATGAGAAGATAGGAGGTTATGATGCCAAAATATCTAGCTATAGCGGATAAGGTTTATAAAAAAATTAAAAATGACAACTTGTTTTCTGATGATGTGATAGAAAATTTAAATTGTTTAGTTGGTCTTATTCGTAATGCGATAAAAGGTACTGAATTTAAATTAAAGTATAATTTTATCAATTTTGAAGATTGCTTAACCAAACCCCTTGAGCAATCATCGGTCAAAATTGATTTTAGCCTTATGCCTAAGTTTGAAAATGAAGGTGAGTTTATTTTGTGGCTTGCTGGATTTATTGAAAGAATCACTGATGGAGGTAAAGCTCATCTTCCTCCCATTTCTCAGTTGATTCCTCAAGGTTTTAGTATGGGGAGTGAAAGCATTCCAGTAAATCCTTTACCCGCAAAAGAAGAAAATGCAGAAATGATTGTTAATTATTTTAAATCAGATGACTACATTAAAAATAATAAATTACTTTCTTAAAATATAACCAGTTATAAGTTCACTGTACTTTTATTTCTAACTGGTTAGAAATAAAAAACCGCCTTATAAAGGCGGTTTTTTTAGTGATATGTAACTTAAAATGTCTGTTACATAAATGATGATTGTTTCGTGTTGAATGTATCTGCTAATTATCTGAGCATAGAATAACACTAGTTAATAAATAAAGGATGAATCTCATGATAGATGAAGAAAAAACCTTAAATTTTGACGATGATGAAGAGCCTCTTGATTTTTCAGATGAAGAATTTATCGATGATAAAAAAGAGGATGAGTTATATAACAGCATTACCAAAGATGGTTCCAGCGTAGATCCTGCCGATGATGGTGAGCGACACATTCGCCCTGAGGATGGTGATCCCATAGAAATTGAAGAATAATTCATAGCCCAATTTTATATTGGGCATTTTAATCTTTAGTGTCTTAAATAGTTACCTAACGGTATGAGTGTAAATTATGCTGTCTATAGAGCGGATGTACACTCCCTATTTCAAGAGGATATACGCTTTGTATTACCGAAAAAATAAAATAGTAGGGCATTAAATGCAAAAAATATTGGATTATCTCCGCAAGATTTTTAGTGCCAAATCTAGGTCAACTGTTGCGACAAATAGCTCGATTGCTACAGCAATAGACAATAGCGATGAGGAAATTGGTTTTGCAATTGATGAGTTGTCTCTCAGTCAAGTTGGCTTAAATCAAATCTGTAATTTTGAAGATTTAAGGCTCAGTGCTTATGATGATGGCGTAGGTGTCTGGAGTATTGGTTATGGTACAACCAGATACCCAAATGGGTCGAGGGTTCAAAAAGGCGATACATGTACTCTTGAGCAGGCACAGGCATATATGAAACATGATTTGAAAATATTTGAGCGTGCAGTCAACAGCGCTGTAAAAGTTCCTTTAAAACAGAATCAATTCGATGCCTTGGTTTCTCTGACTTATAATATAGGGGTTAGTGCTTTTAAAAACTCGACTTTACTAAAAATGTTAAATTCAGGAGATTATAAAGGGGCTGCGAACCAGTTTGATGTATGGATAAACGCAGGGGGTAATCGTCTGCCTGGATTGGTTAGACGCCGAGCAATTGAAAAGAAATTGTTTTTAGCTTCGTAGTTTTTTTAATTCTTTATAGGGTTTTATCAGAAAAGCCATTCCGATCTTTAATAAAATCTAGGCATAAAAAAGCCTGATGCTACGAATCAGGCTTCAGTATTCATCAACAATAGGAGTTGGTGAACAAGACCAATCTAACAGACCTGCTCAGTAAAGGCAAACCGAGGGCTGAATTGCTGAGTCAGATAAAAGTAATTTTTCCAAATCATACGCATTAAAAAAGCCCTTGCTCGAAAGCGAAGGGCTTAGTCATTCATTGATCTACCAATGAACTATATAAGGCTCATCTCATACTCAGGTCAGTATATCTGAAATTGGAGCAACAGAGAAGGAAAGGGTAAAAATACCTTTCTTATTCTACCTAAACTTAATTTATTCAAGCATGTAGTAAGTTACATCATTGGTAAATCAAGACACAAAACTTGCACTTTGCATTCTTAAGTATGTGGTATTTGTGTGTAGGCCTGATTGGATTGGCTTTGAAAATAGAACAATAGCCGCCTCTAAATTATTCAAGATAAAGTTTTGAACGAACATATTGAAGAGTCTGGTGCTGAATGTAAGCAAGGAAGTAGATATGAATTTGATTAGATTAAAAGAACTTTCATTGATGAGTAATGCTGTTTTGACACCTCAATTAAATAATTGGCCATCTGTTCAATCAGCAAATACAGACGATGCTTGCTCTCACAAGCAGAGAGATAGTTTTTCAGAACAATCTGATAAAAAATTTTATAAAGAATGGCGTAAAGAACAAAAGAAAATACTTAAAAGTATTCCGAGTAATGCTGTTTTACTCAGCATAAAAGATCCTATTTAGTTTAGATGTAAGGCAAATTTGTAAATATATCCATTTCAGAAATCAGCTTTATTTTATAAATTTTTCTAGTGTTAACTAAATATACACACTTAAACAATTAGTTGAAAAAAAACTCCATAAGCTATCCGGATAGCATGCTAAGTTTTTCTCAATCATAAAAATTTAGAAAGGATTAAAACATGAAATTTTCCTACCAAGATCTTGCCGGAAATAATATTGAAGTGGAATGTGAAAGTTATATTCATATACCTTCAGGAACAGCAATAAAATCTACAGAGGGTGGTAATTATCATCTTAATGAAAACTTCAGTTTTTTTAAGAAAACTGAAGCTGATTCTATGCCCGTCTATCGATTTGCTATTGATCGTAATTCTAATGTTTTTAATAGCGATGAGCTTCCAGCATTAGCTCAAATTGGTACAGAATGGAAAAATTTAGATTAAATTTTCACTCAATATAATACCCTCATTTGAGGGTATTATATTATTTGTATGAGTTATTTCTTTTTAAATACAAGCAATAAGCCTAGTAAAATTGCAAGCATTCCAATTAAGCCTGCAAGCGGCAGCTTGTTTTTCAAAATTAAAAAATCTAAAAGTGCAGTAACGACAGGCACTAAATAGAATAGGCTTGTCACATTTACAAGATTGCCCTGATTTAAAAGCCGATAAAGTAAAAGCTGTGCAACTACAGAAATTAAAACTCCAAGAAATAAGACCGAAATGATCAGTTGTGAATTCCATGCTATTTCAAAATGTTCAAAGGGAACTATAAACAAGCAGACCACAAGACTGACTATATATTGTAATGGCAAGACATCTGTCGGGGCCTGTTGGATGTTCTTTTGCATTATGGCCCCGAAGGTTATACAGATTAGGGCGGTCAAGGCAAAGAATATACCGATTGGAGCGATAAAAGACATGGTCAGACTTTTCCACACTAAAAGTATGAGTCCAGCTAAAGCAATGAGTAAACCGAATAGCCTTTCTTTTTGTAAATTCTTTTCTAAAAGACAAAGCGTCAAGATTGGCTGTATTCCCATGATTGTGGCCATTAAACCAGGGGTGACTCCGTGAGCCATGGCTTTAAAATAACAGATTGAATAACCTGCAATAATGAGGAGTCCAGCTAATAAAACTTGCTTTCGAGTTCCATGCTTAGGTAAGAGTCTTTTTCTAAAAATAGCAATTAACAATAAAACAAACAAAGCTATGGCAAAACGCAGCATCAATAATGCTATGGGTGATGCATTATCGAGTCCCCATCGAGTAAAAATCGCAGCACTTCCCCAAAGTAAAACGAAAATGGATGTCGCACTTTGTGATGCAAGCATCTGTTTATTTAGGCGCATAAAACCTCCTCCTAGTGCGTAATACCTAAGAAATACGAAGTGGTGAAATTGTTAGTAAGTATTGCTATTAACGTGTTATTCAGACATTAATCAATTCACGGATAACTTCTTTTAGAAAAATGAATTGTTTTAACTTCTTCTATTTTCAGTATGAGAGAGACAATAAATAAAGAAAAGCGCATAATTCTTTTATATACTATTTGAAAATCGAATAGATAAATCCTAATGAATTTAAAAAACCTACAGATTGACTGGTTAAAGTGTTTTGTCACAGTAGTAGATACAGGCTCGCTATCAAACGCAGCACCTGAGCTATACCGTTCACAATCTGCTGTTAGCATGCAATTAAAAAAACTAGAAGAAGCGCTACATTGCCAACTTTTAATACGAACTCATCGGCAAATTGAATTAACGTCTCAAGGGCAACTACTTTTAGGCTACGCACGCCGTATTCTTGACTTGCATGCAGAGGCGCAAATGGCATTTCATGGAGATGAACTGAAGGGGCGTATACGTCTCGGAGTACCTGATGATTATGCTGCCAAATATTTAACACCTGTGCTTAAGCGATTTGCTCCACGTTATGGAGGTGTTGAAATTGAATTAATCTGTGAGCAGTCTACTTCGTTAATACCACGCGTAGAAAGTGGGGATATAGACCTGGCATTAATTTCGAGAGATAACGCTCGTCAAGGAACACTTTTATTCCATGAGCCAATGGTATGGGTGGGTTCTCCACAGTTTGAACTCTGGCGAGAAGATCCACTCCCAATTGCAGTTTATGAAAGTACCAGCCAAGCCAAAAAAAGTGCTATCCATTCTTTAGCATTACAAGGACGCCGTTATCGTGTGGTATACAACAGTTCAAGTTTAGCGGGTCAAATAGCAGCAGTGGAAAGTGGTTTAGCAATTGCAGTGTTCACGCAGTGCAGTGCACCTGAGCATTTAACTATTTTAGGTGCTGATCATGGTCTTGGACCTTTAGAACCGATGGAGGCTGCTGTATATCGGAGTAGGGTATCATTAGAATCTAAAGCTGTAGATCACTTATATGATTTACTCATTAAAACGCTCAGACATTCAGTTAATGTTTAATTTACTTAATATAGGAAACTTTGATATTTGCGAGTTAGATGTGAGCTAATATTTAAATGTAAAAATAAATAGCTTTACATTCTTGCGCTAAATCTACAAAAAAGCCTAGAAACTTATGCTGATCGTAAAACTAATAATAAGTATTTATTAACTCATCAATCTGAACAATTCATGAGGTGAAACATGACAAAAATTATAGTGACCTTGGGATTAGCCGCCTTTATTTCTTTAGGTGTGAGTGCTTGCCAAGGTGAAAACGACACAAAGCAGCAAGATAAAACCACAACTCCTCATTCAATGGATAAAGACTCATAATCTAGATGAATGTTAAAGCCTGTCGTAAGATGGGCTTTTTTTATATCTTTTTATTTTAATCTTAAAGTGTGATTTGTAACTCGAAATATTTATTTTTAATGGAACTGTTCAAAATATGTTGACTAATACACTAGGTTTTAAATATATTAAAATTCGACACTAATTATTTTAAATAGAACCCTATATTTAAAGTGAATTGGTTCAAATATCGTCAGATCAGAAATTTAACCTTTAAATTTGATTATAAAAATATTAATTAATCAAGGAGGTAGGTATGGACGCTAAATTTCATTCTGAAAATGAATATGGTTTTATTTTAAATATATTGAACAATTATGTCGTCATAAAGAAGACATTAAAAGATGATCATTATCCATATGATTCATTTGGTTATCTTCTTGCTCTTTATCAGCCGCTAAAAGTCTATATCCCACAGCTTCCACATCCGAAAATCTATATTCAGATTGGTGGAATTTCATATGACAGAATGATTGTTACGCAAACAACAGATGAGGCGGAAGCCATAAATATTTTATTGAATTTAGGACAACTCGTTGCTTAACAATTACGTGTTATTTTAATGCTGAGTTTAATTTACTTAAGAAAAAAGCTTTCTTAAGTAAATTCACGAAAATAAAGGCAATAAAATAGTTATTGGAAAAGAGAACTACAAATTATTTGATATCTCATTAATTTTCATTAAATAAAGACTCTAATAAGATACAAAAAACCACAAAAGCCAAATCTATAACTTTAAAAGAATTTGTTTATATAACTAAGAACATTGAACATTAAATTAGGTCACAGTAATGAAAAAAATATTCTTTGTAGCATTCACTGGATTTGCCTTGTTAGGTAGTGGTGCCGTGATGGCTAAAGCCGATGCTACATTAATAAAAGAAGCCACAAAAAATGTAGTCACAGTGTCTAAAGCAAAAACTTTAGATGATGAATCTGGAGTAACTTTGACGGGTACAATCGTAAAGCATATTACTGGTGATCATTTTGAGTTTAAAGATGCAACAGGCTCAATCGTAATTGATATTGATGATGACTTATGGAAGCCTCTCGAACTAAAAGCAGGTGATAAAGTACGTGTTGTTGGTGAGGTAGATAAGCATAGAGTTAAGCCTACCGATATTGAAGTTTTCCAAATTGAGTGTGTTAAATAAAAGCTGATATTTTAAAAACCAATGAAAAAGAAAACTCCTATTTTTAGGAGTTTTCTTTTGAAGATAGTAAGTTTTTATTATTGCATCGCATTAAAAGCCTCATGGTATTTGACATTCGCTTTTGGAATATTGCCCGAGAAAGTTAGAGCCTGAAAATACTCACTCGGTACATCAGGCAAAATCAGCTCAGGATAATTTTTAAAACCAAATCGGCTGTAATAGCGTGGATCACCTAATAGAACGCATCCTTGTGCTCCGAATTGCTTTAACTTTTCTAGTGATTCCTTCATCAGAAGGGAACCAATACCATATCCTTGTTTATCTGGGTGAACTGAAATAGGGCCTAAACCATACCAACCTATTTCACCTGAGCTAATTTCAACTGGAGAAATAGCAATATGTCCAATAATAGAGCTATCTTCAACTGCCACTAGAGAAATGGTGAGTTGTCCGTGGTTTCTTAAACTATTAACAATAAAATGTTCTGTATGACTTGTGTGCTCAGCATTTTGGAAAGCTGCTTTAGTTAGCTTTTCGATAGCTTCTATATCTTCAATTTGCTCATCACGAATAATAATATCCATTAAAAATTCTTCCAGATTTATGGATTAACCATACGCTTTAACTTTTAAATTCTTATTCTAAAAGAGAAAGGTAATTTAGATTTTGAACATACTTTATTTGTTACTGGTTATAAAAAGCAACTATTACTCATCAAACTCATACATAAAGTAAAATTTTATGAAAATTGTTTTTAATATAATTATTTAAAAATAATTTTGAGGGTCAAGAAATTGAGAGAAATCATTAAAACATTATTACTATCCACGCTCATTTCAGCTACTTCATTTACTATCTACGCAAAAAATATTGAGCAAAAAGTTAATTTTTTACAAGGTACACCGCATACCACTTTAACTGGGCAATTTCAGGGCTACAATGATGTGCGGTATAGAATTTATGCAAAAAAGGGCCAAATATTAAAATTTAATATTAATAGCCTTGGTAATTTAGCATACATTAATATTTTTGCACCTGGTACAAAGCCTGGTAAAGATAATGCATTATTGATTGGCTCAACCGTAGGTTTTAAAGGAGAACTTATTTTACCAACCGATGGTGATTATATTATTCAGGTTTATCAAATGCGTAATAGTGCTCGTAAAAATAAAACTGTCAAATATAATTTAGATCTCGAATTATTAAATAACGTAAAAAAATAATAACTGATGAAATTTACTAGCTCTCAAATGAGAACTAGTAAATTTGAAAACTGGTATATTACTAACTATTTCGTTAAGGAAAATGACTCATTAATGCCCGAGCTTTCAACAAACAGTTGATCGTGTGAAACGAGCAATATCGCACCTTCATAACTTTGAAGAGCATTAGCAAGTAACTCTCTAGATTCAATATCCAAATGATTTTCGGGTTCATCTAATAACAGAAGTTCTGGTGTTGGTTTTATCTGGCTAAGGGCCAATAAAGCTACTTTTAATTTTTCACCACCACTTAACTGAAACAATAGTTGAGTGCCTTTATCACCGCGGATTCGAAGTTGACCTAGCAAATTTCTCCATTCGAGTTCTGAAAGCTCGTTATTCATGTGAGTTAAATTTTCAATAACAGTCATTTCATCGCATAAAAAGCTAAAGTTTTGGTCTAGATAGAAACATTCTACAGATAGGTGAATGCTGTCACAGAGTTGATTGTTCTGTGCATGAATTGCCTTAAGTAAAGTTGATTTTCCAATACCATTTTGTCCTTTTATGTGAATTTTTTGAGCTGCTTGTACAGCTAGATCGATGGGGTTTTGAGTACCATGTTTCAGTTTCAATTTTTTAATCCGCAGAATTTCACCAGATTTCTTATGAAAAGAAGGGAAGAAAAACTGTTGATATTTAACCGTTTCGAGAAGCAATTTCTTATCTTTTAAATCATTTTGACTGTTCGAAATTTGACGTTGATGTTGAGACTGTATAGTAGCAATGCTTTGGCCTGCTTGTTCCTTTTTAAAGTCGAGCAAAACTTTGGCTTGAGAATTTGATTCTCTTAATTTATTGCCAGCACGCTCACGTTTTTGAGCTTTCATTAATACATCATGTTGCTTTTGCTTCATGTGTTTAACTTCACGTTGATTCTGTTGAATAGATTGTTCTAGAGCTGCAATATTTGTTTGATACTGCCCATAAAATTTTTCATAGCTTCCGGTAGTGTGATGGAGGCCATGTTCATTTAAATGATAAATATGGTCAACTTCATTTAATAAAGCCCGATCATGGCTAATGAGAAGACTACCTGCTGGGTGTTTTTTTAAATGATCAATTAACCATTGTCTAGACTGCTGATCTAGATGATTACTAGGCTCGTCAAGTAATAGATAGTGGTCTGATTTTAAAAATAAACAGCTTAAAGCCAACTTGGTTTTTTGACCTTCACTTAAATTTTTAACTGGGAAATCTAAATCTGTTGGTAGGCCAGCAGATTCTAAGAGGTTGTTCCATAAAGCGGGTAGGTCCCATTTACCTTCCAATAAATCGTAATCATCGAAGTTGGCATTACCTTGTTCAACTCTTTTAAAAGCGTCGTAAATATCTAAGATATCTAAGGCTTCAGCAATCGTCAGTGCTGTCAAACGATGTAATTGTGGTAAATAAGCATGTTTTACATGCCACGATATTTGCCCTGATGTAACAACTGAATCTGATTTAAACGTTTGATTTAACAGTTGCATAAGCAAAGATTTGCCTTGACCATTACGACCAATTAGGGCAGATACCTGATTCGATTCAAGACTAAAATTTAGATGCTTAAACATTACCTTTGAAGGGAACTCTAAGGTAAGTTGTGATATTACACATGCCTGCTGAGTCATAAAAAACCTCATAAATACAGGATGTACAAAATAGGAGAATAATAATTTTTAATAGAGACAGTAAATCACAAAAATAGTCTATTTTGCACATCAAAAAAAGAAAAAATTGATGAGAAAAAAGACTTACTTCATTGGCGTGACTCACGAAATTGATGGAATAGTGAACTATTCTATAGAGTTTTTTAGTGGGTGTAAAATTTCTATAAGCTATTTTATTAAAAAGCCCAAACATTAGATTGGGCTTTTATCTTTGAAGAGTTTTACTCTTTTACGACTAAAACTTGAATCTTGGTGCTATTTAAAACATCTTGAGCAAAGCTTCCCAAAATTAGTTTTTGGAAACCTTTACGGCCATGCGAACCAATCACAATCAAATCAGAACCTAAGTCTTCTACGGCTTTCAAAATACCATCTGAAGAAATTTCACCTTGAATGATTTGAGTCTCTGCATCAATACCTTCTTCAGCACATAAAGCTTTAACTTTTGCGAGTGTTTTTTCTGCGTTAGCACGTGCTTCAACAAAATAATCTTTTACAACAGGTGAGATGTAATAAAAATCTACGCCACTAAAAGGATCTACCGCAACCAAGCTAATGGCGGTCAATTTACTACCAAATGCCTTTGCAATATGAGCTGCTTGTCGAGCTGCTGCTAAAGAAATCTCAGAACCATCTACTGGTACAATAATATGTTGGTAATTCATGATCTTATTCCTCTTATTTACAGTTGTTATATGTATGAAGCTTTATTAATTAAAGATTAACATATTTCATTCTTTGGAGACATCTATTCAATTAAAAGTAATTGAAATTAAATAAAATAAATATAAATCAAGTAAATGAGTTGATTGCTTTGCTATTTGTGAACTAGTGAGTGTGCTATAGACCTATAATTGTTAATATTTACATGCAAATTACAAAAAATTACGGTTCATATTTCTGTCACATAGAAGCCGTATAACAAAATAGTAAATTAAGGGAACTAAGGAAGATGGCAGATTTAACAGCAAAGAAAGTCAATAAACTCATTGAAGAATTCCGTCAAACAGGTAACGAACCCCAAAAGTTAATTATTGGTTACAAAACATATGCTAGACTTATGACTGAAGATAAATTTGCAGAAAAAGTTGTACCTTCACTAGAAGATTCAAAAGAACGCTTATATAAAAACCTAAAAATTAAACTTGTGACTGAAAAGCATTACTTTGAAATCAAATAAAAGTTATGTGAATTCCATCACTGTTTATTAAACTAAAGTAACATTAAATAAGTTTAATAACATGATTATTGTATGAAGATACAAATTAATAGTGTAATCAACATTTGAAAACAGCAATCGTTTATAAACTCGATAGAATAAATTGCTTTTATTTTAAGTAGTGGAATAAATTGAAATGCCAACATTCAGTGTAATTATATTTTATATTTTAGCTATATTAGGCACACTAGCTATTATTGGTGGAGTAATCAGTTTAAGTGTTTTTTTAATTATTATTGGATTAGGTCTGTTATTTGCAGCACTTTTATTAAAAAAAGAGTTTAAAATAGATGTTTTATTTTGGAAATAAATATAATATTTATTTGTAATTTAGTCTATTTATAAAATTATTTAAATATAACTGACATAAAGAAATGTCAGTTTTAAAAGTTAAATTATTTTTTATCCTAATAGAATATTTAATAGCCATTATTTGATCAAAATAATTACAAAAAAAGTCTGATTAGAATATTTTAATTTCATTTAAGTGTTTAAAAATAAAAAAGTTTCATTTAGGATAAAAGTAAAGTAGTAAGACCATTTTAGCTATTAAACAATAACAAAGTGAGGTAGGCATGACTTATAAGTATGAGTATGCAGGATTCTGGTTAAGATTTGGCGCAATGATTATTGATAGTCTTATTCTTTGTTTAGCAATTATTCCAGCCGCATGGATTTTTTATCGGGGAGATTATGACTTAGTATTTGCTACTGGCTTAAGTAGTAAGCCACAAAATTATTGGTTCGACTTAATTGTGAACTATGCATTTCCTTTTTTATATTCAATTTTATGTTGGTTGTATTTTGCAGGTACACCCGGCAAACGTTTGATGCGATTAAAAGTTTTAGATGAAAAAACAGGTAATAAGCTCACAGTCATGCAGAGCATTATTCGATATATTGGCTATATTCCATCAATTTTAGTATTTGGTATTGGCCTTTTTTGGGTGGCATTTGACACTAAAAAACAAGGCTGGCACGACAAAATGGCAAAAACAGTTGTAGTAAGAGAATTATAAGAAATCATAAAAGGCGTTCATAGCATTCAAAATATGGAGCTATGAACGCTTTTTTTATTCGCTTTTTTTGGCTTTAAATTTGAGAATAATAAATACAATAATTCCGACAACCAATCCCCAAAATGCTGAGCCGATCCCAAAGAATTGAATACCCGAAGCACTACATAAAAAGGTAAATAACGCTGCTTCACGTTCTTCAATTTGAGCAAAAGCAATCGCAATGTTGTGGCTGATCGTACCAAGTAATGCAATACCAGCCAAAGCTACAATAAAAATATGAGGAAAAGACATCAATAAACTTGTGAGTGTTGCAGCAAACAAACCCATTAAGATGTAGAAAAAACCACAGCTTATACCTGCAATATAGCGTTTGCTTGGGTCAGGATGAACTTGATCATCTAAGCTTACGGCAGCACTAATCGCAGCAATATTGACGCTATAACAGCCAAACGGTGCAAGCACAACTTGGGTTAAACCTGTCCAGCCAATGAGTTGATTCACGTGTGGTTTGTAGCCATAACTTTTGATCATGGCAATACCCGGTAAATATTGAGAAGCCATACTAATCACAAACAGTGGCAATGCTAAGCCCAAAAGTGCTGACCAGCTAAAGTCAGGACTAATCCAAACAGGTTTTGCTAAAGACCACTGAACTGTAGGCATATGAAATTCTAAAAAGATAGGGCACAGGGCAATACCTGCAATTACGGTAAATACAATGCTATAACGCGGCCATAATCTTTTTGTAATGACATAAATGCAAAGTAAGGACAAAACAAATGCCCAATCATTTTGTAAACTTGCGAAAAGTGAAATACCAAATTTGAGGAGGACGCCTGCAAGCATGGCACTTGTTAAACTTTGAGGGATGTATGACAGCGCTTTTTGAAAAATACCTGAAAAGCCTAAAATAGCTGTTAGTAAACCACCAACTAAAAAAGCACCAATCGCTTCATTTAAACTATATCCACTACCTGTTGCCATAATTAAAGCAAGACCAGCGGTTGACCACGCCGTCGCTACAGGATATTCAAATTTCCAAGAAAGAATGAGTCCTGATAAGCCAATACCCAAACCCAAAGCCCAAAACCATGAAGTGATTTGTTCAGGTGAAGCACCTAAAGCTTGAGCCGCCTGAATCACTAAAACGGCCGAAACACTAATACCAATGAGAAAGGTAATAAAACCAGCAAATACTGCTGGAATTGAAAAATCTTGAAGAATTTTTTGCATGATACGTGTTCTAAATCCAAGAAAAATTAATAGGCTTCTGCCATTGCTTCCAGTTGGGGTGAATTTAACAATTTTTTTTAAGAAGGTGCTTTCTATTTTTAGGTTAAAAAATAAATAATCTTTTAAAATTATCAAATAATGCTATTATTTATTTCATGAATAACAATGAATCAAGAATATTATTTTATGGAAGAGAAAGCCGAAAATTTAACACCATTAGAACTGAAAATTATGCGCGCCTTACAGGAAAATGGGCGTTTAAGTAATGCTGAATTGGCAAAACTTGTAGGTATTAGTACATCATCTTGTTGGAATCATACTCAGCGTCTTTTTAAGATTGGAGCAATCTTAGATGTCCGTGCTCGGATCAATCCTAATACGGTTCAACGTGGTACTGTGGTGTTAGTTGGTGTGGTTTTGGACCGTTCAACCCCTGACAGCTTTCAAGCATTTGAACAAGCATCGGGTGATTTGGAAAATGTTTTAGAGTGTTATCTGGTGGCGGGAGAAGTCGATTATTTTCTAAAAATTCGTGTTAAAGATTTAGCTGCGTTTAACCGATTTCATAGTGAAAAGATTATTGCCTTACCTGGAGTAAGACAAGTCAGAACTTTTTTTGTACTTAATGAAGTTAAAACAGATGGCATGCTGGACTTTTAGCAGTTCATGATGTTTTAACTTTCCTATGCAAAAGCTTATTAGAGTAAAAATAATTAAATCGTTGAGGTTGCTAGTTTTAAACCAAATCCAAAAAATAGAATTCCTACTAAAAAGATACCGCTTGCTGCAATTTTATGGTTCTCTTTAAAAAATGCCGAGAGTTTAATTCCAGAGAAGATTAATGCAGTTAAATAACTAAAGCTAATGATCTGTAAAATAATTGCTAAAATTAAAAAGCTCAGAGCAGGATAAGCATAATCTGGTTCAACAAATTGAACAAAGAAAGAGAGGAAAAATAAAATCGCTTTAGGGTTGAGTAAACTAATACTGAGTGCTGTTTTATAAGGATGAACTTTATCTAAAGCAGGTAAATCAGCCATTTCTGGTTGAGTTTGATTACGTTGTTTCCAGCGTTGAATACTGCCTTGCAACAGTTTAAAACCTAAATAAGATAAATAAAGTGCACCTGTTAATTTAAGAATGACAAATACCCATGGGAATGCCTTAAGAAGAGACGCAGCTCCGAGTACTGTACATAGCATTAAAATAAGGTCACCGGTAAAAATACCGAATGCACCCATATATCCGGTTTTAATACCATAGCGCGAAGCGATTGACATCACATAAAGAGAATTGGGCCCCGGCAATAACACAATTAGGAATGTACCAATAATATATGTTGTTAAATCTGTTATGCCGAACACGAGAAACCCAATAAAAAACCGATTTTTATCATGATAACAAAAATCGGCAATTTTGTATGAAAAGTGCAGTTTTTTAAGATTTTATTTCCGCATCAATTCCAAAAGACTGACGTAACAAAAGGCTTAATTGGTCACGTGCTTTAATGAATCCATCAACACCGCCTTGTAGAAGCTGGAATGCCATTAAGTCATGGTTAAGTTCATCTTTAAAACTTTGTTCATCTTGAGCTGGTCTAACGATGGCTTCTGCTTGTTTTGCTTGAGATGCATCAAGTGCCGCCTCGACTGTACGGTTATCTTGTTCAAGCTGGGTAAGTAAGCTTGGTGAGATGGTTAGCAAATCACATCCAGCTAGACCAAGCACTTGATCTATACTACGGAAGCTCGCACCCATCACTTGAGTTGGAATATTTTGCTGCTTGTAGTAAGTGTAGATTTTCTTAACTGAAACGACACCTGGGTCTTTTTCGATTGGGTAAGCGTCTACACCTTCAGCTTTTTTGTACCAGTCTAAGATACGGCCTACGAATGGTGAGATTAAAGTCACTTTTGCATCTGCACACGCTTGGGCTTGATGCAAACCGAAAAGGAGAGTGAGGTTACAAGCAATTCCTTCAGCTTCGAGCACTTTGGCAGCTTGAATACCTTCCCAAGTCGACGCGATTTTAATCAGAATGCGAGACTGATCAATACCATAACCTTTGTAAAGTTCACATAATTCATGGGCTTTTTGAATGGTTGCGTCAGTGTCATATGAAAGAGCAGCATCAACTTCAGTTGAAACACGGCCTTCAATCAGTTTTAAAATTTCTACACCAAATTTTACAGTTAAAATATCAATGGTTCTTTCGATTAACTCATCGTTGCTATAGCCTTCTTCTTTGGCTTGATAATAAGCATCTTCAATGAGCTCTTTACTTTCTGGTTGTTCTGCTGCTGCCGTAATCAATGAAGGATTAGTCGTTGCGTCTAATGGACGGAATTTACGAATTGCATCAAGGTCACTACTGTCGGCAACAACGGTCGTTAATGTTTTTAATTGGTCAAGTGCTGTATGAGTCATTGATATTCAACATCTTCGGTAATAAATCTTATCTTTTCTTTATAGCACAAAGTCTATTCATGCTGTCGATATATTAATTGTTATATTTCAAAGAAAAACGTTTAGGTTCTGCATCTAATTTGAAATATTTTTAAGGTAGTGGTTGCATTCGTTGCTTACGGATATGTTCAATCAAAAATCTAGCAGCGGCACCGAGTTCACTTTCTCGACTCCATACCAAGTCGACATAATATTCAAATCGGGGAGTGAAATCTAATAAATCCAATATTTTAAGTTTATTTTTCAATTCAGGATTTTCTTTAAACATTTCTTGAGGAAGTACACCCCAACCCAAATTGCGCAAGATCATTAAACAAGCAGAGTGGTGGTTATCGGTGCGCCAATAGTGTTTTGAAAATAGCAATTCAGGTTTTAAAGTCTCATCTCGGCTTGCAACTACTATTTGTCGTGTAGTGAGAATTTGTTCATAAGTAACCTGATTTTGGCTTGCGAGGGGATGGCTATTTGAAATAACCGGAATTAGAGCCTCACGTTTAAGTTCTACAAATTGTTCTCTGTTGTCTAGGTGCTCGCGTTCAAACATGAGTGCAAGTTGAGCAGACCCATCTAATAACATTTGCAGAGCATCTTCTTGTGGAGCAGACACAATATTGATTTGTAGGTCAGGGAAACGACTCTCTAAAAGACAAATGTAGTCGGTCCAATTGGTGTGTAAAAGTTCAGACACAATCACAATAGTTAAATTAGCTTCTAACCCTGTACTTAAGGCGTGAGCATGCTGTTTCCATTGATTCATCTCAATCAAAAGCTGAGATGTCTTTTCGTATAAGACCCGAGCCTCGTCAGTAGGGATGGGTTCACGGCCTTTACGGTCAAATAAAGTCAGGTTCAGATCAATTTCTAAGTTGGCAATAGACATGCTTACAGCCGAAGGAACTTTTCCAAGTTTACGTGCTGCTGCAGAAAAAGAGCCAGTCTCAATCACGGCTTGAAACATGAGTAGTTGTTCTTGATTAATATTCATCTGTCAAAAAAACTGAAAGAACCTGATTGGATTAATCAATATTATAAAAATAAAATGCACATTATCCAAGTTATTATTGAGTATTTAAAAATGTTGATTTCCAAGAGAAGACTCATTCATGCAATCAGTTATGAAGGAATTTTATTGGTCATCATTGCGATTGCATTAAGTTTTATTTTTGATATGCCGATGGAAGTGACCGGAACACTCGGCGTGTTTATGGCAGTGGTTTCAGTTTTCTGGAATATGATTTTTAACCACTATTTTGAAAAAGTAGAGCATAAATATAATTGGGAAAGAACGATCCCTGTACGGATTTTACATGCGATTGGTTTTGAAGGTGGGTTGTTGCTTGCAACAGTACCGATGATTGCCTATATGCTCCAGATGAGTGTCATTGATGCATTTATTTTAGACATTGGCTTAACTTTATGTATTTTGGTTTATACCTTTATTTTCCAGTGGTGCTATGACCATATTGAAGATAAATTTTTCCCAGATGCAAAAGCTGCATCACTTCATTAAGCTAATATATTGAAATGAAAATAAGCACCCAAATGGGTGCTTATTTTATTAGGTCGATAAATAGAAATTATTTTTCTACAATCGCAACCACACCTTCACCACCTGCTGTACAGATCGAGATTAATGCACGGCCTGAACCTTTTTCATTAATCAATTTAGCAGCAGTTGCTAAGATACGACCACCAGTTGCAGCAAATGGATGGCCTGCACCTAAAGATGAACCATTTACGTTTAGTTTAGAGCGGTCAATTGAACCTAAAGGTGCATCTAAACCAAGACGTTCTTTACAGAATTTTTCATCTTCCCAAGCTTTCAAAGTAGACAACACTTGGGATGCAAATGCTTCATGGATTTCGTAGAAATCGAAGTCTTGAAGTTTAAGGTTTGCACGCTTAAGCATACGAGGCACCGCATAAGCAGGGGCCATTAACAAACCTTCTTTAGGACCGTTCTTACCAATAAAGTCAACAGCTGCTGTCTCAGAGAAAGAAAGGTAAGCTAAAACTTCATGACCGTTTTCTTTTGCCCACTCTTCAGAAGCAAGCAATACCACAGAAGCGCCATCAGTCAACGGAGTTGAGTTACCTGCTGTCATTGTTGCAGTTTCGCCTTTACCGAAAACTGGCTTCAATTTAGCAAGTTTTTCAACTGTGCTGTCTGCGCGTAAGTTGTTGTCACGGTTAAGACCTAAGAATGGAGTCATTAAGTCATCAAAGAAACCACGTTCATAAGCAGCAGCAAGTTTTTGATGGCTGCTAGCAGCTAACTCATCTTGTGCTTCGCGAGTGATACCCCATTCTAAAGCAGTGATGGCTTGGTGCTCACCCATTGAAAGGCCAGTACGTGGTTCACCATTGCTTGGTGCATCAAGAAGCTTTTTAAAATCAATTTTTGTTAATGCTTTAAGACGGTCTTTACCAGTCTTAGCAACATTGAGCTCAAGTAAAACTTTACGTAAGCCATCACCTACAGCAATCGGCGCGTCAGAAGTTGTATCTACACCACCTGCAATACCTACGTCGATTTGACCAAGTGCAATTTTGTTTGCAACAACAAAAGCTGCTTGTAAACCTGTACCACAAGCAATTTGAATGTCATAAGCAGGGGTTTCAGGAGCAAGATCTGTGCTCAATACAACTTCACGAGTCATATTAAAGTCACGGCTGTGTTTTAAAACAGCACCAGCAACGACTTCACCAATACGCTTACCTTGTAAGTTAAAGCGTTCAACCAAACCATTCAATGCTGCTGTCAGCATGTCAGAATTTGACGCTTTGAAATAAGCAGTATTTGAACGTGCAAATGGAATACGGTTGCCACCAATAATTGCAACGCGGCGAACAGTGTTTTGGCTCATGGTTTTATCCTGTTGAACAGAAGTTTTGGTTTTTGTTGCTTTTGGTGCTGCAGCTACATTTGAAGATGTAGACGAGGTTTCTGAAGCAGCGCTCTTGGTACGAGGGCTACGTGCAGGTGCAGTCGTTGAACGAGTACGTGTCGTTTTTGATGTATTAGTTGCTGCTTTAGGAGTAGTGCTGTTACGCTTAGCCGTGTTAGAAGCCGACTTTGATGTATTTGACACTTTTTCCTGAGCAGAATTCTCGACTGCTGGATTTTCTTGAGTTGTTTTGCTCATAAGGCTTTTCCAAGCATAATAACGATATTCTTGTAAGCTACCTTAACACAATTCAAATAGACCTGTATTGACTAGAATGACATTGTAGATAGCATTCAGGTCAAGACATCCAAAGATGAAGTCAAGTATGATTTGGAGTAACTCTAATGAACGACTGCTTTCATATTGTTTCTATCCATCTCATAACATAATGAAGCCTGTCGTAGAAAATTCATTTCTTTGAGAGATAATAATCATGACTGATCAATACCAAGCATTTACACAATCTCCTATTGGTAAATTCGTTGTTAAAAATCTGGGTTTACCATCGCCAGTTGTATTAGAGCGTTTTGAAAGTGCTCAGCCAGTAGTGAATGGTGCAGTATTGGTTGGCGCAGCGCCGTCAAGTGTATTGTCTGGTGCGATTGCACAAGTACTTAGCAATGTTCATGCAGATAGCTATGTAGGCAATAACGTTGCTTTGCAACAAGAAGCTGCAAAAGTTGGTTTAAATTTACGTCCGTTCAATGCAGGCGACAAAGAATCAAAATTCAAAGCAGTTGTATTTGATGCATCTGGTATTCAAAACTCAGAACAGTTAAACGAACTTTATAAATTCTTTAACCCAATTGCACGTCAAGTTGCGACTTCTGGTCGAGTGATTGTGATTGGTACAACTCCTGAAACTGCAAAAACTGTAAAACAAGCGATTGCTCAGCGCGCACTTGAAGGCTTTATTAAATCTGTAGGTAAAGAATTTAAAAAGGGTATTACCGCTCAAGTTGTTTATGTAGATGAAGGTGCTGCTGCAAACCTTGAATCAACTTTACGTTTCTTGCTTTCTCCACGTTCGGCTTATGTATCTGGTCAAGTGATTCGTGTATCTAAAGCAGATGTAGTTGATATTGATTGGGCAAAACCGCTTGCTGGTAAAACTGCGTTAGTAACTGGTGCAAGCCGAGGTATTGGTGAGGCAATTGCACATGTGTTGGCGCGTGACGGTGCGCATGTTATTTGTCTAGACGTACCACAACAACAAGCTGACCTTGACCGTGTAGCTGCTGACATTGGTGGTTCTACATTGGCAATTGACATTACAGCTGCCGATGCAGGTGAAAAAATTAAAGCTGCTGCAGCAAAACAAGGCGGTTTAGATATTATCGTTCATAACGCAGGTATTACACGTGACAAAACTTTGGCAAACATGAAGCCAGAGCTTTGGGACTTGGTAATTAACATTAACTTGTCTGCTGCTGAACGTGTAAATGACTACTTGTTAGAAAACGATGGTCTAAATGCAAATGGCCGTATTGTTTGTGTATCATCAATTAGTGGTATTGCTGGTAACCTTGGTCAAACGAACTATGCTGCGTCAAAAGCTGGTGTGATTGGTCTAGTGAAATTTACTGCGCCTATCTTAAAAAATGGTATTACTATTAACGCAGTAGCACCTGGTTTTATCGAGACTCAAATGACTGCTGCGATTCCATTTGCAATTCGCGAAGCTGGTCGCCGTATGAACTCAATGCAACAAGGTGGTTTACCTGTTGATGTAGCAGAAACGATTGCATGGTTTGCATCAACTGCTTCTACAGGGGTAAATGGCAACGTTGTGCGTGTATGTGGTCAAAGCTTGTTGGGCGCTTAAGCACTTTTAGCAAAATAGGGGTGCTTGTGCATCCCTTTTTTATTCAAGAATCTATAAATTATAAAGGTTAGGTATGAATACTCGTCATTTTAGCCAGCTACCAAAAGCGGCATTGGCTTATCCAAAAGTTGTGCAAGGTTTAATTTTTAAAAAGCCGAAAGGTCCAAAAATATTACCGCAAGTTGAATATGTGGTAGATACTTTAGAAATTGATCAGAATCACCTCAAAGCTTATAACGAAGTATGTGGCTTTCAAAATAATGGCTTTGTACCTGCAATTTATTTGGCTGTGCTTTCTCAAAGTTTGCAAATGCACATGATGACAGCAGAAGCCTTTCCATTTCCAATTTTAGGTTTAGTGCATATCCGTAACCAGATTAAACAAACCAGACCAATTGGTGTAACTGAAAAACTCACTCTGTCATGTAAATTTGGGGAACTAAAACCGCATGATAAAGGTGTTCAGTTTGACTTTATTACCACGGCAAAAGTTGGCAATGAAGTGGTGATGGAAGGTTTAACGACTTATTTATCTCGCCAAAAAGTCGAGAAAAGAGTCGGTGAGAAAGCCAAAGAAGAACAAGCACCAGCTTATGTTCCAAAGGCAGAGTGGAATATTTTAGAAAACACAGGTCGCCGTTATGCGAAAGTGTCTGGTGATTTTAACTTAATTCATATTCATGCCATTACTGCAAAAGCATTTGGCTTTAAGCAAGCAATTGCACATGGTATGTGGAGCAAAGCTAAAGCATTAGCAAACCTTGAATTACCAAATGCTTATGAAGCAGATGTGTGGTTTAAGCTGCCAATGTTCTTGCCATCAAAAGTTGAGTTTTTAACTGCCAATACAGATAAAAAGACTGATTTCTTAATTCGTAATGCCAAATCACAAAAACCGCATGTTGCAGGAACTGTAAAAGAGTTATAAAAATATCAGCAGCCTGAACAGAGGTTTGGGCTGCTTTTGAGCAAAATAACAAAAAATGCAAGGAACTTCATGTGATTAAAGAAATTTTACTGGCCGATACCCATAACTATCACGGTATTTTAGATGAACGTTTTATTGATTTAGCTCACCAGTTTAGCCGTCTTCAAGATGCTAGAACGGGACAAGGTGGAGCTGCTTTAGCGGTTTATTTTAGAGGTCAGAAAGTTGTAGATATCTACACTGGTCTAAAATCACAAACTGAAGCTTGGCAACCTGACACATTGGCAGTTTGCTATTCTACAGGTAAGGGTATATTTGCAACTTTAGCGCATATTTTAGTAAGTGAAGGTTTTTTAGAATACGACAAACCAATTTCGACTTATTGGCCTGAGTTTGCTCAAAATGGAAAAGAGCAAATGACACTGCGTCATGTGCTAAGCCATCAAAGCGGCATGTTTGATGTGCGAAATATCATCGAAAGTGCGCGAGAAATGCTCGACTGGTCACATATGTTAGATGTGGTCGCGGCGACTAAGCCAAGATTCCTTGCAGGAGAGGGTAATGCTTATCAAGCTTTAACATTTGGTTGGCTTGTGGGTGGTGTACTTGAAAAAGCAACTGGTCAATCTTTAGATCAACTCATGCGCAATTATCTTGTTGAACCGTTACAGTTAGATGGAGCATATTTTGGAACGCCTGCAAATGAGTTGGATCGTGTAGCACGTTTAATAGTTCAATCAAAACCAGAAAAACCAGCGTCTACTCAAGTTGAAAAACCTAAAAAGCCACAGACACGCAAGAGCTCACTCTCTGAAAAAATGATTACTTGGACTGGACAAGACCCTCAAGATTTTCAAGATGCAATGATTCCAAAAGGAATGAAACATCTTAGTTTCTTTAGTGACGAGGGGTTGCAAGCAGTCATTCCAGCAGCAAACGGCACATTTACTGCAAATAGTCTTGCTAAAATTTATGCGATGCTGGCAAATCAAGGTGAATGGGACGGACAGCAAATCATTCGCCCAGAAGTATTTAAAGAGCTTAGTACCATTCAAAGTTATGCACGTGATCGTGTTATGCCAATTCCGATGAATTGGCGTTTAGGCTATCACCGCATTATTACCATGGGTAAACGCGCTAAAAATGGCTTTGGACACATTGGTTACAATGGTTCAGGCGCATGGTGTGACCCTGAGCGCGACCTCAGCTTTGCTTACACCCATAACTTCCAAATTGGTTCAATCACAGGCGATTATCGTTTGTGGGGGCTGACTCAAGAAGCCTTACGTTGTACCGATCAAATTTTAAAAGGTCGTAAAGGCTGGTTCTAATTTTAGTATTTTAAAGCTGGCATTCTAATCAATGCCAGCTTATACATTTATAACAATTCTAGGCGAATAATCGCTTCGGTATGGCGCTTGAAATCATCCTCAGCTAAACCTTGTAAACCAAGTTTATAAATACCTTCTAAGCCGCAAACAAAGGCAATGAGTCGCCATGCAATGTCTGTGGAATTTGATCTATTTTTAAATTCACCTTCTTCTTTACCAGATTCAATCGCTTGCACAATTGTTTCATGCCAACTTTGCATGGCAAGGTTATAAGCGTTTCGTATTTCAACATCTTGTTCAATCAAGAGTTCAGCTTCATTCCATAAACGTAAGTAGGGCTGAAGTCTATCGATGTTTTCTGCGCCCAATAGGATGAAGACCCTTTGAAATTGGCTAGTTGTTTCTAGGGTTTTTTCAATTTCATCAAGCTGTTCCATGAGATTTAAAAAAGCTTCAGCTTTTAAATGAGATGCCGAAGAGAAATGGTGATGAACTTGTCCGGTTGAGGTTTGTGCCTCCGTTGCGATTCTACGTACCGTCATGGCAGTAAAACCTTCAGCCAAAGCAACTTGCATGGCAGCTTGCAGAATCATTTCTCTGCGTTGATCGCGATTAAGATAGGCCATGTTTCTTTCACCTGACTGAATTCGACACAAATTACATTAAAACTAAAAGTTGGACAAGTGTCCAATTGTGTATATAATAACCACAATTTGAACACATGTCCAAGTTTTGGATATTGAAGAGCGTTATGCAAAAAAAATGGTTAATCCTGACAATTATCGTCCTTATTTATTTACCTGTTACGATTGATGCAACGGTGATGCATGTTGCAACACCATCTTTAAGTGCAGCATTGAATTTAACTGCCAATCAGCTTTTATGGGTCATTGATATTTATTCACTGATTATGGCGGGTTTGATTTTACCGATGGGTGCACTCGGTGATCGTATTGGCTTTAAAAAATTATTATTTATTGGGACCGCAGTTTTTGGTGTTGGTTCGTTAGCTGCGGCTTTTTCTCCAACTGCCTATGCCTTAATTGCTTCTCGTGCTGTCTTAGGGCTAGGGGCAGCGATGCTTATTCCTGCTACTTTATCCGGCATCCGTAATGCCTTTACCGAAGAAAAGCAGAGAAATTTTGCACTTGGTCTTTGGTCTACAGTGGGTGGTGGCGGAGCAGCTTTTGGTCCATTAGTGGGTGGGTTTGTGTTGGAACACTTCCATTGGGGAGCTGTATTCCTCATCAATATCCCGATTATTTTAGTGGTTCTGGTTATGATTGTAATGATCATTCCTAAACAACAAGAGAAGACTGATCAGCCAATTAATTTAGGACAAGCTTTAATCTTGGTTGTAGCCATTTTAAGCCTGATCTATTCAATTAAATCGGCGATGTATAACTTCTCGGTACTTACAGTCGTGATGTTTGTGGTAGGCATAAGTACTTTAATCCACTTCATTCGAAGCCAAAAAAGAGCTACGACGCCAATGATTGATTTGGAATTGTTTAAACATCCAGTGATTTCTACCAGCATTGTTATGGCTGTTGTTTCCATGATTGCTTTGGTTGGCTTTGAATTACTCTTGTCTCAAGAGTTGCAGTTTGTACATGGGTTTTCACCATTACAGGCAGCCATGTTTATTATTCCATTCATGATTGCGATTAGTTTAGGTGGTCCATTAGCCGGAATTTGTTTAAATAAATGGGGGCTTAGACTTGTATCTACTGTTGGTATTTTAATAAGTGGATTCAGTCTCTGGGGGCTTGCCCAGCTTAACTTTTCGACCGATCACTTTTTAGCATGGACGTGTATGGTCTTTTTAGGCTTTAGCATTGAGATTGCCTTACTTGCTTCAACTGCTGCGATTATGTCATCTGTACCTCCGCAAAAGGCGAGTGCAGCAGGTGCGATTGAAGGTATGGCCTATGAGCTTGGAGCTGGTTTAGGCGTCGCTATTTTCGGGTTAATGTTGTCTTGGTTTTATAGCCGCTCAATTATTTTACCAGCAGAGCTTCCATCGAACTTAATTGAAAAAGCGAGTATCTCGATTGGTGAAACCATGCAATTAGCTTCTAACCTTGAAAGGCCTTTGGGAGGGCAATTAATTGTAGTTGCGCAGCAAGCTTTTAGCTATGCGCATAGTTGGGTGCTTACTATCTCAGCTATTTGTTTCTTCCTTTTAACTGTATTTGTCTGGTTTAGCTTTCCAAAGAAAGTAAATTAAAACTAAAGGATAAAAAGAGAGACCACCTTTCTTTTATCCTTAAATATCTTTTTAATATTTTCTACATATTAAAAATTGGTTATTTAATTCTCATAAACAAACTATTCTTTAAAAAGGTTCATATTTTTATTTCAAAATGATTCAGTAGTCATGTAATTGAAATTTAATAAAAAATTAATTGTTGTGAAATTGACTGCGTAAAAATGGTTTGCTAACCTGCTATTCGAAAAATCTAAAAACAAATAAAAGAGGCTGCTGTGAATTTTAAATTAAAAACATCACTCATTATTGGAGCAATTGTTGCGTCTTCACTTGTATATGCCGCAACTGTACTTTCACCAAATCAGAATAATAATAGTGGATCAATTCCATCTGGTTATTCAGATTTAGAATTTTCTTTAGCAAATGGGAATTGGGTCAAAAACCTCACTTTACCAACAAGCGCTAATAATTTGGACAAAATTACAATTCGTTCTAGTGCTGCTTATAGTAGTTATTTAGATACTTCTAATACCAATATTCCGTTAGAAGTATTAAAGATAAATAGTGGAGATGTTTATCAATTCATCTTTAATAGCAGTCAAAATAAATGGATCGCTCAGTTAGCGACTGTGAGTCCTACTAATGGTGCGACCTATGAAGTCGTTCCATTAACAACTGCATCTATGCAAAAAGTAATCATTCAAAATGACAAATGGGCACAAACCATTGCTTTACCGAGTGACGTACGTGACGGAACAACCGTACAAGTTGTTTCTACAGCAAGTATAAGCTCGGACATCGATAAAACAAATTTACTATTTCCGAGCAGTTTCTCATTAAAAAATGGATCTGAATATTGGTTTAAATATTATTCTGCTTTAGGAAAATGGGTTCCAGAATATATAAAGCCTCAGAAGCTAAATGTTCAGCAAATTGGAACGTCATTAGCGACAGTTAATAGTCCACTTACCGAAGTTTCATTTGGAGATGGAAATTGGGTTTCCAATTTCACTTTGCCGACCACTGCAAGTGATAGGGATAGAATTATTATCAAGTCTACAGCGACTTGGTCTGCAAAAATTAATAATACCAATATTAATAGCCAAGCGACTTTAACGCTTAAAACAGGTGATCAATATGAGTTTATGTATGTAAGTGACAAAGGATATTGGCAGCTGATCTCTTCACCAACAAAGGTGATTGATTCTACAGCAACAATCCCTGCAACTTTACCGAATATGACTCAGCCCACTTTAAAGGTGAAACTGTCTACATCAAATTGGCAGCCAACCTTACAACTACCTGCTAAAGCTCAAGTCGGCGATAAAGTTGTTATTGTGTCTAATGCATCGGCAGACACCTATATTAATGCCGCTAATGGCTTGTCTACTGCAATTAAAAATGGTGAAAATCGCCGTTTTATATATACCGCTCAAGGCTGGACAGTAGATAGTTATACAATCGATATGTTGTTGGTTTCTAGCCCAGAGGTAAACTCAATTTTAGGAGAAAGCGCTGCAAAACTTAGAATGATTGAAGGCGTAAATTTAACGAATTTAACTGCTGAAAATTCGAATGCACGTTTTTACTTAAGAGATGTAGGTTACCTAACTTACAAAATTCCTGCTGCCACGTTAAAAGAAGCAATCTCTACTGGACGAGATGACACGACGGTACAAAATGAGCGAAAACGTGTATTGGCAGATGGTGTCTATTATCAAGGTAATGAACCAGGTGATGGTGGTTGCGGTTGGGCTTGGATTAATGCTTCTGCTTATAACATGATTGGCGCAAATGATATTGCAGGTTGTTCTTTCGCGGCCATGCGTCATGAAGTCGGGCACAATCTTGGTCTGTACCATAATGGTTCAACTAATATTGGCTCAGGTTTTGCCCATCCGTTAGGAAGTACTGCAATGGGTGGCAATAATATTAATTTCTATTCGAGTCCATATCTATACAACCCGAAATATGGCGTACGTTTAGGTGTAGAAGGAAAAATTGATGCGGTCAGTGTTATTAACCTGAATGCACTGAAAATTTCTCTATATAACTAATTTCTATTTTTAGCTGTAAATAATGAAGAAAAATAAATTGTTAATAGGAACTGCTATCGCTTGTGTGGCGTTAGCAGTTTTAATCTGGTTTGCCTTTTCACAGCAAAGCTCTTCTGCTTTAACGTCGTCTTCAGAAAATGGGCAAGGGACTGGGCAAAAACTGGCAGATAATCAGAATGAATTTGCTCGTCAAAATATACTGAATTTGAGTCCGTCCGAAAAAGAAAGATTGTCTCAGCAACAGATTATTTTTAATGAAATAGAAAAGGATCAACTGCCTTCTAATGTTAATTTTCCACTAATTAAAAATGCAGAAGGTATGGTCATTAAATATGATCCAAATGTGATTGAACTTAAAAAAGTGGGTGACACTGTTAAGTTCCAAATGTTGGAATATGGCATTAATCGCACTGGCAAAATTGTAGAGATTGAACCCGTTGACCAAGATATTGTTCGGTGGACCGGTAAATTTGATCAGGGCGATCCGAATCAGAATTTCTTTACCATTACTCAAAGTCAAAAAGACCACTATACAATCATGCAAATTTTTACCGAGAAGGGAAATTATTCGGCTGAAATTAAGGATGGTGTGGGGCTCGTGCAAACGATGGATGAGGGTGTTACAGATCAGGAGTTACACCATGATCATCCTTAGACAAATAAACGGTTCTGGTAGAGAAAAGAAGCCAGTTCGCAGTTTATCTGTACGGATATGAGCTTTATGCGTTCACACTCTTTTAAAAACAAAGTATGCTTATGCCTGTAACAAGGAGCATACATGTATCAAGTACTTGCTAGAAAATACCGTCCACGTAATTTCAATGAGTTAGTGGGGCAAAACCACGTTTCTCGTGCATTAAGCAGTGCATTGGAACGCGGTCGTCTTCACCATGCTTATTTATTTACAGGAACGCGTGGTGTAGGTAAAACTACAATTGCACGTATTTTAGCCAAGTGTTTGAACTGCGAAACGGGTGTGACCTCCACACCATGTGAAGTCTGTGCAACATGTAAAGCGGTAAATGAAGGCCGTTTTATTGACCTAATTGAAATCGATGCTGCTTCAAGAACCAAAGTAGAAGATACGCGTGAACTTTTAGACAACGTTCCTTATGCGCCAACGCAAGGTCGTTTTAAAGTTTATCTGATTGACGAAGTACATATGCTATCGACGCATTCTTTTAATGCGTTATTAAAAACACTAGAAGAACCACCAGAACACGTTAAGTTTCTGTTTGCAACGACTGACCCACAAAAGCTACCGATTACGGTCATTTCACGTTGTTTGCAATTTACTCTACGACCTTTAGCCGTTGATGAAATTACCAAGCATCTTGGCGCTATTCTTGAAAAAGAGCAAATTAATGCTGATCAAGATGCAATTTGGCAAATTGCTGAATCTGCTCAAGGTTCACTGCGTGATGCATTATCTTTAACTGATCAAGCCATTGCTTACGGGCAGGGTTCTGTACATCACCAAGATGTTAAAGAAATGCTTGGTCTAATCGACCGTACGATCATTTATGATTTGATTTTGGCGATTCATCAAAACCAACGTGAGAAAGTTAGTCAGCTTTTATTACAATTTAGACACCAAGCGCTAGATGTTTCACTTGTGCTTGATCAGTTGATTTCGACATTGCATGAATTGGCAATTTTGCAATATCTACCTGATTTGAGTTTGAAATATAGCGATGAAATCAATCGCAAGATCATGCAACTGTCTAAGCTGATTTCTGCTCAAGATTTACAGCTATATTACCAAATCGCATGTAAAGGTCGTTCAGACTTGCAACTTGCCGTGACGCAAGAGCAAGGTTTTGAGATGTGCGTTTTACGCTTATTGGCATTCCGTCCTTTAGCGCCTAATGAAGTTGTGGTGTCAGATCCTGTTCAACAAAATGGACAAGCAGAAGTAGGTCTAAATTCACAAGCTCAGCCAACGGTCCAAGAGATTACTCCAGTAAATACGGTTCAACCTGTTGAAGTTATTAACCAGCCCGCTATGGTTGAACCTGAACCTGAACCTGAACCTGAACCTGAACCTGAACCTGAACCTGAACCTGAACCTGAACCTGAACCTGAACCTGAACCTGAACCTGAACCTGAACCTGAACCTGAACCTGAACCGCAGTCTAATCAGGATTTAATGGTATTTGACCCAAATCATCATGAGTTGATTGGGCTTGAGTCAGCAGTTGTTCAAGAGACTGTTAGTGTTCTGGAAGAAGATTTCATTCCGGTACCAGAACAAAAGTTAGTACAAGCTCAGGCAGAAACCCAAGCAAAACAAATTGAACCAGAACCAGCTTTTGCTACTGAGCCTCAAGGTTTGTTTGAGACATCTAGCGCTGAATTTTCTCTTGATCAAGATGCGCCTATAACTCCTGATTTGTCTTCTGAACCTGTTATTGAGCAGCAGTCATTGGTGCAGGCTGAAGTTGTTGTTGAAACAGTTGCCGTTGTAGAAGAGTCTAGTGCAACTGATCACGGTCAGTTGATGCCTCAAGATATCTTGAAGCTGGCTCCTCAAGTTTTAGAAGGTGAGTGGACACTTGAAAAATGGGAATACTGGTTTAGAAACAGTCAGCTTTCTCCAGCCGTTCAAGAACTTGCTCAACATGGTGTGATGACTGGTGAAATTGGTGGCAATACTATTTTCCATATTCCTCAAGAATATGAAAATATGCTGACCCAATTACAACAAGGCCTTATTGATGCATTAAATGAGCAATGGCCGAATACTCAGTTTACAGTTGAATATGGTGCTTTAAATACATCTACTCCCTATACCATTCAAAGTGCACGTAAAGAAAAAGCCTTTCATAGAGCAGCTGAGCTATTACAGCAACAGCCAGTTATTAAGAGTCTCATAGAAATTTTTGATGGCGAACTACAAAATATTCAATTAAAGCCTTAAATTCATCTGATTTTTGATCTGGTGCAGAATATGAAAATAATAGACTTTTCATATTTTTCACTGGATTGAAATATTGGGGTCATGTCACTGTCATTGTACTTTTCTATGTTAGCCATTTTAGATTTTAAATGGACTATATATCGTCATGAAAAGGCAATGCTCAGGAATAACTTCCTTTAAATATTCATATTTTTTATTAATCGGCGCGATTCTGCTGAGTGGTTGTAACGACTCGGCAAATGATAATTCAAATACACCAGATACAGGGAAAAAACCTGTGATGCGCTGTGCTCCATAAACTTAAATAATAAAAAGAACCTAATCATGATTACACGTCGTAAATTTTTAAATTACTCTTTAAATATGGGTTTTGGTGCTGCGGCATTGGCAGCGTTCCCATCTAGTATTCAAAAAGCTTTAGCAATTCCTGCAAATAATAAAACTGGGACCATTCAGGATGTTGAACACGTTATTATTTTAATGCAGGAAAACCGATCTTTTGACCATTACTTCGGAACATTAAAAGGCGTTCGAGGGTTTGCTGATCGTTTTACGATTCCTTTGCCAAGTGGCCGCCGTGTTTGGGAGCAGCTTAGAAGTAATGGGCAAGTTCTAACGCCTTTTCACTTAGATGGTACAGCCAATAATGCACAGCGTGCAGAGGGTACGCCTCACACATGGGATGACAGTCAGCTGGCTTGGGACAATGGGCGTATGGCGAACTGGCCAACCCACAAAACTGATATATCTATGGGTTATTTTAAAGAAAAAGAAATTCCATATCAGTTTGCACTTGCGAATGCTTTTACGATTTGTGATGCCTACCATTGCTCTATGCACACTGGAACAGATGCAAACCGTTCTTATCATTTAACGGGTACAAATGGTGCAACACCGACCAAGCGTTCATTTGTAAACAATGAGTGGGACTGGATTGATGGTAACCCAGCGACGGCAGACCGGGGTTATACATGGAAGACTTACGCTGAGCGCTTAGAAGAAGCAGGAGTAAGTTGGATTTGTTATCAAAATATGCCGGATGAATGGGGCGATAACATGCTTGGGGCATTTCGTTCATTTAGAAAGGCCAACATTGCATCTGGTTATCCGGTTGCAAGTGGCGGCGAACCGAATAAACCGTATGCGGATACGGGTCAAAAACTACCGTATAAAGCCTATGATGCTGAAATGGATAATGCCAAAAATCCATTATATAAGGGCATTGCAAATACGCTGCCGGGCAATAAACCAGAAGAGTATCTTGACGCTTTTAAACGCGACATTCGTGAAGGGAAGTTACCTCAAGTCTCTTGGATTAACGCGCCATCGATTTATTGCGAACATCCAGACCCTTCAAGCCCCGTTCAAGGGGCATGGTTTATTCAAGAAATTATTGATGCTTTAACTGCCGTGCCAGAGGTTTGGAGTAAAACAGCACTTATTATCAATTTCGATGAAAATGATGGTTACTTTGACCATGTACCGTCGCCATCAGCTCCATCTCGACTCAAAAATGGCCAGTACGCGGGTAAATCGACATTAAGTAGAGCCGATATGCAGGACGAATATTTCGATCATGCTGCACCTGAAGGAAGCCATTCTCAGCCTACACCTGATGGACGCGTTTATGGTCCGGGTCCTCGTGTTCCTTTATATGTGATTTCTCCATGGAGTCGTGGTGGTTGGGTGAACTCACAAGTGTTTGACCATACTTCCGTGCTCATGTTTTTAGAAAAACGTTTCGGTGTGAAAGAGCCGAATATCAGTCCATACCGCCGCGCAGTATGTGGCGATTTAACCAGTGCATTTAACTTTAAAACACCAAATGCAGATGTTTTACCTCAACTCAATGGTAAACAAACACGTGTGCAGGCAGATACACTAAGAGAAAATCAAGAAGCTCTGCCAGCTGTTCCTGTACCCACGGATGTAAAGTTACCGATCCAGCAAAGTGGTATACGTCTTTCGCGTGCGCTACCTTACGAGTTGCATACCAGTGCACGCTGTAAAGCCGACGGCAAAGTACAATTGATATTCTCTAATACAGGTCAGCAAGCAGCGGTTTTTCATGTATATGACAAGCTCAATTTAGACCGTATTCCAAAGCGTTATATTGTCGAGCCGAATAAAACTTTAGATGATGGATGGGATGCTTTAAACGATAACTTAGGCCGTTATGACCTATGGGTACTTGGTCCAAATGGCTACCACCGCCATTTTAAAGGGGATATTCAACGTATTATCGATAGTGGTATTAAACCTGAAATTCGAGTGTGCTATGACATTGCGAACGGTGATGTTTATGTCGAACTCATGAATGAAGGGACTAAGGATGCAATATTGACAGTAAAACCTTGTGCCTATCGACAAGATGCGCCGTTACAAATTACCGTAAAAGCGGGACAGGTTGTTAAGCAACATTGGGCTTTGGCTGATGTTGGGCATTGGTATGATTTTGAAATCACCAGTCAGAGTGATCCATATTATTACCGACGTTTTGCTGGCCGAGTCGAAACAGGTAAAGATTCCTTTAGTGATCCTGCAATGATGTAAGCTAAGACGAGGCAAAAAGAGCTGTGTATTTTCTTTTTGCCTCATTTTTTATAATAAATAACTCTCTAAAACCTCACGAACTGTCTCGGAAATTGGCACTGTCTTACGCGTTTCGCGATCAACAAAAACATGTACAAAATGTCCTTGAGCTGAGGCTTGGTCCTGACCTTGTTTGAAGATTGCCAATTCATAGCGCAATGAAGTGGTACCGATTTTACCAATCGCAACACCTACCTGAATAATTTCTGGAAATGATAATTCCTGAAAAAAACTACAAGCTGAATCGACCACTAAGCCAATTGATTTTGCTTCATGAATATCAAAACCTGTTTTTTGAATAAGCAAAGCATTGGCGGCTGTATCGAAGTAGCTATAGTAAGTCACATTGTTAACATGACCATAAATATCGTTATCTGCCCAGCGAGTTTGGATGTCTAAAAAGAACTTAAATTGATCACGGGTTTTTAAAACTGGTTTAGTCATTAATGAATCGCCTGATAAATTGCCAAAGCAGCGGCTTCTGTCATGTCTCGTGGGTTATTTTGTAGTAAACGGGTTTGCAACATGGCATCTTGAGCAAGCCTTGGTAAGCTAGACTCTTCAATACCCAAATCACTAAGTCTTAAAGTCAAACCACTACGGTCTAAATGATTCTGCATATGGTCAATAAACAGATCGCATAAACCATCGGTGCTGCCATTACTATATGGATCAAGCCATTGCATAAGCTCTGCATAGTATTTTTTTGCATTTGGTGCATTAAACTTTAATACTTCAACCAGCACTAAGGCATTAGCATGTCCGTGCGACAAATGAAAATGACCACCTAGTGGGTAAGCTAAAGCATGCACCGCGGCAACTGGCGAGTTTGCAAACGCTTGTCCCGCGAGCATTGAACCAAAAAGCATGTTTTGACGTGCTTCTAAATCGTTACCATCTTTAAGAACTTTTGGTAAGTTATGATTTAACAACTTCAAAGCATGCTTAGCTAAAATATCCGTATAAACATTTTTTTTATGTTTAGAGGTATATGCCTCAATGGCATGTACCATCGCATCAATACCTGTGGCGGCGGTAATATGTGATGGAAGATTTTGAGTAAAAGTAGCATCGAGAATTGCAGTGTCGGCGTACAGTACTGGAGAGACAATCCCCATCTTTGTCGTTTCACCTGTGGTGACAATCGAGATAGGTGTTACTTCTGAGCCTGTTCCGGCTGTTGTTGGAATTAAAATAAGCGGAAGACGAGCTGTAGTGACCTGATTCACGCCGTACATCTCTTGCAAATTTTGGGTTTGGTTAGGGTGGGCGAGTAAAGCAATAACTTTTGCAACATCTAGAGAACTACCACCACCAAAACCAATAATGGCATCAACATTTTGCTGTTTTGCATAATTGGCTGCATCTAGTACTACTTGTTCAGGCGGATCAGCTTGCACATCGGCATAGATGACATATTCAATATTGAGGTTATCTAAAATTTGAAGAATGGGACGGTGTAATTGATTTTTAACCATGCCTGCATCGGTGACTAGCAATAACTTACGGTAAGCTTTTGACGACAAAACATTTTGTAATTCTTGTATAGAGCCTAAGCCAGAGATGATATTTGGAACGGTTTGAAATTGAAAATGGCTCATATACATTATTTCCTTATTTTTGAACATTATTGTTGAATGGTTCTATAAGATTCGATCTTCAAATAACTTAGCATAAGACACCTCAAAATAAAGTAGTTCTGAAGTGATTATGTTTTCCTTGATGCTTCGTGCTGTGCAAAATAAACTTCTTTAGATTGTAGGATTCGAAATGTAAGTAAGGCCGTCAAGATATTAAAACTCTGTTTGAAAGGTGGGCTTTTTGTTATTTATAGGGCTCTACAGATTTTCCGTGAAGCCTCTAATTTATATAATACTTTAACAATTTATAATTTTATTCGGTTCTAAAAAGTGAAAATTTCTAAAACTTTACTCAGTGTTGTTGGATTTGCTTGCTTCATGGTTAGTTCGGCAGCAATGGCGAAAACTAGCTCTAGCATCTATTCGCCTAAAAAGGGCGTAATTTGTGACAAATATATTTGTGCTGACAAAAAAGGTGTATCTAAAAAACTTACAGCTAAATACTTAGGCACTTATAAAGCGAATAGAGCATTCTCCCAAGGTGATTTTGATACATCCGCGTTTACGCTCTCAAATGGTGTGTTCTGTGATACTAAAACAAAACTATGCCATGTTGATCGCTACTTTGAGAATGGGCATCGCAGTAAAATTGATAGAACTATGACAGATAAGCTTTTTAAAAATAAATAATTTTTCTATTGCAGAAATGAGGTAAATATCTCTGATAGATGAGTCTATAAAAGTAAAATTAAATCCCAAAAGCCCCCGCTAACTATCGACTAATGGCGGGGTTTTTTATTATTAAGTATTTCTGTAATATCAATTTAATAGTATAAGCATAAAAATGCTGAATTATCGGGGTAAACAATTAATAAGGGAGAGTTTAGTTTTTTTGAATGCACATATTTTAAAGGGATTCTTAGCTTTTAAATTATTGAATTAATGTGTTTTTAAATTTTATTTATATTGAGAGGTATAGGCGTTATCCAATCATAAAGTTGGAAATATGACTGCATATATATTTCCAGTTTTACAGTTAGATGCCTTTTTTCACTAGAACCTTTTCTGATTGAGAAGGTAAAAAGGATCTTTTTATCATTAAGAAAAAACATAATTTTTGAGGTGGAATTTAAATAGTGATGTACACAATTAGATATGTTCATCGGAACAACACTTACTATATTGCTTCGAACAACGAAGGAAATTTTATTATTCTTGAGTCACTTGATTCAGAGTTTCGTATGGGCCATCAAATTTCATATGATGGTGAAAAAGTATTTAACCTGACACTAAATGATGAAACAGATGCAGTCATTAAGCTGGAAAGTAATGAAAAAGGAGCCTATGAGTACTTACATTCAGTTAAGTAAATAAGCTTTTTTATTCTTAAGTATTTCTGTAAGATCCTTCCGTTGCTTTAAACAACAATAAACCTTAATGATCAGCGCAAAAGTCATAAGGGGAAAGCCTACTTGAAAGAGTAGGCTTTTTTTATTTATCTATAAAAGCATGCTGAGGACTTTAAAAGCATGCTGAGGACTTTATGATCAGTGTAGCTAAGTTATAAAAATTTATTTTTTGCAATGAATGAGCTTAAGTTCCAAATTCTTAAAATCTATAACTTGATTAGAAGAATCAACAAGTTTTAATTTAAGTTCATCATCAGTACTCTTATTAAAAACTTTCACCACATCTTTACCAGCTTCAATAAAATTACCGCCAGATTCAAGCATGGCGAGTAAAACAATATTTAGACTTTTGCCTTTTTTAGTAAGTAAGTATTCTTTACGCTCTCTCACACCAACTTCTTTATAAATTGACAGTTCAAATATTTCTAATTGGATGAGGTGCTTTAGACGATTAGATAAAATTTGCTTTGATATACCTGTATTTTCTAGAAAATCATTAAATTTTGTTACCCCATAGAAGGCTTCTCTTAACAAGAGGATCGTCCATCTGTCATTCAATATTTCTGTAATTTTAAAGATCCCGCATACATCTACTGGAAATTTATGATCCGGAATAATTTGATTTGACATCAGAGGGAGCTCCAATTAGTATGAGTCTATAATTTAGACCTAGCATTAATTCAGGTAGCATTATGCCATTTATAAATATACAAACTATAGAAGGTTTACTAGATAAAGATAGCAAGGCTGAGCTTTTTAAGCGAATAACAGATTTATTTGTAGAAATTGAAGGAAAGGGAAATCCTGCTTTTCGAGAACATGTATGGATCAGAATTGACGAACATCCTCCTGAGCATTGGCAACTAGGTAGCTTAAGGCCTACGAAGGAAATGATAGAATTAATCACCGCATCTAAGTGATGTAAAGCCCTATAAATTAGGGCTTCATTTTTATTTAACAGACATTTGTTTAATTTATCCAGTCTAATGAACTTTAGGTTGCAATCAAAAGAACACTGTTTAGATAGCTTTATTTAATTACTAAAAAAAATACAAAATTAGCTAATTTATCGCCTGATTTATCAACTTTTAATCTATTGATAAACATTATTTTCCTTTTCAACCCAAGTGAGTTTTGACAAAATGCAACAAGTCACAATGGTCAATTCAGTTCTCACAAACTTATAGTCTGTTAAGATTGTGCATGATCCTGTTTATTTTTATGTAATTCAAATGTTTGGAAGTAATTTCTAATGGAAACACAATATAAGGTGTTATGTGTCTGTTTAGGAAATATTTGCCGTTCTCCCACGGCTGAGGTGGTTTTCAGACATTATTGTGACGCACATCAACTCAATGTGGTTGTCGATTCAGCTGGAACGAGTAATTATCATCCAAATAAATCGCCAGATCAGCGTAGTCAGTTGCATGCTCAGAAAAGGGGCTATGACCTATCATCTTTACGTGCAAGACAACTTTCAACCCAAGACTTTTTAGAGTTTGATTTGATTTTGGCAATGGATCATCAAAATTTTGAAGATATTCATGATGTGTTGCAAAGAGCCGTTTCTCAATTTGGCGCAGACCAAATTCGTGCAAAAGTAGCTTTAATGAGTGAGCATGATCCTGAATATCCACAACAAGCGTTGCCTGATCCTTATTATGGCGGTGCTGATGGTTTTGAACGTGTACTCAATCAATGTGAGTCCAGTAGTTTGGCGTGGGTTAATATTTTAAAAAAACAATTGAATGTTTAAGAATAGGTTTTTCAATACAATGCAAATTCAGAATCAAGTACAGCTTAAGCCATTCAATACTTTAAGTTTAGATGCAACTGTTTCTCACTATACTAAAGTTGGCAATATTCAAGATATTGAAGCAGCTTTAGAGTTTGCTGAGCAGCATCAGTTAAATGTACTTGTACTATCGGGCGGTAGTAATATGTTATTGCCGCAGCAGATCAATGCTTTGGTGATTCATCTTGATATTCAGGGAATTGAAGTTTTATCAAACGATCATGATTTTGTGCGAGTTAAAGTAGGCGCAGGCCAAGTCTGGCATGATTTTGTTTTATACAGCACTGAACAGAACTGGTTTGGTCTGCAAAATTTAGCCCTTATTCCAGGCTTAGTCGGTGCTTCACCCGTACAAAACATTGGGGCGTATGGGGTAGAGGTAGGCGAGTTTATTGAGTCAGTACAAGTGTATGACCGTAAATTGAAGCAAACTAAGACAATTTTAGCGGCTGACTGCCATTTTGCTTACCGCCATAGTATTTTTAAAGATGATCCGAACCGTTACATTATCACGCATGTCACTTTTAAATTGCTTAAACAGCCTCACTTAAAACTAAACTACGGCGATTTGAAACAAGCAGTTGGAGACAATCAGACTGCCGAAAATTTACAAAATCAGGTCATCCATATCCGCCAAAGTAAACTCCCTGATCCAAAAGAATATCCAAATGTCGGGAGTTTCTTTAAAAATCCGATTGTTAAACCTCAAGAGTTTGAACGTTTAATCACACAATTCTCAACAATTCCACATTATCCTCAAGCTAACGGAAACGTTAAAATTGCAGCAGGATGGTTAATTGATCAGGCGGGTTGGAAAGGGAAGCAACTCGATATGGTAGGGATGTTCCATAAACAGGCATTAGTTCTGGTGAATTATGCCAATGCATCTCTAGCTGATGTAAGGAAAACTTATCAAGCTGTTCAACATGATGTTGATCAGCGTTTCCATATTATGTTAGAACCAGAGCCTGTGCTTTATAACAGTTTAGGTTTAATTGAAAATCATACGGAATAATTTTATGCCAAAAGTACACTTAATGGTACGTTTAGTACAAGTAGTCACCGTACTATTTGTACTATTAGGCTGTTTCGTGGTTTTTTTATATTCACCATTTTATTCAAAACTTATTGTAGCTGGGCTTAACTATTTTGTACCTGTTGATGTTAATCAAGTCGCAGCTGAAAGCCAGAGACAAGCCGCATTAAGTGAGCATGATAATTTAGAGCCGGGTTCGAATTTATGGATTGCTCGTCAGGCTTATTTAAAACTGACAGAGCAAGCGTTACGTGAAAAAAAGACATCTGATCTGACCTATATTCAAGAGAATTATAAAGCCTTACAGCAAATTATTCTTTTAGAAGAAAAGGAACAGGATTCAGAAGAACAAGCAGCCTCTGTAACGGTTCCTTTAGTCGCTAAAAACTCAGAAATTGATGCTGCAGACGAAGCGAGTAGTCCGGTTGATGAAGCACTCTTTATTAATAGTTCTGAAAATAAAGCGCTTACTGAACAATATACCGAGTTTTTAGCCAGAAAACCTGTGGTGCCAGAGCATCAAGACGCTGTCAGTGAACCTGAACAAAAAGTCGAGTATGTGCGTAAAAATCCATTGCCTGTACAACCTAAAAAGTTATCAGAACCTTATGCAATTGTTGTGTTGGGGGGCGGATTAACCTTAGATAAAAATGGTAAGGATATTGTAGTTAATGGCTATACGCGTTTGCGATTAGAAAAAACTTTAGAAGTTGAAAAACAAAATCATCTGCCTATTGTGCTTAGCGGTGTAGAAGCACCTTATATGCAAGCTTGGTTAAAAGCGCGCGGTGTTGATGCAAAGCTATTAGAAAAGCGTAGTATGAATACCTGTGAAAATACCCGTTTTAGCTCTTTATTGCTTCAGAAAAAAGGTGGTGCACCTACGGTCATGTTGGTTACAGATGAATATCATATGCCGCGTACACGCCGACTGTTTGCTTTAAATGGTATAGAAACTATTCCTGTTGTAGCTCCAATGCCAACTCCACTGACACGTTGGCAACCAAGTGTACAAAATTACGATCATAGCCGCCGTGCAAATTATGAATTACTTGCGACAATTCGTGACATGTTGTTTGGCTCAAGTGATTGTCGAGAGGTTCCTTAATGTCAGATATTCCATTTCTCAATCCTGCCGTATTAAAACAATTAGATTTACCGGTTCCTAATCGTGATCTTACGCCGCAGGTTTTGAGTCCACTCAATTTAAATACATTAGAAGAACCTTCTCGTGATTTGCTGGCCTATCGCAAATTGTATGGTTTACATTTACTTGAATGTGACCATTGGCAAGGCTATGTTCAAATGCCGTTATTCCGTTTGCATGTGCAAGTTTTCAAACCTAAAGTAGAAAAAATACAAGGTACAGTTTGTCTATTGCATGGTTATCTTGAGCATAGTGGTATTTACCAGCCAATCATTCGTGAAATTCTTGAGCAGGGCTTTAGTATCATTACTTATGATTTGCCGGGGCATGGATTAAGTGATGGTTCACCAGCCAGCATTAAAAACTTTGATCATTACCAGCAAGTTTTGATGGCTGTTTATCAATATGTGAAACATGCAGATCAGTTACCTAAACCATGGGTCGGTATTGGTCAAAGTACGGGTGGAGCAATTTGGATGCATCACTTATTAGAATATGCTGAAAAACGCCAAGATCCGATTGTAGATCGAGTACTTTTGCTTTCTCCGTTAATTCGCCCTGCAAAAACCGCGTGGTGGCATAACCCCGTTGGATTAGGCATTATTCGCCGTATTAAACGTCAGGTACCAAGGCATTTTAGACGTAATAATCATAATCCTGAATTTTTGCGTTTTATTCGTTTAAAGGATCCTTTGCAACCTCGAATGATGGGCATGGATTGGATTTTGGCAATGTCAAAATGGATGCAAGAAATGGAAGAGCGACCTGCTTGCCGTATCCCGGTCTGGCTTGCACAAGGTGCTCTCGATCAGACAGTTGATTGGCGTTACAACATTGAATTTATTCGTCGTAAATTTAGACTCCAAACATTGTTAATGCTTGAAGAAGGATCTCATCAATTAATTAATGAGCGTGCGGATATACGTGCGGCTTTAACGGGGTTGATTCCTGCTTTTTTGCATGCAAAGCCAAAACATTTTTATTATTAAAAATAATGCATCTATCCAGTAATTCTAGATAGATGCATGACTTAATCTTTGTATTTTATTTTGAATTTTGATAAAGCTGCATAAAGTTTTTATAAACCGAAGATTGCTTTTGTGGACTATACATATTGCGCTCGATGGTCCCTTTATCTGTTTTGATTAAAACATTCACATTTTGAGCATTTTTAAATTCTTGCAAGAATTGACTTGGAATAACAAAGTAAGTGGTTGAATGTTTAGGCACTAATCGGCTCACATTGGTTTTTTCAGTGGCTTGAGCTGGTTCATAATTGAATCGTTTGCCATCAATATCAAAAGTCAAAGCGTTAATATCATAAAAGTTATAACTACTACTTAAATGAACATCTACTCGAAGCTGATTTTTTTGATTTTCGTTCCATTTAACCAATAAGCTTGGGCATAGTTCAGTTGGTGAGCAGTTTAGTTGACCAGCTGTCTTTACCTCTTTAGGAGCTGGTGTACTAAGCTGTGTGGTGCTACAAGCCGCAGTAAGTAGACATGAACCCAATAAGAGTAGAGATTTCTTCATCATATAAATTCCAAAATAGTATGTTTAATATTATTTATGCTAAGAGTAATAAATTTTGACATAAATTAACGCGTAGTTGGACCTAAAAATACAAATGGTTTTGCAATTTTAAAGGAAGAGGTGGCATCACCTGCATAGATATGGCTTTGATCGGGTCCTAAATCAAGTCTGCGTGTTTTACCATCTTTAAAGTTAATCTTTTTCAAGTCGACCCAAAATACATTTGGTGAGAGGGCAGATTCAAAAAAGTAAAGCATTTGTTTGTGATCGGCAACAGTTCGCCAGCGAGTTGAAGAGATATTAGGTTCTTCTTGAGTATTCAATCCGTAAGGAACAGATGCATTGCGAATCACACTAAATACAGAGGCTTGTGCTTGTTTTGTATTATCGTTTTTAGGAATAGCGTTAATGTAAAAAGATGCCCGTGCAAAGCGATCAGATGCTCTGTTAGTACCGGGTAGCATAATCGTTCCGCCAATTTGCTTCCAATATTCAGTAAGTGCGAGTTGTTTATCGAAAGTAGGCGAGTTAGTCATGACCTGATAGCTTCTGCTGTGGTGAATCACTTGTTTTCCACCAATATATTCAATAATTGCACTATCACCTGTTTTATCAGAAATAGATAAATGTAAGGTAGTCAAGCGTGTTTCGCCGGGAACATTGTCGGTAATAATAGTGTAAGGTTCTTTTTCTAAGGCCTTGACGGCCTCATCTACAGTTGCAAAATTATCAAGTACATATTGAGCCCATGCTGCAATACTTAATAAAGGTTTATCCGTCTTTTTTGCATCTGGGTATTCAGATTCTACTAACCATAAAATATTAGCAACTAAACCTGCTTCATTCATTCCATCTGTTGTGGAAACTTCATAGCCTGTGGCAATCACGCTTCCATATTTAGATGTCCATTTTATTGAATTTGGGCCTGCACTACCATCACGGCTAACTCCGCTTGGCATAATCCATAAGTTTGTACCCGTATCAACTTTCCAGTCCATTGAGCGAGCGGTAATAATATGTTGGTTATTACCTAAATAGACAGCGCGTGTACAAGCAACAGCATAGCTACTTAAGCCTATAGCGATTGCAACAAAAGAAGAGATGAATGTTTTTTTCAACATGATGAGGTACCTTCTTGTTATAAGCATTAAAAAAATTTTTATTAAATAAAATTAAAATGTGTACGTTATTTATACTTTTATATTAGGTGAAAAATCTATTAAATACAAATTAAAAGGGGAGTGGAATTTAAGCAAAAATCACATATTAGGTTTAAATATGGAAGAGCATCACATTATAAATGTAATGCTCAACTTATAAAAATTAATATAAATTAAAAATGATTGGCATCGGCCATGTTCCACATTCGATAATAAAAATTATCATCGTCATTATTAAGTTCAGATTGTAAAAGCTCACCTTCTTTCAAGAAAAAATGCAATTGAGCATAGTTCTTAATTTCGCGATCATTCACTCGCTGAGCCAAATGATGAGCTTTAATATCAGAAGGATGACGTAAACCAGCAGCAGCAATCATTTCTGATAACGCATGCAAAGTATTTTTATGAAAATTAAACACTCGTTCTGATTTAGTCGGTACATCAATTGCTTTTTGACGATCTTTGTCTTGAGTCGCTACCCCTACAGGGCATTGATTTGTATGGCAACTTTGTGCCTGAATACATCCAACCGCAAACATGAAACCACGTGCGGAGTTAACCCAGTCTGCACCTAGGGCAAAAGTACTAGCAATATCAAAAGCACTAATGATTTTACCACTAGCACCAATTTTAACTTGATCTCTCAGCCCTGCACCGACAAGAGTGTTATGGACAAAGCGTAAGCCCTCTCGTAATGGGGTGCCAATATTGTCACTAAACTCAATTGGTGCTGCACCTGTACCACCTTCAGAACCATCAACTACAATAAAGTCAGGAACAATTTTTGTTTCAAGCATTGCTTTAACAATACTCATAAATTGCCAAGGTTGGCCAATACACAGTTTAAAACCAACAGGCTTCCCGCCAGATAATGTTCTCAACTTCTGTAAGAAATGCATCATTTCAATTGGGGTAGAAAAACTTGAATGCTTAGCAGGAGAAATACAATCATGGTCGCGTGAAACGCCACGGATTTGGGCAATTTCTTCGGTAATTTTATGCTTAGGTAAGATACCGCCATGGCCCGGTTTTGCACCTTGTGAAAGCTTTAATTCGATCATTTTGATCTGTGGCAATTGAGATTGTTTAGTAAATTTTTGCTCGTCAAATTTCCCATCTAGGGTACGACAACCAAAATAACCACTGGCAATTTGCCAAACAATATCTCCACCATTTTCGAGATGATAAGGGCTTAAACTACCTTCACCAGTATCGTGATAAAACCCACCTAATTGTGCTCCTTTATTGAGTGCACGAATTGCATTGGCACTTAAACTACCAAAGCTCATGGCGGAGATATTCATAATGGATGCGCTATAGGGTTGAAGGCATTGCGCATTACCCACCTGAATGCGGAAGCTTTTTGGATCAGCTGGTGGACAAGGGCTTATTGAGTGGACAATAAAGCGGTAATTCTCTTGATAGACATCAATGATTGAACCAAAAGGCTTATCTGCATTTTCGTTTTTAGCGCGTTGATAAACTAAGCTTCGTTGCATGCGAGAAAAAGGTAGAGCATCTTGATCTGCTTCAATAAAGTATTGACGAATTTCGGGGCGTATATCTTCAAACAAAAAACGGAAATGTCCCATGATTGGGTAATTTTTTAAAATAGAGTGTTTATTCTGCAAAACATCATAGAGGCCTAATAAGCTTAGCGCACCTGTAACTACCCATAAACCATTAAGGAGAGTATCAGAAATAAAATAATAGATACTATGAGGGGTATATACAGTTCGAAACCATGTGATGCTGAGCGCGGTAAGAATACATAAAAACCAGAGAGAATGGCGCGAAAAGAATGTATTGAGAAATTTATGTCGAATGATTTGTGCTGGACTCGCCATATTGGAACAAATTCCTAATGTTTTACTGGTACATACATTGCCAAGAAGGAACTAAAACCACAAGTATGGAATTGTTAGCTTAAGGACGGTATAACAAAATCCAAAGATTATTGGGTTTGATTTTTCATTTAATTTTTAGAAATAGTTGAGTTAGAGATACATGGTGTTATTTATAAAGATTCGTCTCTAATCACTGAAATTTCTAAGAAAAAAGGAAAATGTGATAGAAAGCTTAGATTTCTTATTCATAAAATATTATTTTCTTATTCATTTAAAATATATAGAGCAATTAATAGCTTACTTTTTTGTACTTATTTTTTTGACCAAACTTTAAAAAAATATAAAATATGAGAGTCTATGGTAAATTTTAACTAATGAAAAAATATTATTTTTTTAGAAAAACTAATAAAAATGGAAAAGAAATTATCAAAAAAACATTTAACAAGGAGGCAAATCATAAAAATTTCTATAATTGAGAAATTCATCAGAACTTGAATTATTAATTGATATTTAGAATGAAATCAATATTAGTATTTTTGTTGTTTTTTTGTATTATGCGCGACTAGTAGAGTAAAAAAATAACGCTTTGAAAAAACAGTCAAAAAAGCTAGTGATTGGATTGGGGAAGGCTAGTTTTTACATCTATTAATTTTATTGGCGTAATGTAAAAAGGTTTTTTTAACCATGAATAAGTCTCTCATTTGTTTATCAGCAGTTGCTATGGGGTTAATGTCGATCAATGCTGCAAATGCAGCTACAGCTACAGGCACATTAACTGTTAAAGCAACAATCACAAATAGTTGCGTACTTAATACGTCAGCTACAGGCACAACAGCTAATGCAGTTCTGGATTTTGGGACATTGAGTTCTCTTGCTAGCAATGTCGATGCAGACACCACAACGACAGGTGGTACGGCAATTAAAGTGTTATGTAATAACACTGTGCCATGGACTTTAGCCTTCGATGCTGGGAAAAATGCGCAATCGACACAACGCCGTATGATTGGTGGGGCAACAAGCAACGAATATATTCCTTACAACCTTTTTTCTGACACAGGGCGTGCCACAGCAATTGGTATTGCAACGTCCGCTTACAGTGGAACTGGAACGGGTAATGTTCAAACTGTAAATGTGTATGGTCGTATTCCTGCAGGAACAACTTTACCAAGTGCAGGCAGCTATCTTGATACTGTGACAGTAACAGTGACTTACTAATTTTTAATAAGTTTTATTGTGTCATTGCTAGCTCTTGTTTAATAGAGCTAGCCCAATTTGAGAAAAGTATTGTTGGGCAAATCATGAAAAAAAATATCTTTGTTGCTACAAGTTTATTGTTGTTTTTGCCTAGTATGCTAAATGCTGCATCAATTCGCCTTTCACCTGTAAGTGTTGAGATGTTAAATGATCAAAGCGCATCCTCAATTAGTTTATATAACCAGTCAAATGAAAGTGCTGATTTACAGGTGCGTGTATTTGAGTGGAGGCAAAATGCTGGACAAGATCAATTAGTCCCTACGGATGAGATTGTCATTAGTCCACCATTTTTAAAACTACAACCTAATGATTCTTATAACTTGCGTGTAGTTAGGATTAATCCAGAACCTATTTCTGGTGAAAAAACTTATCGTATTATTATTGATGAGTTACCAAAACCTGTTGATAGTCGTAAAGCATCTCAAGGAGTAAACGTACTTCTACGCTCATCATTACCTGTATTTGTAGTGAATAAAGATGCGATTACTAAACTGAATTGGTCAATACAACAAGAGCAAAATAATGCTTATCTGACGATTAGTAACATTGGTAATCGACATGCGCTTTTAAATAATTTAATGCTTGTTGATACAACAGCGAATAAAAGTTATCCGATTAAAGTAAATACTGTGAATGGTTATATTCTTGCTGGCAAAGCAAGAAATTTTAATATTAGTCCTGATTTTAAATTTCAAGCGGAACATAAATATAATATTTCCTTGAATATTAACGGTAAGCAAGCATCTCTTTAAAGAGGCACACATGAAATATCTCGTAAGTGCCTTATGTCTTACATACTTGCCGACTCATGCTTTTGCTGAATCTTTACAAGATAGTACCAATGCTGTTTTGCCAAGTATTCCAGAAATCACGGACTCTTCTTATCATGCATTTGGTTCTGATAAAGGATATATACAGCTATTTTTAAATATTTCTGTTAATTCAAATGTTTCAAAAGACTTAATATCTGTACGGCAAGAGCAAGATAGAAAATTATATATCCGCTTTCGTGACTTAAGAACTTTAAGACTGAAAATAGATGAACATATCCCAGATAACCAGTGGGTGTGTATCAATGATCTAAACGGAATCCAGTTTAAATATCTCGAAAATGAGCAGTCTTTAAACTTAAAAGTTCCATCGAACATGTTAACGGGTTACTCAGTCGACTTAAGTGGCCAGCAGATCACTAGCCCCAATTTGCTAAGAATGAAACCCTTAAACGCGGCTATTTTGAACTACAGTCTGTATAACACCATAACCAATGACGAGAACGTTTTCTCAGGTACGGCTGAGGGTATTTTTAACAGTGCAATCGGTAACTTCTCATCAGGGGGTTTATATAACGGTAGTAATGAAAATAGTTATAAC
>NZ_JBWZNA010000023.1:0-54900 GCF_056725885.1 Acinetobacter sp. GRABPA_MV_2
CTGCTCAAGCTACTCATGGAAAAGTAACCACGCTTGAAATTGATGCCAAGCGTAGTAATGAAGCAAAACGCCATGCAACTGAACTGGCATTAGATGAATTGGTTGATTTTTGGGTGGGAGATGCGGCCGATTACTTAAAAGAAACTCAGGAAACTTTCGATTTTATTTTGTTAGATGCTGAGCGACCTGCTTACGAGAATTATTGGCCAGATTTAAAACGTTTAATGAAGCCAAAAGGTGGCGTACTCATTATTGATAATGTTATTTCTCATGCGGCTGAAGTCAGCTCATTCTTAGCTTTAATTAAAAAAGATGAAAATTTTATGAGCAGTATTTTACCTGTAGGTGCTGGTTTATGTATTGTGGTGGCAAGGTAAGCCATTTAAAAAATGATTTATTCATTCATAAAGGCCTGTTAAAGCAGGCCTTATTTCTTTATGTTATGAAGCATTCACTAAAGATAGGCGAGTAAAGTGTAAGTCGAATTCTAAATATTTATGTACAAAAGCAGCTTTGTCTGTTGATCGTAATAAGTTGTCATAAATAAATTCTGGTACAGGATGATAAAGTTCGCCCGAACCATCGCTATAAAATATTTTTAGATGACGTGAAGTCGCATTGTATTTCCATGAAGTGACTGCCACAGTATTCGCCATAAATTTTTCCCCTTTTATTTCATATTACTTAAGCTCAAAAAACATCGGTTATTTATTCGACATTACTCAAACTTCATGTAATGGGGAAGGGCATAATTGTAAAAGTATCAGTAGAAAATGTGATGTGCTTATTCAAAACAAAAGAACCATCCGATGAAGGATGGTTCTTTGAGTTTTTAAAATCTAATAAGAGATTAGATTTTACCAACTAGGTCGATAGATGGAGCAAGAGTTGCTTCGCCTTCTTTCCATTTAGCTGGGCAAACTTCACCTGGGTGAGCGTGTACGTATTGAGCAGCTTTTACTTTACGAAGAAGTTCAGATGCGTCACGGCCGATACCACCAGCGTTTAGTTCAACGATTTGGATTTTACCTTCTGGATCGATAACGAAAGTACCACGGTCAGCTAAACCTTCAGATTCGATAAGAACGTCGAAGTTTTTAGAAAGAGTCCAAGTTGGGTCACCAACTAATGGGTATTGGATTTTTTTGATTTCTTCAGAAGTGTCGTGCCAAGCTTTGTGAGTGAAGTGTGTATCAGTAGATACAGCATAAATTTCAACACCAAGTTTTTGGAATTCAGCGTAGTTGTCAGCTAAGTCACCAAGTTCAGTTGGACAAACGAAAGTGAAGTCAGCTGGATAGAAGAATACAACAGACCATTTACCTTTAAGGTTAGTTTCGTTAACTTCAACAAATTGGCCGTTGTGGTAAGCAGTTGCTTGGAATGGTTTAACTTCAGTATTAATCAAGCTCATCATTGTCTCCATGATTGAGGTTTATATTTAAACTTGTTTACGAGATGTAGAATAAATAAAAATTCTTTATTGGGGAAATAGTATTTTTACATGACTAAAATCGGAAAATCGAATAAGTGATAAATTTACGATTTTTAAGTCCCCACACACTGTATTCGATTTGACTGCAAAAACATGTAAATCAAATGACAGTTATCGTAAAAGAAACTTGCCTAACAACATGAAGTCTAGTGAATCAAAATTCAAGGGTAAAATTTTAAAAAATTAAAAATATATAAAAAACCAACTGTTTTACCTTATGGTCATTAGAGCGTAAAATAGAGGATTGTTGTATTTTCAGGAAAATTTGTCTGTGCAGAATGATTTAAATATTGATCAGTGGGTGATGGCAAGAGATCGTTACCGTTTAAATCGTTTGTGTAAAGATAAAAAAGCCAATACAGCAGAGATTGAAAAATTATTTGAACAATCTAATGCCAAAGTAAGGCAGCGATTTGAACGTCTCCCTAAAATCAAACTGAATCAGGATTTACCTGTTTCCCAATATGCAGACCGTTTAATTGATGCGATTCAAAAGCATCAGGTGATTATTGTGGCAGGTGAGACGGGTTCAGGTAAAACCACCCAGCTTCCTCAGATTGCAATGCTAGCGGGCCGTGGTTTAACGGGAATGATTGGTCATACCCAGCCACGTCGTTTAGCTGCACGTAGTGTTTCTCAGCGTATTGCAGAAGAAGTCGGCGAAAAGCTTGGCGAATCGATTGGTTTCAAAATCCGTTTTAATGAACAAGGTTCGCAGGACTCTATCGTAAGGTTAATGACCGATGGTATTTTGCTTGCCGAGTTAGGTAATGACCGTTATTTGTCTAAATATGACACGATCATTATTGATGAAGCACATGAACGCTCACTCAATATCGATTTTATTATGGGCTATTTAAAGCAGTTACTGCCAAAACGTCCAGATCTAAAAGTTATTGTGACTTCGGCAACTTTAGATGTAAATCGCTTTAGTAATTACTTTAATGACGCACCTATTTTTGAAGTAGAAGGGCGTAGTTATCCTGTCGAAGTACTTTATCGCCCAATTTCAGAAATGAATATTGGTGGCAGTGATGACGATGAGTTTGATGATTTTGAAGAAAACCTTCCTCGTGCAGTTGTACAGGCCGTAGAAGAATGCTTTGCTGACGCAGAAGCAAAAGGTCATCCAGAACATGCCGATATTTTAATTTTCTCAAGCACAGAACAAGAAATTCGTGAGTTGCAGGAAACCTTACAAAAGTATGGGCCTAGACATACCGAAATTTTACCGTTGTATGCGCGTTTAGCTGTTTCTGAACAACAAAAGATTTTTAGTCCGGGTGGTAAAGGTCGTCGTATTATTATTGCGACGAACGTGGCCGAAACTGCACTTACGGTTCCAAATATTCGCTATGTGATTGATAGCGGTTTTGCTCGTATATCGCGTTATAACTACCGTTCTCGTGTACAACGCTTACCAATTGAAGCAATTTCTCAGGCTGCGGCCAATCAGCGAAAAGGGCGTTGTGGTCGTATTGCTCCGGGTGTGTGTATCCGTTTATATAGCGAAGAAGACTTTTTAAGTCGTCCTGAATTTACCGAACCTGAAATTAAACGAACCAACTTAGCATCTGTTATTTTGCAAATGCAGAGCTTAGGGTTAGGTGAGTTAGAAAACTTCGATTTTATTGAGCCGCCAGATTTCCGCCTAGTCAATGATGGGCGTAAGTTGCTGATTGAGTTAGGCGCACTTAACGAGAAGAAAAATGAGCTGACTAAAGTCGGGCAAATGATGGCACGTATGCCAATTGATCCACGTTTGGCGCGTATGATCGTGGGTGGTGCTCATTTTGGCGTACTCAAAGAAATCTTAATTGTGGTAAGTGCTTTAGCTGTTCAGGACCCGCGTGAGCGTCCGGCAGATAAACAAATGCAAGCTGACCAAAAGCATGCATTATTCAAAGAAGCGGATTCAGATTTTCTGTTTTATCTAAAACTTTGGGAGATTTTAAATCCTAAAGGCGAAGCAGGAATGTCTGAAAATAAACGGCGTCAATTTGCCAAGCAGCATTTCTTAAGCTGGTTGCGTTTACGTGAATGGAAACAGACACATCAGCAATTGGTTGAGTTAGCCGAAGGCTTAAAACTGAGCTTTAATGAAAAACCTGCGAATTATGAAAACTTGCATCGTGCATTGCTGACAGGTTTATTATCCTTCATTGCCAATAAAACTGATGAACGTAATACCTTTATGGCGGTGCGTCAGCAAAAGGCCAAAGTTTTCCCTGCAAGTACGCTGCATAAAACCAATACCTCTTGGGTGATGGCTTTTGAGATGGTCGAAACCTCTCAAGTTTACTTACGTACTTTAGCCAAAATTGACCCTGAATGGATTTTGCTTGCTGCACGCGACTTGTTGAAATATCACTATTTTGAGCCACATTGGTCTAAGAAAGCGGGAATCGTCAATGCGTATGCGCAAATTTCTTTATTTGGTTTAATTATTGAGCCAAAACGGTTAATTAATTTTGAGAAAGTTGACCAACCTGCTGCTCATGAGATTTTCTTACGCGATGCATTAACTACGGGTAACTTGGGTACAGTTCCACCATTTTTAAAACACAACTTACTTAAACTTGAAGAAGTAGAGCGAGTTGAAGATAAATTGCGACGCCGTGATTTGGTGGTGGATGAAGAAACAATTTATCAGTTTTATGCGTCGAAAATTCCTGAGGAAATCGCGAGTCGCCGTAGTTTTGAAGACTGGCGTGCAACGGTAGAAGCAAATAATCCTCGTTATTTATTTATTGACGATGATGCGCTCTGGCTCAATGATCGGCCAACTACGCAGCAATTCCCAGATCATTTACACAATGGGCAGCTGCGTTTAGCAACCACATATCATTTTGACCCGAGCCATGACGAAGATGGTGCCACTGTTCAAATTCCTGTACAGGCGCTGCCTCAAGTTGATGAAAATATCTGGTCATGGGGAATTCCAGGTTGGCGACAAGATTTAATTGAGGCTTTACTCAAAGCTTTACCTAAAGACAAGCGTCGTAATGTGGTGCCAATTCCTGATACAGCTCGTAAGCTCATGCAAGGGGTTGATGCAGTACATTTACGTGAACATATTTTTAGTTATTTAGCTTTTGCCTTGCGTGGTGAGCAAATTACTGAAAAAGATTTCTCGTTTGAACGTATTGATCCATATTTGGTGCCTTTCATTAAAGTAATTGATGAAAAAGGTAAGCTGATTGCGAAAGGTCGTGATTTACCTGAGTTAAAAGCACGTTGCCGCGTAGAAACACATCGTCCAGTTAAACAGCAAAAAGGTGAGTTTAAAAACTTTCCTGAAAACTTTACTTTTGAGGCCTCTCATAAAGTCACGGGCGTTGTAGTAAAGCAATATCAGGCTTTAGTTCCGACCAAGGCTTTTGCTGACCTCGAAGCTAAAGATGAGTCGGGCATTGTTATTCAAACGTTTAACGATCAGGCTGAGGCGATTAAACAGCATCGTGAAGGGATTATTCGTCTAGTCCATATGCAACTTGGTGATTTAGTTCGTCAGTTGAAAAAGCAGATTTCAAAACCGCTCGCGTTAGCTTATTCACCTTTGGGCGATAAAGCTAAGCTTGAGCAGATGTTGGTCTATGCAACGTTGCAGATGGCAATTACGACTTTGCCAATTAATGCAGATGAATTTAATAAGCTGCTAGATCAGGTCAAAAAGCAATTTTTGAGTTATGGTCAGCAAGCACTTGAGCAATTAAGTGATATTTATATTCAGTGGCAGCAAATCCGTCGTCAGATTTTAGTACTTGATCCAGACGTGTTTGGACGCAGTATTGATGATATTGAAGACCAGTTAGATCTCATGTCACTTGGCAATTTTGTTTACTGTCAACCAGTCGATCTTTGGCAGGAATACCCGCGTTATTTAAAAGCACTGCTATTGCGTTTAGATCGATTGCCAAATAATCTACAGCGAGATCATGCTGCAATTGACGATGTCGATCCATGGATGGACAAGGTGTTTAAATTCAAAAACGATCCAAAAATCAAAGAATTGTATTTGATGTTGGAAGAATTTCGCATTTCTTTATTTTCTCAACCGATGAAAACCAAGATGCCTATTTCGCCAACTCGACTGCAAAAGTTATGGGATCGTTTGGGAATCAGTTAAGATAGATCGGGGTCTGTTTATGCTGTTGTTTAGCCTACAACGCAATTTATAAATGAAAGATTAACAGACCCTATTCATTTTTTTAGGAGTTTTACATGGGCATTCGTATCACAGGTACTGGGTTATTTCACCCAACAGAAATCATTTCTAATGAAGAACTGGCCGACAGTTTAAATGCTTATGTGGAACAATATAACCAAGAGAATGCAGAGAAAATTGCAGCAGGTGAGCTAGAAGAGTTACGTGGTTCTAGTGCTGAATTTATTGAAAAAGCGTCTGGTATTAAGCGCCGTTACGTGATTGAGAAATCAGGTATCCTTGATCCAACACGTTTACGTCCTCGTTTGTCTGAACGTTCAAATGATGAACTTTCACTTCAAGCAGAGTGGGGTGTGATTGCTGCTAAACAAGCAATGGAAAATGCAGGCGTAACTGCTGAAGATATCGATGTTGTGATTTTGGCATGTTCAAACATGCAGCGTGCTTATCCAGCTGTAGCGATTGAAATTCAATCGGCACTTGGCATTCAAGGTTATGCCTACGACATGAACGTTGCATGTTCAGCTGCTACTTTTGGTTTGAAACAAGCGGCAGATGCAATTCGCTCGGGTGCTCGTCGTGTTTTATTGGTAAATGTCGAGATTACATCGGGTCATCTAGATTACCGTAACCGTGATTGCCACTTCATTTTTGGTGATGTTGCAACGGCTTCTATTATTGAAGAAACCACTACTAAGACTGGTTTTGAAATTTTAGATATTCATTTATTTACTCAATTTTCAAACAACATTCGCAATAACTTTGGTTTCTTAAACCGTAGCGAAGATGCGGTCGTTGATGACAAGTTATTCCGTCAAGATGGCCGTAAGGTATTTAAAGATGTTTGTCCATTGGTGGCAAAAATCATTAATGCACAGTTAGAAAAAATGCAGTTAACTGCAAACGATATTAAGCGTTTCTGGTTACACCAAGCCAATGCCAATATGAATGAACTAATCTTGAAATATGTGGCTGGTAAAGAGGCAGATTTAAGCCGTGCACCAATTATTCTAGATGAGTTTGCGAATACCTCTTCAGCAGGTGTGATTATTGCTTTACACCGTACAGGCCACGAAGTGGATGATGGCGAATATGGCGTGATTTCATCTTTCGGTGCTGGTTATTCAGTAGGTTCGATTGTTGTTCAAAAGCACGTTGCTTAAGTTACTAGATTAATTAAAAACGCTCGTAAGAGCGTTTTTTTATGGGTCGAAAATAATAAAGCGGACTAAAATCAGCCCGCTTCAATTAAATCAAAAATGATTAAAACTTTTTGGTGTAGTTTACAAACAGGCGATCTTCACCAAAGTCATTGCCATGTTTAACGTTGTAATCAATTCGAATATATTGCAGAGCGACGCCTTTTAAGAATGGCTGCTGAAACGCATAATTTAAAATCACATTCGACTCGGTTTCATGATTCTTTTCGCCATTGGCTGCTTTAAAGTCATGGCCGTAAACATATTTCACCATCGCATTTAGGCCTGGAACATAATCTTTAAAGTCGTAGCCATACATGACATGATAAGACTTTTCATCTTCTTTAAAGAACCCTGTTGCGTTCCAGTTAATGAAATAGGTCTCTGGTAAAAAACCATCCGGTAGAGGGTAAGCCGACTCACCGATAATCTGTTGATAACCCAAACCAAAGGTATGGTTTTTTACTTTGAGCGTTTCTAACACCCCAATGTTTTGCGCATCAATATCAAAAGTATTGCCATCATCTTTTGCATTGAAGTATTTAAACTTAGACGTAAGAGCAAAATTAGGTTGTTTCCAAGTATGTTCAAGCCCAACATAATGCTTGTTATACAGATCTTCTAAATTACCAAAGTAGTATTCGCCCTTGAGTGAGGGGGTGAATTGATAGCGCAGATCTAGGTAATTTAAACCATCAGATTCTTTAGTGATTCCATTTGCCGTGAACGAAAACTTTTTAAAGTCTTCTTCATTTCGTGGAGAGACTTTTTCAACCCGACCAATTTCTGCATAAAGCTGATCTGAAAGTTGCGACTTAAGATTGGTTCCCCAATAAGAGGCAAGTAGTTGTCGGCTGGCATCCACAGCCGTTACTGGTAATTCTAACCAGAGTTCACCGACGCTTAAAAGGGTTTTGTCATACCCTAGCTTTAAAGTAGCGCCGTATTTTAAGAAGTCAGATGCTTGTGATTGAGTTTCTTTATTAAAAGGCAAAACCGTGTCCGCAACATGTTTGTCTGAACTCAAGCGCACGGCGTATTGTACAGAAGCATCTGCACCAATCGTAATAGGCTTGTCTGCAATTTGCAGAGGGGTGTCATGCATTTTCGACTTATAAAATAATGACGCTGCCTGAGACCAACTGCCCGTATCTTTGAGGGCATCATTATCAAAATTACGGTTGATATAGGCGTTTTTTAAAGTGAATTTCCATTCATCTTCAGTTTGCTGATTTGGATTCGCAGCGAATGAATTGCCATACATCAACACTAAGGTCGCGAAAGTTAAAGCACATGGCTTAAAGCGGTGTAATAATTCCATAATCCATTTCCAAAAGATGCGCCAGTCCTCGGCGCATTTATATTTACTGCTGGGTAAGCGTGTTTTGAGGGTTAAAAGTTGATGGCGTTTGTGCAGCAACAGAGGCTTTTAGATTGACCATAAATATTGCAAGTGCAGCAATCACACCCGGAATTGCAATCGCTAAGAAATTCATTTGGTGAGGAAGCTCAAGTGTGAGAAGGGCTCCTGTTAAAACTGGTCCAATAATCGCACCGATACGACCAATGCCAGATGCCCAGCCCATGCCAGTTGAACGAAGTGCGGTTGGATAGAACTGCGCAACAAACGTGTAGAGTAAGATTTGTGAGCCAATTGTGGCAGCACCAGCAATGGCAATCAGGCTATATAAAATAAATTGTGGGCTATTAATACCAAGCAGAATTAAAGCTGCTGATCCCACAATAAACATGATTGTAATAACAGGTTTTAAATGGAATCTGTCCGCTAAAGCACCGCCGCCAATTGCACCGACCATGCCGCCAATATTGAGTGCAAACAGGAATAACATGCTTGCACCTAACGAATAACCAGCTTGAAGCATAAGTTTAGGTAACCAGCTTCCTAATGCATACACCATGAGTAAGCACATAAAGAAAGCAATCCAGAACATAAATGTGCTGAAGGTACGGCCTTGTTGGAAAAGCGCACGGACAGGTGCATCTGTGGTTGTGCTTTCGTTTAACACCAGTTGTGTATTGGCGTTTACCTGCGTTTCTGGCGCAATTTTACAAACAATACTTTTTGCCTGCTCGCTATGGTTTGATTTCACTAAAAAGGTGAGAGATTCAGGTAAAAATTTCCAAATGAGTGGGAGCAATAATAGGGGAATACCTGCAATTAAAAACATGATTTGCCAGCCCATGTCTTTCACGAGCCATGCACCGAGTAGAGCAGATGTCATGCCGCCAATTGCATAGCCACTAAACATAATTGCGACTAATGTACTGCGGATTTTTTTGGGTGCGTATTCGGTCATAAGCGCGACAACGTTTGGCATAACGCCACCAATCCCAAGGCCTGCAATAAAGCGTAAAATAGCAAACTCAGTTGGTCCTTTGGCAAAGGCACCCATAAAGGTAAATCCACTAAATAAGGTGACACAAATCAGGATGGTTTTTTTACGTCCCAGTTTGTCTGAAAGTGTGCCGAAAATCATGGCACCAAACATCATACCGAATAGAGCAGCACTAGCGAGTAAACCAGCTTCTACCGCAGTTAATGACCATTGCTGCATTAACAGAGGAAGAGCAACCCCATAAATAACTAAATCATATCCATCAAAAATAATAATAAGTAAGCACCAGATTAAAACTTTCCAATGAAAAGATGTAAAACTGGCTTTATCAATTAACTCATTAATATTAACCTTGCTCGTATCCATTTTCTTCACCTCCAATTTGTGAAGCATCGCGTTATTTTTTAATAAACTATTTTGTTATTGGATTAGAGTCAAAAACCTAATTGATATATCTTTATGTCTTTAAGGTATTGTGCTTTTATTGGTTTAATTATTTGAAAAATATGTATTTATTTTTGTTGATTTAGTTGGTTTTGTTGTGTCTTTAAAAGGGGTTAAATATTGTATGATGAGAATTTTAAGGATTTTATAGATGTTTTTTTATAGATTTTATTGATGATAATCACAGCTAAAAATATAGCTAATTTTATATTATGAATTGAAGTAAAAATATAAAAACAAAATACTAAAGTCTATTATTTAATTATTTTAGAAATTGATCTTAAAAATGAAATTTAATCTATATTCAATAAAAATCGCCAAATCAGAATTAGCAAATTATTTGCATCCTGATTTGGCGATTGAGGCTTTATTTTAGTGGCGGGCGCTTAGATAAAAAACTTAATTTGTGGCTGAAGTTGAACGTGGGGTGAGAATGAAATGGGCGATTACACCAATACAAATACCCCAAAAGACTGAGCTTAATCCAAGGAAATGCATGCCTGATGCTGTGGCTAAAAAAGTAATAAGTGCAGCATCACGTTGACTGTCATTTTTCATGGCAACAGAAATATTGGTGGCAATCGCTCCAAGCAAAGCTAAACCTGCCAATGCTGCAACCAACTCTTTAGGAAGTAAGCTAAATAGCATGACAATACTGCCAGCAAATAAGCCACCTAAAATATAAAAAATTCCGTTGGCGATTCCTGCGATATATCGTTTTTCTTTCAATTCATGTGCATCTTTGCCCATGCATAAAGCTGCGGTAATTGAGGCAAGCACAATGGTAATACCGCCGACACAGGCAACGGCTAAAGAAGCAATACTGGTGACAGTAATAATGGGTTTGGCCGGGGTGTCGTAACCGCTGAGTTTCATAATCGCCATACCCGGTAAAAACTGGCCGGTTAGGCTGACTAAAATGAGAGGAACGGCGAGGTTAAGTGTTGAGCTCCAAGTCCATTCTGGGCTAATCCACTGCGGGATCGCTAAATTAAAACTCACATCAACCGGATTCATTTTGCCTAAAATGAGGCTTAATAAAACTCCGGCAGCTAACACCCAAATCATGGTATAGCGCGGCATTAAACGTTTGGCAATTAGAAAGACAATAAGCATGCTAAAGACAATAAAAGGCATGCTATCGGATGCGGTAAATAGACCAATACCAAATTGAAAAAGAATACCAGCCATCATGCCCGCAGCGACATCTTGCGGAATCCACTTCAGTAATTTGTCGAAGTAACCTGTAACGCCAATTAAGAATATAACAATGGCAGAAGTAATATAGGCGGCTACTGCTTCATTCAATGAGACATTTGGAAATAGAGTAACTAACAGGGCAGTGCCTGGTGCTGACCATGCGGTTATGATAGGCGTTTTATATTTAATCGAAAGATAAATACCTGAAACGGCGGCACCAATTGAAATTCCCCAAATCCATGACACCATCATATCGGTTGAGACATGGGCACGCTGAGCAGCTTGGAAAAAAATAATCAGTGGGCCTGAGTAAGAAATTAAAACCGCAAGAAAGCCAGCAACTGTTGCTGATATGGACCAGTCATTTTTTAATGTCTTTAACAGGGTTGCCATGTGTGATTGCCTCCATGCAAATCATGTTATTTACCCAATCATGCAAAAAGATCAGGGTTAACCCTGATCTCCACCTCCGACTGAAATAACCGAGCCAGTCATATATGATGCTTCGTCTGATGCAAGAAATAAAATTGCATTGACTTGTTCTTGAATTGTGCCATAACGGGCCATAAATGTTCGATCTATTGTTTGATCAACCACTTGCTGCATCCAGTCTTTTTCATTTTGACTTAACGGGTTGGCATTGCGTGGTACTTTGCGAGGTGGTGCTTCAGTTCCACCGGTCGCAACAGCATTGACTCGAATTCCGTCTTTGGCATGTTCAAAAGCAAGCGATGCCGTTAGAGCATTTACCCCACCTTTAGATGCCGAGTAGGGAATACGATTAATACCACGGGTTGCAATTGAAGAGACATTTACAATAACACCCGATTGTTGCTTAATCATGGCGGGTAAAACGGCACGACAACACCATAACGTTGGAAACAACGAGCGATTCACTTCCTTAATGATCTCTTCTTCGGAAAACTCTTCAAAAGGTTTCATCCAGATCGCGCCACCCACATTATTAATCAGGATATCTACCTGACCATAGTGTTCGATGGCTTTTGCAACTACCGCTTGCGCGCCTGCATAGGTTTCAAGGTCGGCATTAATCGTGACAGCATCACCGCCTGCGCTCTGAATTTCTTTGAGAACTTCTTCAACATATTCAGAGCGGTCAGCCATGATGACTTGGCCGCCTTCAGCTGCAACTTGTAGTGCTACGCCACGGCCAATACCTTGGGCACTACCTGTGACAATCACCACTTTATCGGTAAATCTTTGACGGTTTGACATAGATAACTTCTCCACCTTAAGTTAGTTTGCAGAGAATTTTTCAAACAAGAAATTAGCAGGTTTGATATTTTCAGTTTCTAACCAGCCACGTACAGCCTCTACCATTAGAACTGGACCACATAGATAAACATCGACGTCGCCACCGTTTAACCATTCACTTTCAATATGACCAGTGACATAGCCTTTGCGTTCATGGTTACTCTCAGGGCTTGCAACTACAGTTCGATATTCAAACCATGGGAATTTCGCCTGCAATTCATTGAGTTTTTCTAGAGCCACCAAATCAAAATCATTGGTGACACCAAAGACTAAACGAACAGGCTGTTCTGAACCTTTTTCTTCAAGCACTTGTAACATCGACATAAATGGGGCAATACCAGTACCGCCTGCAAGCATTAGCACTGGACGCGCTACATTACGTAAGTAGAAGCTACCGAATGGACCTGTAAATGTCATTTTGTCGCCGGCTTTGGCATTCTTGTTTAAGAATTCACTCATTTTGCCGTTCGGTACATTACGGACTACAAAACCCGTTAAACGGTTGCCTGGTTTTGAGCTAAATGAATATGAACGGGTTTCGCCAGTTTCTGGAATCGCAACGTTGACGTATTGACCTGCAAGGAAATGAATATCTGGTTGACCTTCATCAAGTTGAATGTCAAAAGTGATGGTTGAGTCTGATAAGTTTTCAACGCGGGCTAAGGTACCTTGGAAGCTATGAATTTCTGTTTTACAGACATCTGATGAGGCTTGAATTTGGAATACCGCATCGGAAGTTGGGCGACATTGGCAAGCAAGAATATAGCCTTGCTCAGCTTCTTCAGGGGTTAATGCATCTTCAATATAGGTTTCTTCTGGCATGTCATAACTACCGGATTCGCAAAATGCGCGGCAAGTTCCACATGCACCATCACGGCAATCCAAAGGAATATTAATTTTTTGGCGATAGGCTGCGTCAGATAGGGTTTCACCTTGAGCTACGTTAATGAAACGTGTAACACCATCTTCAAATTGAAGTGCAACATTGTGGTTTGACATGGCATGTATCCTACAAAATATTTGAATCTTTTACCCTCAGCCAACAGTCCGTTTAACTGAGGGGGTATGTCTTAAAGGTGGTAAATATCAATGACTTGATTGATGTAGTCATTTTTCAAAACGACATACTTGCTCAAGATTTTTGGTTGATCACCTGAAAAATCGATCACATAACGTGACATACCGAAATAGCTGTAATTTGTCTTGTAACGGAAACTCAAGGTATTCCAGTTAAAGCGCACAGTAACTTTGTCGCCGTCGCGATCGAGAACTTCAACGTTGGCAATATTGTGGCTTGTGCGTGTGTCCGGCATGGTTGCAGATGAGCGCTCGGTTTTAATGCGGAACACGCGATCTTCTAAACCTTGACGGTCTGGATAATAAATAAGTGAAATTTCAGATTGAGGATCTTCAGTTAATCTATCGTCATCATCCCAAGCTGGCATCCAGAATGAAGCTTCTGGTGCATAGCATTCAAGCCAGTCATCCCATTGTTCATCATCTAAAAAGCGAGCTTCACGATAGAGAAACTGAGCAATATTTTCTAAAGTTGCTTTGTCTTGAGCACTCATGCTGTTTCTCCCTGATCAGCAATTTCTTTCTCTGATGCAATCGCGTGTTTCATGGTTTGTAACCAATATTGATGTTGGGCCAGATACAGGCCTTCATCCTCAGTTTTAATCCCGCTTAACATGGGTTTTAAACCGATTTCGTTCGCTGCATCGTCTGGTCCATAAATCCAATGTTTTGAACCACGACACATGTCATTCCATTCAAGAGCAATACCTGCGTAGCCTGCCTGACAAGCACGGAATTCTTCTAAATCGTCTGGTGTTGCCATACCTGAAGCATTGAAGAAATCTTCATATTGACGTATACGACGTGCACGAGCTTCAGGCGCTTCGCCTTTAGGCGCGATACAATAAATGGTGACCTCGGTTCTATTAACCGAAAGTGGGCGAAGTACACGAATTTGCGAACCAAACTGATCCATCAAATAAACATTTGGATAGAGACAAAGATTACGTGAACGCTCAATCATCCATTTCGACATGGCTTCGCCGTATTTTTCGGTGTATTCGTCTGCTTTCGGGAAGTTTGGACGGTCTTCTGGGTTTGCCCATTGTGTCCAAAGCAACATGTGGCCATTTTCAAAGCCATACGAGCCACCGCCTTGTTTACCCCAAGAACCTGCACTCATCGCACGGATGTTATCGGCAGCTTGAGTTTCTTTACGGTGTTGGGTCGTTGCTGCGTAGTTCCAGTGAACAGCAGAAACGTGGTAACCGTCGGCACCATTTTCAGCAGTGAGTTTCCAATTGCCTTCATAAGTATACGTAGATGAACCACGTAAAACTTCCAAACCATGTTCAGACTGGTCAACAATCATGTCGATGATTTTGGTGGTTTCACCCAAGAACTCTTCAAGTGAAGGAACATCGGGATTTAAGCTACCAAATAAGAAACCTTTGTAGCTCTCAAAACGAGCCACTTTTTTAAGGTCATGTGAGCCTTCTTGGTTAAAGCAGTCAGAATAGCCTGCTTCACTTGGATCTTTAACCTTAAGCAATTTACCTGAGTTATTAAAGGTCCAGCCGTGGAAAGGGCAAGTATACGTTGCTTTATTACCACGTTTGTAACGGCAAAGTTGTGCTCCGCGGTGTGAACACGCATTGATCATGGCATTGAGTTCGCCGTTACGGTTACGTGCAATAATGACAGGCTGACGACCAATATGAGTAGTGTAGTAGTCATTATTGTTTGGAATTTGGCTTTCGTGTGCTAAGTAAACCCAATTGCCTTCGAAGATATATTTCATTTCGAGGTCAAAAAGAGCTTCGTCAGTAAACACTGAGCGATGAAGTTTAAATTCACCTGTATCGATGTTATCGACAAGTAATTCATCAATACGGTCAAGATGGCTAGTATTGATTACAGGAATACGTGGCATGTCCGTTCTCCGACTTTCCAAAAGTGTGGAAGTCACCAAGGCCTTAGCTACGATCTACAAGGTCTTGATATCCTAATATTTTCAATGAAGCGCATGAGTGCGCTGAGTGTTTAACCGTGAATTGATGAAGATGAATAACTGGAAGATTGGCAAAAGGCTTGTTCATAAAGCAATTCATCACTTCATCGGTTTGTTGCTTGTATATACCTTAAAAGAATGGTTAAACTGTGTCTAAGACTGAATTTGCATTTTTTTATATCTTAAAGGTATGGAAACCTTATGGAACTAAGACATTTACGGTATTTTGTTGCGGTTGTTGAAGAGCAGAGCTTTACAAAGGCTGCCGAAAAACTATTTATTGCTCAACCACCTTTGAGTAGACAGATTCAAAATCTGGAAAGCGAGCTTGGCATTCAACTGTTTGAGCGTGGAAGCCGCCCTTTACAAACCACACAAGCAGGGCATTTCTTTTATCAGCACGCCGTTAAACTTTTGTCGAATGCTGAAGAAATAAAAAGTATGACCAAGCGTATTGGTCTCATCGAAAGAAGTATGACCATTGGTTTTGTTGGGTCTTTACTCTATGGTTTGCTGCCTCGAATTATTTATTTATTTCGCCAACAGCAACCCCATCTGAATATTCAGCTCATGGAATTAAGCACAACCGAACAGCTACAGGCATTAAAAGAAGGACGTATTGATGTTGGATTTGGACGTTTAAGAATTAGTGATCCTGCTGTGAGACGAATTCTTTTACGTAAAGAGCGTTTGGTAGTGGCAGCACATACCAGCCATCCAATTGCACAGCGCACGGAAGGGGTATATCTGGCCGATCTCATTGATGAAAAGATGTTTATGTATCCCACTTCACCGAAACCCAATTTTTCGACCCAGCTTTTGAATATTTTTGCCGAACATAGTTTGGTTCCAAAAAATATGCATGAAATACGAGAGATTCAGTTGGCTTTGGGCTTAGTGGCAGCGGGAGAAGGGATTTGCATTATTCCAGCAAGTGCCGATACCATTCGATTTCCACACCTAAACTATATTCCAATTTTAGATAACGGCGCGGTCAGCCCAATTTTTATTACTGCACGGGCAATGGACCGAAGTGAAGATTTACAGTCACTGTTTGATTGTATTTATCAGGTTTATGACTTAGAAGGGATACCTTATCAACGGACGGTTTTTACACTAGATCAGAACCCGATAGATGATTCAAATGGTGTCGATTTTTAAATAATGGAAGTGCATAGCCTCAAAGGATGAAGCTATGCAGTTTTATATCTTATTGCACTTTCGCTGGGAAACCATCTTCTTCAAGTGCTTCGGTAATTTTATCGATGCTTTCACTGCTTTCAACAGTCACGATTTTGGTTGCTAAATCTACATCTACTTTTGCATTTGGGTCGATATCTTGAATCGTCGCAGTCACTCCACGGGCGCAGCCACCACAAGTCATATTTTCAATAAGTAGTTTCATGTTCATACTCCATCAAGAATGAGATGTTTGTTTGGATAACACTGAGTCTAAACCTTGTCATGATTGTAAGGTCAAGACCAATTTTTTAAAAAAATATGCTTGACCTTCCCATGATGGGAATCTGTATGCTCACTACAGAATATTAAATTTTGCAGATTTGCAGAGGTGTTTGATGGACTCAAAAAACACAAAATTGCCAGCATATAGTGAAACACTTCCAATTGAAGGCATGACTTGTGCCTCATGTGTAGGTCGTGTCGAAAAAGCACTTAAGAAAGTTGAAAATGTAGAAATTGCCAACGTTAATTTGGCAACAGAAAAAGCGGTTGTTTATTCAAATCAACCGATTCAGCGCGAAGCACTGGTTAAAGCAGTTGAACGAGCAGGATATGATGTTCCAAAAGCCGCACCAATAGAGTTGTCCATTGAGGGCATGACTTGTGCATCTTGTGTTGCACGTGTAGAAAAAGCCCTTAAAAAAGTAGACGGTGTTCAAGAAGCGACTGTCAACTTAGCAACAGAGCAGGCTTGGGTGCAGGCAGATTCCTCAGTCAATGTTGAAGACTTAATTCGTGCTGTTAAAAAAGCAGGTTACGACGCGAAAGCATCTGAAAAAAATCAAGATGAGCAGCTCGACAAAAAAGCGTCAGAGTTAGATCAGCTTAAAAAAGATTTGATCATTTCGATTGTGTTGGCCTTACCTGTGTTTATTTTGGAAATGGGTTCACATCTCATTCCAGCTTTTCACATGTGGGTCATGCACACCATTGGTCAATACAATAGCTGGCTTTTACAGTTTGCTTTGACCACATTAGTCCTCATTTTTCCTGGTCGCCGTTTTTATCAAAAAGGAATTCCGGCCTTATGGCGTTTGGCACCAGATATGAACTCGCTGGTGGCTGTTGGAACTTTGGCAGCCTACAGTTTCTCAGTCGTAGCAACCTTTATGCCGCATGTGTTACCACAAGGTACGGTCAATGTTTACTTTGAAGCAGCGGCTGTAATTGTTAGTTTAATTTTACTTGGGCGATATTTTGAAGCCAAAGCTAAAGGACGTACTTCACAAGCGATTCAACATTTAGTTGGAATGCAGCCAAAAACTGCTCGTATTCAGCGTGACGGTCAAGTGGTGGAAGTTGCTGTTGCCGACGTGGTTAGTGGAACTATTGTAGAAATTCGTCCGGGTGAACGTGTACCTGTCGATGGTGAAGTGATTGAAGGGCATAGCTACATTGATGAATCTATGATTACGGGTGAACCTGTTCCTGTTGAAAAAATAGTAGGGCATCAGGTGGTCGGTGGTACAGTCAACCAGAACGGTACTCTAAACATTCGGGCAACCGCAGTGGGTAGCTCATCTGTACTTTCACAAATTATTCGCATGGTTGAACAAGCTCAAGGTTCTAAACTTCCGATTCAGGGTTTAGTCGATAAAGTCACCATGTGGTTTGTACCTGTAGTGATGTTAATTGCTGCAATTACTTTCTTGGTTTGGTTTATTTTTGGGCCAGAGCCTGCGCTGACTTTTGGTTTAGTGAATGCTGTTGCGGTACTAATTATTGCTTGTCCTTGTGCGATGGGGCTTGCAACGCCAACTTCTATTATGGTCGGTACTGGACGTGGTGCTGAGTTAGGTGTCTTGTTCCGTAAAGGTGAAGCTTTGCAGCTTTTGCAAGAAGCGAAGGTCGTTGCCGTTGATAAAACGGGCACACTGACCGAGGGTAAACCGACACTGACAGACTTTAATGTGCAATCAGGTTTTGAACGTGAACAAGTGCTAACTTTAGTTGCTTCAGTCGAAGCCAAGTCTGAACACCCAATTGCCCTCGCGATTGTTCAAGCAGCAGAAAGCGAAGGCTTAAACTTATTACCCGTAACAGCATTTAACTCGATTACCGGTTCAGGTATTGAGGCTGAAGTATCAGGTCAAAAAGTACAAATTGGCGCAGATCGTTATATGCATCAACTTGGTTTAGACACCAACTCATTCCAAGCGATTGCTGCTCAATTAGGTGAAGAAGGCAAAACACCGCTGTATGTCGCCATCGATCAAAAGCTTGCTGCAATTATTGCCGTGACAGACCCAATTAAAGAAACAACCTATGCTGCGATTGAGGCCTTGCATCAATTAGGTCTCAAGGTTGCCATGATTACAGGAGACAACCGTCATACGGCGCAAGCGATTGCTAAAAAGCTGAATATTGATGAAGTTGTGGCAGAGGTTTTAACCGAAGGCAAAGTTGATACAGTTCGCCAACTACAAAAACAATATGGTCGTTTGGCTTTCGTAGGCGATGGTATTAATGATGCACCAGCCTTGGCGCAAGCAGATGTTGGCTTAGCCATTGGTACAGGAACAGATGTTGCCATTGAAGCTGCCGATGTTGTATTGATGTCAGGTAGTTTAAAAGGCGTACCGAACGCAATTGCATTAAGTAAAGCAACCATGCGAAACATACGTCAAAACCTGTTCTGGGCATTTGTGTATAACGTTGCTCTAATTCCAATTGCAGCAGGTGCACTTTATCCAGCATTTGGTGTGTTACTTTCACCGATGTTTGCAGCAGGCGCGATGGCACTTTCTTCTGTCTTTGTTTTAGGCAATGCATTACGCTTAAAACGTTTTCATGCGCCAGTAGAGTAAGCGTGCTGCAAATCAACTTTTGGTTTAAGATCATGACAGCAGGTCTTAAACCAAATTTAGTATTTGAGGTGTGAGATGAATATCGGTCAGGCATCCAAACATTCGGGCATTTCGGCGAAAATGATTCGCTACTATGAAGAAATCGGTTTACTTGAAGCAGCTCAGCGTTCTGCTTCTGGCTATCGCATTTATTCAGAAACAGACCTGAAAACTTTAAACTTTTTAAAGCATGCTCGAGAGTTAGGTTTTTCATCCGAACAGATGAAAGAACTCATTTCGCTTTGGAAAAATACCGATCGGCATAGTGCAGAGGTGAAAGCCTTAACTGTAAAACACATTGCCGAATTAAAACAAAAAATTGCCCATCTCCAAGAAATGGTCAATATTTTGCAGGCTTCTGCTGATGATTGCTGTGGCGACCAACAGGCTTCTTGTGCCATCTTAGATCACATTGAAAAAGGTGTGGGTGTAAGCTAAGTTTCATTAAAATAAAAAGGAAAAATCATGGCTTATACTGCTTCTTGTCTTTGTAATGGCGTTCAACTGTGCATTAATGTCGAATTAGAACCCATCATGGTTTGTCATTGTAAGCAATGCCAAAAAGCACAAGGGGCTGCTTTTGCTGCCATCACTCAAGTACAAAAAAGTGATTTAAACATTGTGCAGGGTGAAAATCTTTTACAGGCTTATTTTGCATCGCCTAATAAAAAGAGAGTGTTCTGTAAAACTTGTGGTTCACCGATCTGGAGTGAACGTCTAGATAAGCCAGAAGTGGTACGCCTAAGGGTAGGACTTATTAATGAAGAAATATCGACGCCAGTCATCTCTCATGCTTTTGTCAATTCACAAGTGAAGTGGTATCCAATTTGTGATACCGCTCGCCAATATCCAAATGGGATAGAAAACCCTTAAATATTAAGGTTAGATCGTATTTTATTCATTTGTAAAAAAACGTGAACAAGACTAGTCATGAATAAATAATGTGCTATAACTGTACCTAAGGTAATCGTAATATCTCCTCGATCCACAGGGAAACTTGGGACAGGGCAAAAGATACGATAAGACCTTACATATAGCTAGCAAAGAGCAAACTAAGAGATGGATAGACACAAATCTTAACTTGCTCACCGTTGCAGAAAAGCCCGTGAAACGGGCTTTTTTAATGTCTTTTAAAAAGCTATTTCTCATTTAAAAATATCTTATATTTTTAAACTATTTATGAAAAAGTAATGTAAAAATCATAAAAAAATTGAAATATACAGACTATTCTGTATTGATTTTTATTTTAATTAACGGTACATTTAGTTAACGGTTTAAAGTTCAAGTTTAATAATGAACTCATGGTCGTTGTGGGAGATCTAAGAGCCTGCATTTTCCCCAAGATGCGGGTTTTTTTTATGCCTATAAAAAAGTATTCCTTAAATAATAAATATATAATTCGTTGTTATTTAAAATATTTTAATCAGCCTACGATCTAAAGACGCGTAGGCTTTACATCTGGAAAATTATTTAAGCACGATAGGCAAGACAAGCTTGAGCACAGGCTAAACATGCTTTCGCACAGATCTGACAATGTTCATGCTCATGTTTGCTACATTCCGCTGCACAAAGTTGACATGCATTTGCGCAAAGTTGCATGGCTGATTCTGCTAGTTCAGAGTTTCTTAGTTCTAAAGACGTACAAAGTTGGCAGGTTTCTACACATGTCATGCAATGCTTAATACATTCACGCATCATATGAACATGTTCTTCTTGTAAACATGCAGCTGCACAAGTTTTACAAGCAATCATACATTCAATACATGCTTGAATTGAGGTAGAGGCATTACAAAATAAAGAAGAGTTGGTTTCTCGTTGAATTTCCATAAAAGTTCTCCTGTCGAAGACTATTATTAAAAAATGGAATATCGTTATATTTCCTATTTTAGAAGATCATTTTTAAGGCATGGCTGTTTGAGATGAAAGGTCTACAAATCGCTAATACATAATTAACCTCGTAGTAGAATGTTACATCCAGTTTTTAGTTAAAACGCTCATAATTGTTCATGTTAAGAGGGGATTTAAATTTAAGGATTGTGTTAAATTTAATTGCATATAATACTTTTGGCTAATTTCTTATTGTGTGAAAATTGGGCAGATTATCAGTGTGAACTTTAAGGGCACACGAAATGGAAAACGTTAATCAATATGCTCACGGAGCTGAGCATGAAGTCCACATACATTGCAAACGATCATTAAGTACTTTAATACTGAGTATGCTTGTATTAATTACAACAGGTCGTTAAAAGAAAAAGCACCTAAGGGTGCTTTTTCTATATGAGTTTAAAGTAAATACCTTCACTTAAGAGTTAATAAAGCCACGCCGTTTTTTGTAGGCTTTACGGTCATAAGAAGGGATGTTTGATTGCTGGAGATCAATCGCGAGTTGTTTCTTGCGTTGAAACTGAACTTCACTTAGAAGAGCAGCATAAATTTTGGGACGATCAGTTTTAAACTTTTCTACATCCAACGGAATCGTATCTTCATTTTTGACAATGTATAGCACAGAACCATTGCCATTCATTTCATAAACCGTCCAACCAACTCGTACAATGTAGAGTCCAGTTTTCTGATTCTTGCCTAAAAAAGATTTAAAACCATCTGGATGAGGGCGAACATAAGCATTCATCATGCATCCTCCATCATCTGATTTATTTGATGAAAGCGACAATCAAAGAATTGATGGGGAATGGGACATCATATTCAGTAAAATCACGACTTCTAGTTGTTTATATATTGATCAATTTTTAAATTTCAAGTCAGAAAAAAGCGTTTATTAAATAAGCTGAATAAGAACTAAATATTAAAAATAACGGCTTATTTTCTGTAAAAAAAACTTAATTTAGTTGTTTAGCAAGCAGAAAAAAATTGTACTTATTCTATATTTGTGTGATCGATTTTGCATATTTAAAATTATTGAAATAGTAAGTGAATTTGTAGTCAGGTGGAGTTAATTATTTGTTTTAAAATTAAAAAAATAAAATTCAATATTTCTTGTTACAACCATTATGTCGACAATAGATATTCCTTTTTGACATATTTCGCCTAGCATAACTAAAGAGTTCGTTGCCTATGGTGTCATTTATGTTTATTGGACTTGTGGTCACCATTTTGTTGACTCCAGGCCCAACAAATACATTGTTAGCCTCGGCTGGAATACAAGCAGGGGTGAAGCAGTCTCTTAAACTTATTCCTGCTGAAGTGATGGGTTATCTTATTGCAATTACTTCATGGGGTGTTTTGCTTGAGTCAGTTTCACATTTTATTCCTTGGCTTCCTGCCTTATTAAAGTTAATAAGTGCAACTTTTATTCTCTACCTTGCATTTAAACTTTGGATAACATCAACAAATGACATCAAATTAGACGCCCCACTGATTACACCTAAGGCTTTATTTGTTGCAACACTTTTAAATCCTAAAGCTTTACTCTTTGCTTCTGCTATTTTTCCACATGCAGCATGGGAAGTGCTTCACGTTTATTTTGTGCATATTGCTATTTTTTTATCATTAATTACACCCATTGCATTTTTATGGATTGCTTTTGGAACCGTATTAATTTCAAACAAAGTAACTTGGTTAAACCAACGTAATTTACAACGTACGGCTGCATTTATTTTAACTTTTTTTGCGATGCCAATCGGCTATTCTGCGATTAGCTCATTTTAAACTTAACCCATTATTTATATTAAAAAATTTATTTTTCAGGAGATTTTTATGAAAAGATTAAAAGTAATTATCAAGGACCAGTTTGATAAAGAATCAATTGCTTTGGCAAAAGTTAGACCCATGAATGACCATGCGCTTGAGCTTCATAAAAGCGTTGAACATATTGAAATTAATGACGATATTATTTTACCCAATATGGATTTGCTCTATGAAAACCCTAAAGACGGCAAAATTTATCAGTTAATTGGTCCATTCAGTGAGGAATAACTCTTAAATTAAATTTAACAATAACCATGAGTAGAGTTTGTGTTTGGTAGGGTCTTAATAGAACTCGTTTTATTTAAGAAGTGGTGAAAATTAAGCCAAACTAACGTATAGACACAATTAAAATATTGAACATCTAAAATGGTTATGGGACTATGCTTGTGTAAAAATGTGACCTAATCCACATTTTTGCATTTCAGGATTAAGTGGATTTCACTAAGCCCATTCCTTCAATGAGAAGTAGGAGTGGGCTTTTTTTATTCTTTGAATGTCTCATCTAAAGCTTGTTGAACGGCTTCAATACGTGACTTACATGCTTTATAAGCCGTAATAGATTCTTCAACAATTTTCATTAAATTATCAATATCTGGGCTTTCTTGAGATTCTAATAATTCGGCATTTTTCTTCAAAATGTCATGACCATCTTTAAACGTTAACTCTTCATTCTTCATTTGGAATTACCTGCGTAATGTTGGCTTCAACCACACCATCTTGCATCTCAATAGCAATGGCGGGGCTTGAAATTTGATGTATAGAGCGAATCGCTTTACCTTCTGATCTCACAATTGCATAGCCCTTGGCTTGAACCTGTTTCGGGTTTTGCAAAAGGATTTCTTTCATCAAAGATTCGATTTGGGCTAATGAAAATTTAACTTGTTGCTGTGAGCTAAACTGAATACGTTCTTTCATCTGGTCAAGCAAACGATGGGCCGAGCTAAGTTGACTCTGTGCCGAAGATTTTATGTGATGAAGCAGTTGATCATTCTTGTTTTGATAGGTCGTGATTTGATGCTGAGAAAGTAGCTTAATCGTTTGTAGACTATCTACAGCTTCTTGTACGCGTTCAACAATGTGGTTTCGAATACCAGCAATCACTTTACTTGGTGTATCAAATGAGCGATGAGCAATTTCATCAAGAATTGTACGGTCTTTTTCATGCCCGATGCCTACCCAAATGGGTACACTACGTTTGCAAAGTAGGGCGGCAAGTTCATAGTCATTTAAATAAGCTAAATCATTCACCGATCCACCACCGCGAATAATCACAATTAAATCAGGTGGAAAGTTAAACGTGCTGGCCCATTGTCTTAAACCTGAACCTAAGGATTCAATCAAACTGGTTGCAGCCGTGTTTCCTTGAAAAGTAGCGGTGTGATACACAAAATGGCAAACCCTATTTCGCTCAAGAGCATCTGCATCTTTTTTAAAGTCACCGAGGCCCGCAGCATTTTGAGGGGCAATTACTAAAACATTTTGAATATCAAAAGGAGTGGGAAGAAGTTTATTTTTATGGATTAAACCTTCTTGAGTAAGTCGTTCAATAATTTGCTGATAACGTTTAGCAATTTCACCCAATGTAAAGCTTGAGTCAATCTCTTCAATATTGACCGAAAATCCATATTGAGGATCAAAACGTGCTCTAATTTTGATGAGTACATTTAAATCACTTGAAATCTCAATCCCAGTTTCACGTTCGAACTTTAAAACAATTTTACTCGCTGAAAATTTCCAGATCGTAGCTTTACAGCTGGCAATAACTTTATCAGTCTCTGCATCTTTTTCTGCGAGTTCTAAATAGTAATGACCGCCCTTAATATTTAAATTTCGAATTTCTGCTTTTACCCAAACTGGCTCATCAAAAGCCACACGTATGACTTCCTGAACTGTGCCGAGATATTCACTAAGGGAAAACTGAGGTTCAGACATACGAACTAAAAATTAAAGGACCAATCTAGATAGTATAAAAGCCATCCAACCAAGGCAATTGTTGTCTATGAATATCGGGTTCTATTTAAAATAAATACAACAATTTAAAGAATTAAAAATTGAAATTGATATGTGAATTTAGACTGAATGGTTAAAATGAAAAAATAATAGAAAGAGAATTGTTAATAATTACAACCGATTAAAAAATAAAGTTTGCTTTATAAAATATATGAGCGTATAAAGCTTACTTCCAATTGCGGGGTGGAGCAGTCTGGTAGCTCGTCGGGCTCATAACCCGAAGGTCGTTGGTTCAAATCCGACTCCCGCATCCAAAATATTATGCTCTGTGATGTACCACTTTTCATAATACGAAAATTATGAAAAGCAATTAGCTTATAAATAACCCTATATAAAGCTAAATATTAAATTCTAGACGAACTGTCCATACCCTAAATCTAGCGTTCTAATTACATACCGTAAAATCACATGAGCTCAGTGATGAGTGAATGATTGTGAATATAGTAAATGAGTGGCACATCGCCACAGCCGTAAATGGCAACGAAATTAATGTGAGGATTGTTCCTCATGTGCGTAAACAAAACTCTCTCGATGGATATCGTTGGGTCGAAGTTGGTAAAAAAATTCAACTTCAGTCTGGTGAAGAAATTGAGTTAAACCAAGATGGTAAAAGCTTCTATACCGGATTTAATCAACTTTATCGTTTAAATACATATTGTTGATAAAACCATGGTAATAAAGCGAGAAAACCTATCTCTTTTAAAGGAGATAGGTTTTTTTATGTCTATAGGTTATATAAATAATTAAAGTTATAAAAAGGTTGAAGTGATTAAAAAAGATTATCGTATTATTTTAATTATATTTAATAACCCAATTAGCCTGCTCGCCAGAACTGGCGCCCCATAACCTTAAAGTTTTTACCGTTCTCTTCTGTCACGCGTCGGTCTCTAAATTTTTCATTTAAGCTATGCAAAATTAAAGAACCATCTGCTTCTTTAAAAATCTGTTTGATCATTCCTTCTCCCGCAAAGTAAACCGCATAAATCTCGCCATCAATGACTTCAGTCTGTGAGATATCAATACCTACCAAATCTCCATCTTTAATGTAATCTGTCATGCTATCGCCCTTAGCTTTAATAATACGCATGCATTCTTGAGCAACGCGTTTTTCTTTAAAGAATGAAGCAGGGAATGGAATTTTTCCATTAATAGCATCAAAGTGAAATTCAATAGATTCACCTGTCCCGCAAGAAAAGTTAGCTTCTACAACTTCAATCCAAACATACTGATCGGTAGATTCTGCACTCACTACAGTCGGGCTAAATACATCACTTTCTCTAAAAGAATCTTCAGTATTCCCCGTCGTTAACCAATAACCATCTACTCCTAAAAATTGGGCAATTAAAGGAAGAAATGCAGATTTTAAATTTTTCCCTGACTCTAAAGCCTGATAGGCGGGTTGCGACATCTTTACAGCTTCTGCCACTTCAGCCTGAGTTTTTTTGGCTTTAATTCTAGAGTCTTTTAAACGGTCTTTAAGAGCCATAATGGTTACACCAGTAAACTTATAACAAATATATAACTTAAGTTATATCTAGTAAAACAACTATAGTTATTGACTAATAATAACTATAGTTATAATATCAGTTATATCTCAAGATGAGTAGAGAAATTTAAGAGGTGTCTAAGTCACTATTTATCGCTTTATCAAAACTTTGAGATACAAGCTAAATTTATTTTGTTTCTATAGGTAGCAGAATAAAAGGGAGATAGCTCAATTATTATTTGCAAACAGGCTATCAAAACAAAAATTGGAATAAAAAAAAGCCCGATTCCGTGGATCAGGCTTAATGTTCGTCGATAAAGGGTATCAAGAACATGAAGAATTTAACAAAGATTGTGAGGCCTAACAAAAGTTTCCGATATACGGCAAAGCTTTATATGAACTTTTTGGTCAAAAAATTAAGGTGTGTAAAAAGTTTAATTCCAAAAAATTTAATACTTTTTTACATTTTAGAAAAAGGAAATATTTGTTTATAAATTAATGTCTTAAAAGTAATTTGTTTGGTTCTTTAAGCTTGTTGTACTCGTTGAAACGTTTCGAACACATATTTGAAGCCATAGCTTAGCTATATTGCTCAAAGAATGTATCAAAACCTCAAGAATAACAAACGATAAAGACGCCTTATTAACGAGTAAGTTGAGTTGGAGATAGTGAATGACTACAGTAATGCAGAACAGAGCTAAACAACTTAAAAATGCAAAACGTGGAGGGTATATCCCAACAATTGCCAAAGACGTAAACAAATATAAGGTACAAAAAATAAAAAGGGCACTTGAGGAGGCCAAGCAGATTGTAAATGAGCTTGAAGATGAAGCATTCGAATTCGATGATCAAGTCTCTATGCAAAAAGCGATTGGTGCAATCACAGTGATTGAGTTGATTGAACAAGCCTTAAACGGTGCACACTAACAGGCTTTAGCATACAAACATTTTTTCTCGGACCCCTGAAATAAATGGGGTCAAGGATAAGTTCGTCTTGCAATTTAGCGCAGCTTTAAAGCGTTAGTGTTTTTTATTGACTGTAATAAAGAAAACGAAGGGTATTAATAAACATTGAAAACCGCAAGCTGGTCAACGTGTTGAGTTTTTAAGTTTTACCCTTTAGCGCAGGACAAAGTCATGGAAACAGTTTCTAGCAGTGGGTTAGCCACATTTTTAAATTTTTATAGTATTGCAATTATGGTGGCTCTAGCAGTCAGCTTAGTTGTCGCAGTCGTATTAATGATGCGTTTCCCTCGTTCTCCACAAGAATGGATTGTTGCTCTCATCTGTACAGTAGTTTCAAGCCTGACAGGCGGCTCATTCATTATTATGAAATGGAACCTGCATGAATGGGTATCCGATATTTGGGGAATGATCACCCTATCTGGATTCTTCTTTATCTGTGGTTTACCGGGCTGGGCTATTGTGAGATGGATATTTAACTTCATCAATAAACAAGAAGGTAAAACGATTTTAGAGGTCATCAAAGACCTAAAAAAAGCAAAAGATGATCTTCAAAATAGTTAAAGACAGTTTTAAATATATAGGTAGAATAAAATGAATATCGACCAATACTTAGAAACAGTTATCAGCCGAGAAGGCGGATATGTTAATCATCCATCAGATCATGGCCATGCGACTAAATTTGGCATTACAGAGGCAGTCGCTCGATCGAACGGATATCAAGGCAATATGCAAGACTTGCCATTAAGCGTCGCCAAATCTATTTATAAGCAAAAATATTGGCTTGAACCCCAGTTTGACCAAATTAATGCGATTAGCCCAGTTATTGCAGAAGAGTTACTGGATACAGCTATAAATTGTGGCGTCAATTTTACAAAGCCTTTATTACAGCGTGCTTTAAATCTGCTGAATAAGCAGGGGAAGGAAGATTGGCCAAATCTTGTGGTAGATGGTCAGTACGGACCTCTTACTTTGCAAGCACTAGCTATGTACTTAAAAAGACGTAATAAAGAGGGAGAAAAGGTATTGGTACGCGTTTTAAATATTATGCAAGGGCAGCACTATATCGAAATTACAGAGAAGAACCCAAATTATGAAGTCTTCTTTTATGGTTGGATCTTAAACAGGGTATCGTTGTAAAAATTGTAATTAGATAAAAATATGCTGAATCATCGAAATGCTTTAAAAGTCTAAATATGAGTTAAGGCTTTTAAAGCATAATTCTTAAAGCAATGATTTATTGTGCGATGAGTAAAATGGCAAGTAGAAAGAAAATAGCTCCACTGATTTTATTGAGTATAGAAAAATTATTTCCAGCCAACATCTTTTCTTTAAAAATTGAAGAGAAATTTGCATAGACTAGATGAATTAAAAAACCAATCAAACAAAAGGTTAAAGATAGAATTAAAAACTGATTTAAAATTTCTTTCTTTATATCGATAAATTGAGGGAAAAGAGCAATAAAAAATACGATTGTTTTAGGATTAAGCAAAGATGCGAATAGGCCCTGATAAAACAATTTAGATTTACTTACAGCTTTATCGGTTTGTTGATCGGTCATTAAATCTTGGGTTGCAAGTTTTTTAGTGAAGTTTTTATATCCGAGATACATTAAATAAAATGCACCAATAAACTTTAAAACCGTAAAAATAGTAGGGTTACTGGTAATAATAAGTCCTACACCGCTGGCAGAAATTACAGCAATCACAAACATACCAATAATTAAACCACTTATTCCAAACAAAGCAGTTTTAACACCATAGTTAATTGAATTTGTGACAGTAAATAAAACTCCCGGTCCTGGGCTTAATAGGGTAAGAAATGCTATTGTTATAAATACTAAAAGACCACTCACGCTGATATATCCTATTTATCAATTGAGGCAAGATTGTGCGGTTACTTTAAATGAGAAAATAATCGGTGTATACAGAAGGTTATGTATATTTAAGCCTTAAATAGATTAAATATTTAAAATATAGATTTTTATAAACAGGTCAGGAAAGTAAAACTATAAAAGTGAAAGCAACATAAACACACAACCTTAAAAATTGAGCGTGTTAGTATGCTAAGTCTATACCTCAAGAAATCTATAATATGACGAAAAATGAACGGCAGTTTAAATCTGGCGAGTTTCAATTTTCCTTTTTATCTTTTAAATATTGGGGTATATGGTTCTTAGCTTTTATTTTGATGTTATTCGCGATGTTACCTTGGGCTATTCAATGGCGCCTCGCTAATTTTTTATCAAAAATAGCATGGATATCTTTAGGTTCGAGAAGAAAAACAACGCTACGTAATTTACAGGCATGTTTTCCTGAAAAAACACCTCTACAGATTGAAACAAAGGCCAAGCAAGTTTTCGTCGACACCTTAACTGGTGTGTTTGAAGCCCTAAACGCATGGTACTGCCCAAACTGGTTTAAAAGCCGTGTTCACATAGATGGATTAGAGAACTTAACCAATAATCAGGAAAATGGCGTACTTTTATTAGGTACCCATAGTACGCTTTTAGATGCAGGTGGGGCAGCGTGTACTTTATTTTTTAATATGGATGTGGTTTACCGACCACAAAATAATCCATTTTTAGATTTTTTGATTCATCGTAGTCGGGCTCGAGTGTATAAAAATCAGATTGCTCGAGACAATATGCGCGGGCTCATACAAAACCTTAAACATGGGCATGCGATATGGTATAGCCCAGATCAGGATTTTGGCCTTAAGCAAGGTGTAATGGCATCATTTTTTGGTATTCAGGCCGCAACAGTTACAGCCCATCGTAGACTAATGGATATCTCAAAAGCAGCGGCAGTTCCTTTATATTTTTATCGAAGCGGTAACATTCGTAATCCGCAATATCATGTTTTAGTAGAGCCAAAATTGGACAACTTCCCAAGTGGCTGTGAAGTCAGTGATGCTGAAAGGGTAAACAAAATTATTGAGAACCAAATTCGTATTGCCCCAACACAATACATGTGGTTTCACCGACGCTTTAAGACACGTCCTGCTGGTGAACAGAAATTCTATTAATGTGTAAATAATTAAATGTATTTCTTTCAATTAAAATATCTAGTTTTTAATTGAAAGATCTTTAATTAAATCAATACGAAAGACGAAATGTAAACAGCATAGAATTTTTCTCGCTTTAATTATTTTGAATATCGATTGCAAATGATTTTGAAGCGTGTATAGTCGAGCATAACTAACAAAATATTCTTGTCATCATAAATTTCTTTTTCGCAGTTTTATTTATAAGTCTTCGGTTCATTCAGATATTTAAGTTTTCACGTCTATTTTTTAGTTAAATTGGTTTCCCCAATAATAAGTTATAATATTTTAAGATTTAGGATAAATATATGTCTACTACTACTGGTACAGTAAAATGGTTCAATGAAACTAAAGGTTTTGGTTTTATTGCAGCTGATGAAGGTAAAGATATTTTTGCTCATTTTACCGATATCCAAACACAAGGTTTTAAAGTTCTCTTGGAAGGTCAACGTGTTGAGTTTACTGTAGTACAGGGTAAAAAAGGCCCACAAGCTTCAAATATTGTGATTCTTCAGAATTCATAACTTGATAGGGCATCTATAGTTGTTTTAAACATATTATTTAAATAGAATATGTTTAAAGCTAAAGTGCTTTGATAGAGTTTAAGAAAACCCACTATATGTTGTGGGTTTTTTATAAGTTTTAATTAAACTTATTTTTAAAATAAAAAGCAGAATAAAAATACGCTCTTAAAAGTACTTCTAAATTTTTTGTTAAAATATAAGTAATTAGGTGTATGGTACTAAAATGGATATTTGTATTGGCGGCATTTTTGACGGTCAAAAAATAGAAAATCACAATGATTTTTTTAAGATAGAAGAGCATTACTCTGATAACAGTTCGAAGTATGTAAAACAACATTTTCACTTATTTGGAAAAATTTTTACTTTCTGGGTCTGTGATGAGATTGATCTGCAACAGGCAATCAGAAAAGCTGAGAGAATTTTATCGAATAAGAAAGAAACTCTTTAGTTGTTTGAACTAGAGCACTTCCGTGCCTTAATTTGGTTTAAAGATTTTCCTATTAAGTAATAGATATTCTTTATATAAGCTTAATAGAATTCGTTACAGAATTTTTTACAATACTATTGTATACGTTACACAGCTTAACATTTTTTTTGTGGTATTTACTAACAATAGTAATACATTAGGCTTAAGCTAAAGTTGTTTTATTTATTGCGCAAATAAAACAAAACCCATTTTAATAATTTATATTATTAAAGTGGGTTCTTTATTCAGACGGTCATCATTAATTCAATATTCATAATTAAATTATAGATAATATTTCTTTTTATAAGCCTCTCTTAAGAAAGGAAAACATTTTAAATGTTAAGTGCAGTACAACCTAGTATTTGTTTCATTGGAAGTAGTAATTTAGCTTTGGCGTTAATAGGAGGATTAGTTTTAAAAGGATTTCAAAAAGAAAAGATACATTTGATTGAAGAGAAAAAAATTAATGATTTAAATATTTTAAATCAAAAAGAAAATGGTTTAAAAAAAGCTGAAATTGTGGTGTTGTTATTAGATCCTAAACAGTTAAAAGAGACACTTATTCCCCTCAAAAAAGCGTTAGCAAATAAAATAATTGTTTCAATGATGGCAGGGATTGATATTGCTAACTTGAATCGTTTTACTGGTTCAAAAAAAATTGTTCGTGTAATTTCAAATCCTCCTGTACTTACGCATACAGGTACACATGTGCTTATTGCGTCAGAGCAAATGGACCAGCTTGATAAAGACTTAATCGAAATGCTCTATTCTGCAACGGGGCAGACTTTTTGGGCGCCGTCGGAAACTCAGACAGACGCAATTATTGCTTTATCTGGTTCGGGACCGGCTTACTTTTTCTATATTTTAGATAGCATGATAAAGACAGGGGTTTCTTTAGGACTTGATAAACAATTTGCTCTAGATTTAGCACTCCAAGCGGCTAGTGGTGCAGTTGAAATGGTCCGTAAAAGTAATGTCCCACCAGCAGATCTGTGTGGCAAGGTGACGTTGGCTAACGGGATTACCGAATCAGCACTCAGAATGTTTGAGTTAGGAAATGTATCTGATGATATACGTTTAGCTATGAAGGCCGCATATCATCGTAGTAAAGAAATCACTTCAGAAATTATTACTGAGGTGAGTTAGCGCTTCTTGAGCAAACTAGGCCTTTAAAAAGTATTCCCAAATCACGAAACCTAAGCCAAACCCAATAAAAGAGTAGAGAGTAATAATAAAGAATACAAAACTGGCCTTATTTTTTTTCTTCAAAATGTTCATGGCGATGCCTCCAATTCAGATTAATTACATTTTGAAGAATTGAAGGCTGTAATCATAGATACAGAATTTTTCAAAAAAAATATAACAGAACTATGATCTGTTATATTTTTTAGGTTTTCTCTTGGTAAATATTTTAAAATCAATAAATTAAGTAATTAACTGTACGTATTTAACCTTTTTATTCAATTAACATTAAATCGGCAGTATTAGCAGATTTGAGAGGGCGTAGGGCAAAGGTCGAACGTGTATGTCGAATCCCCTTAATTGAATAAAGTTTTTTTCTTAAAAATCGTTCGTAATGGTCAGCATCTTTGACTGCTACTTTAACCAGATAATCGTAGTCGCCTGTGACGAGGTGAGCTTCTACAACTTCAGGTATATCTGCTAATGCTTCACTGAAATTTTCTAGCATTTCGTCATCGTGGCGCTCTAAAGTAATTTCAATAAAAAAGACTTCATGAATGCCAATCGCTTTTGGGTTTACGTTTACCGTATATCCTTCAATAATTTTTAAAGTTTCCAGACGTTTCAGTCGAGTCCAGCATGGAGAAGATGAAAGACCTACTTCTTCGGCCAGTTGAGCAACTGTTAAACGGCCATTTCCACGCAATGCAGATAAAATTTTCCGATCTATACGATCTAGTGTGTATTCTGTTCTGTTCAAAATATAAACCAAAGAAGAATCTTCTGATAAAAATCAATATACTTCATTTTTATGCTGAGAATGTTTAAAAATTTTAAAAAATACAGGAAACATTTTGATTCAAAGGTACATACACTATTTCTATGCATCGAACCTTACTGGATAGAGGTTGGGATGGAGCAAAGAGCACTGTTTCAGTAAGGGTGACTAAACAGTGCTCTTTGCGGATTTCTTATTAATCTTTAAATCTATTTTATTAATTGGCATGGCATATAAAAATAAATTAAATAATAACTTTTATTTATCAATTGAAGAAAAACTAATCATTATTTTTTATCTAAATTTTCCTTTAATGTGATTCCATTACATAGAAGGAGCAAGGTTATGATCACCCAGCATGATATAAATCAAAAACAATATCAAAATAAATCTCTCGACTATTTAAACAGCCAAGCTCACTCTGAAGGTATTGAATTTAATAAATTTGTTAATGAAATTCAGAAATTTGAAAATGCTGTAGTCCTTGATTTAGGCTGTGGTGGTGGTCATGTCTCTTATAATGTTGCTCCCCATGCTGATCTAGTCTTTGCATACGATTTATCTCATGAAATGTTAGACACCGTGTCTAAAACTGCTAGCCAACGTAAATTAAAAAACATCTTTGTGCAGCAGGGCATTGCTGAAGATATGCCTTTTAGCGACCATCAGTTTGATGTGGTCATTAGCCGATATTCTGCGCATCACTGGCAGCATGTTCCGACTGCAATGAAGGAAGTAAATCGTGTTCTTAAGCCTGATGGCATTGTTATTTTTGTAGATATTATTAGTTCTAGTTCGCCTATATTGGATACGTTTTTACAGACCATCGAAACTATTCGAGACCTGAGTCATGTAAGAAACTATAGTGTGAAAGAGTGGGTCTATTTTATCGAAGATGCGGGTTTTGATTTGGTGGGTTTAGACAAACAAACACTTTCATTAGATTTTGATAGTTGGGTGAAGCGTATGAAAACGCCTGAAGATCAAATCAAAACTTTACGTTATTTGCAGGAAGCTTCATCTGACCTTGTGAAGAAATATTTCAAAATTCAAAATGACGGTAGCTTTGAAAGTCATGTGGGTTATTTTGTCTTTAAGAAACTAGGGTTTTAAATTAGCAGAATGAGTAAGGGTTTTAGTAGATTAGAAATGAATTAAATATCACTAGAACTCTTTTCTCGAATAGCTTGGATTATATTAAAGATGACTATAAAACAAATCTAATATGATTTACTTGATAAAAATTAATCACCCAATTTTATTAAGGTGATTAAGTATTCAAAAGAGAAGTGGTTTTATTTAATTTTCTTTTTATTAATAGACACTTATGAATAATTATTATTTAATACGCCCGCAATATTATCACTAATACTTTTAATAACTTTGTCGGGGAAATAATGCGTATTTTTTTAGTAACAGTTCTCACTTTATTAGTAGGAACATCAATTTATGCTAGTCAAGAAACTAAGAATCTTCTAGAGCAAACACAATGTGAGAAAGCAGTTGAACTACATGGCTTTTTAAGCCGTGCTCAACTTGATTGTAATTCTCACTATTATTCAGAAGAGTTAAAGGATGCTGCAGCAAAATGTACTAAACATGAGCTAGGCGATAAATACGGCAGAGAAGTCATGAAATTTGGTATGAAGCAATTTGAAGAGCGCAAAAGAGAAGATGCAAAAGGCCATCTGTGTAGTAAGGTTTTAAAAGATTATCCAAACTATATTAAAAAATAAAAAAAGTTTTAAAAACCTCTTCTAGCAAGCCGATAAAATGGATTTAATTATTCATTTTATCGGTGTATCACCCTATATAATTCGCCAATTAAAATAGAAAATAATCCAAAAAAACTGCCTAATATCACATTGACACATATAATCGCTCTTATTATTCTTCGTCTCAGAATAAGAGAGGGACGCCTTGTGCGTGCTGGTTCTATATGCCCAGTCTGCTAACCCTCTTTTGTTCTATTATTATTTTTACTAAATAATGAGTTTTAAAAAAATTAGTTAAATATTTTAATCCTATAAAAAACGAGATTTATTTAATTATTTTCTATCCAATATCACATTGACACCTAAAACCCCTCCGATTATCCTTTGCCTGCTGGCCACATTGCCAGTCGGCTTTGACAGGCCGCATACCCAAAGCACACGAAAAAGTCTCTCTTTTTTGTGGGCATCCCTGCGTGCCCCCTCTGCGGCGGAACGGGAGGGGGACACCTTCGGGTGTGCTGATCTTTTGGGTATCAGTCTGTCAACCTTCTCTCGTTTCGCCACCATTATTTGACAGTAATGTGGTGAAGCTTCTTTATACCCAAAGGAGTCCGCTATGCGTACTATTTCTTCTTTATTGGCCGTTGCCAAAGTCTCTTTATTCATACCCCTCGAGCAATCTATAAAGCGGTTCAATCGACTCTAGGTTTTCTACAACCTTAGCTCGTTACGACTAAAAAATCATAGCAACAATAAAACCTGAGATAGCTTAGGCACATTTTTGTGCTGCTTTTGCATGCCTGTTTTTAGCACTCATTTTAAGAGTGACGGCATTTCTATCTCTTTTAGATACAACAAAAAATTATTTAAACGGTATTCCTATGCCAAATTTAGAATCTTCATTTAGAGCACTAAGAGTGCTTCACGTAGCAAAAAACTTATTTAATCAATATGGGTTTCATAAGGTCGGGGTCGACCAAATTATTGCAGAAGCCAAAGTTGCCAAGGCTACTTTTTACAACGACTTTCACTCAAAAGCACGACTCATCGAGATGTGTCTCACTTTTCAAAAAGACGCGCTCAAAGTAAAAGTGTTTTCCATTATTAATTCTTACCGTGAGCAAATGGTGCTCGATAAACTTAAGCAGATTTACCTTTTACATGCCGACTTAAATGGCTTTTATCATTTACCCTTTAAAGCAATTTTTGAAATAGAAAAGCTCTACCCAGTTGCCTATAAAGTCGTGATTGATTATAGAAACTGGTTGGTTAGCGAAATTTATAAGGTGCTTTTAACCTTAAAATCTACGGCTTCACTCCAAGATGCTTACATGTTCTTATTTATGATTGATGGGGCAATGGTTCAGCTTTTAGATAAAAATGTGGTAGATGAAAGAGGTCGGTTGTTGGATTATTTCTTTTTAAATTTTGCTTAAGCGATAAAACTCATCTAAGAAAAAGCCTCTAAACAAGGAGGCTTTTCATTCTAAATAAAAATAGTTGCTTAGCTTAATGTCGCCGGTTTTGCAGACTGCACCATTCCTTCAAAGTATTGAACCGCAGGCGAACGAGCCATATAGGCTAAAGCTTGCTCGGTGTCTCCCTCATGAATTGGGTTAAATTTTGGAGAAACCCATCTTAACGTCGCTTTCCACAAATATTTAATGGTTGGTAAGTTGTCTGAGCGAGTCGCGGTTTTTTCAAATTCACGAATAATTTTGAAGTAGCCACGGCGCATCAATTTTTGAATATCTTCGTGCTCTAAATCTTGCTTACCTAAACTACGGGCAAAGTCAGCAAGGAAATAAATAAACAGTGGGAAAACAGCAGCCATAATCACTTGGCGTGACACATAAAAACCAAACTTGTTTGTTAAAAGGTGCTCAAATAAATCGTAGGCAACACAGCGATGTTCAACTTCTTCAGCTAAATGCCAACGGAACAAATCTGCCATAGCAGGGTCAGCTTGGTCCCAAGATTTACTGTCCAGCGTCCATTGACCAATGGTTCCCGTAAAGTGCTCGATTGCAGCAATCACGCCTACTCGGAAAAGTAACCAATATTCATCAAGCTTTTCGCCTTTTAAAAAGGGTATGCCGAGCGGTTTGTCACCCAATAAAATGTTAAAAACAAAATGGGCTCGGTTGAGTGTTTCTTGAATGTCGTAACCATTTTCACGTAAGAAGTCCTGTGCTTTTTCATGCGCACGTGCATGAGCAGCTTCTTGGCGGACAAATCCAATCACTTCTTGTTTTAGGGTTTCATCGGTAATTAAGGGCAGGGTTTTATTAAACACACGGCAAAACCAAAACTCACCAGCTGGCAAGAGCATGTTAATGCCATTGGCTACATGCGAGCATAGCGGATCATTCGGCATCCAACAGACGGATGAATCGGTAAAATCGAAATGTACCTTTCTGGCTTTAAGCTGATGATTCCCTGTGATCATATACGTCACCTTATTCATAATTGTTCATTTAATGCGAATGCACAATTTTTAGCACTAAGTAAAAACGATCACCATGTGCTTAAGGGACAAAATGAACCACAAAAAGGTTTGTAGAGATAAAAGCAGCTCTGTTAAAGACTAGTTAAATTTGAAATAAAACGAGGTTAGGTTTTATTTATTTTAAATATGAAATAAATAAAAAAAGCTCCTTTATAAAAAGGAGCCTTAGTTTTAGATTTTAGTAATAAACTAATTTTATTTTATTAGTAAAAAATAGCTTATTTATAAAAGCTAACTCTTTTATAGTTATATTTAGAAGTCTAGATCGCTTGCCACTGATCTTTAACTTCCTCTGAATTTTTATTCAGAATGACTTGGTCTTCTTTTACTTCCCCAATCCATCCTGTAGGAATAAGGTGATGTTGACCACTTTCGTCTCGGGTGAGCTTTAACTGATTTTCACCTTCGAGGTGATCGACTGTTCCTACTTTAGTGCCACAAGAAGCAATAACATCTGCGTGTTTTTTAATATCATTAATATTTAAAGTGTTCATTTTAGACCTCTTCTGTAGAAATAGAAAAACGGTAAGAACTAAATTACTTTAAATAATGAACTAAATGTTGAGTTTTTAATAAACCTTACATGATCGGTTTATAAGTTCACTTAATGGGTGTATTTGAATAACAATGAAATAATTAGATATAAAACTAATAATATTTATCTTTTTATTACAATTTATATGTTTATTTAAACAGAAGTATTTAGATATGGTTAAATCAAGTCTTATAAATAATTATTTGCAATGAATATTAAAATACCTATAAATATGACGATATTAAGTATCTTGAGTGAATTTGAAGCTGCCTTAGCTGAAGAGAAAAGTAAGCTTCGTATAGATTTGCTCAATCAATTGGTAAGTTTAACTCACAATTTGCCTCACCCAGCTTCTGGCCAAACCTATCAACGTTGGCAACTTTTTGCTCAGATTGCTGGAGTCGACTTAAGTTTAGCTAAGCTTTTTGAGTCTCATTGCGATGCTTTAAGCATTTTGAGGGAATTAGATTATCAACAACAAATAGATGACCAGACTTGGGCTGTTTGGGCGGCAGACGGTGGACCAGCGCCATTACAAGTGGAAGATAGTCTTTGTAATGGCATCAAGCTTTGGTGCTCTGGTGCGGAATTTATTTATAAAGCTTTAATGAGTTATAAGGACCCGCAAGGCCAAGCGCAGCTTTGTATTGTTGACTTAAGTCATCCATCCATTACGACCGATTTAAACCACTGGCACGCTGTAGGCATGCACGCAACACAGACTGCACGAGTTCGTTTCGAGAATACGCCTGTTCAGATGGTTGGTCAGCCAAACAGTTATTTAAAACGCCCAGGTTTTTGGCATGGTGCAGCAGGTGTTGCGGCCTGTTGGTTTGGTGCCGCCGTTCGTCTAGCCGGTTTTTTACAAGAAAGCTGTCAGGCAAATCCGAATCCTTATAAAAAATTGTATTTAGGCGAAGTCGCTCATCAGTTAGAAATCACCAAACAGTATTTTCAATATGTGGCCAAGCTTATAGACCATAAACCAACGCTAAGTCATGAGCGGGAAATTCGAATATTGCGTGCCCAAACAGAACAATGCTGTTTGAGTGTTATTGAAAGAGTAGGGAAAGCCTTAGGCGCTCGTCCTTTTTGTGAGGATGCGACATTTGCTCAGCTCATGGCTGATCTGCCTGTGTTTATCAGGCAAAGTCATGCTGCTTTTGACTATGAACAAATTGCAGAACTCTGTGTATCGGAGCAAAGCCTATGGGAACTTTAAAACATCCTTTAGTTGAAGACCGCGTTATTTTTGGTGAGGGTACGGCCAAAGAGCAATGGTTACAGGCATTTCAAGAACAACCGTTAGCAGCTTTAGATCTTGAGCTATTTCGCTCAAAAAGAGTGGTAATTATCGCTCCACATCCTGATGATGAAGTGCTTGGCTGTGGCGGATTAATGCAGCAGCTGATTGCACTGAACTGCAAGATTTTGGTGTTAGCAGTAAGTAACGGCACCCAAAGTCATCCTCACTCTACAAAATATCCTCCAGATCAGCTCAATATTCTTCGCCCACAAGAAAGTTTGGCGGCCTTAAATTGTTTAGAGGTAACAGAGTCAACCGAGCGCGTAGAGCTTAATTTGTTAGATGGTCAGATCCATTTGCAAACCGATCAACTGTGGCAGAGTTTAGAGCAAACTATTCAAGCCGACGATATTCTAATTTGTAGCTATGAATTTGATGGTCACCCAGACCATGAAGCCGTGGGTAAAACAGTACAAGCCTATGCAACCGCTAAGCAACTTCTATGTTTACACGTATTAATCTGGGCTTGGCATTGGGCAAAGCCTTTAGACCCACGCATTGATTGGCACCGAGCAAAAGCCTACCGCTTAACCGAAGAACAGCTAACTAAAAAACGTCAAGCAATTTTGCAGTTTAAAACCCAACTTGAAGCAGATGAAACCACGGGTAATGCTGCGGTTCTCTCTCCAAGTGCGATTAAACGTCTTTTAATGCCTTATGAGGTTTATTTGAGTGATTCATTCTCGCGTGTACTTTGAAGATTTATATCGTCATAACAGTGATCCATGGGGCTATGACGCTCATTGGTATGAAGCTCGTAAAAGACAAATTTGTCTCGCGCTGCTAACAAAACCCCGCTATCCAAAGGTGCTAGAAGTGGGCTGTTCAAATGGACATTTAAGTTTTCATTTGGCACAAAGAGCTGAGGAGTTAGTGTGTATAGACGTCTCTGAGTGTGCTGTTCGCTTGGCTTCCGAGCGTTTAAAAGAATTTGAGCATGTCGTTGTTGAAAACAGAAAAATACCCGAAGACTACTTAATTCAAAAATTTGATCTGATTTTAATTAGTGAGATGGCCTATTACTTATCCAAGGATGAATTGCATCAGTTTATTGAAAAGTTAAAGCATAGTTTAAATGATGATGGCGAGATTCTGTGTTGTCACTGGCGTCATGAAATTCAAGATTTTGAGTTAAACGCCGAACAAGTCCATCAAGCTTTTCAGCAACATTTCCCATTTCATCATTACCTCAGCTTAAACGACCCAGACTTTATGATTGATCTGTGGACGGCGAACACTTCCTCTCTAGCTCAGCAGGAAAAACTAAGATGAAAATAGGTATCGTCATTCCAGCACATAACGAAGAGCATTATCTATCTGCCTGTTTGCAATCTATTCAGGTCGCCATAGATAATATTTCTGGTTATGAGGTAGAAGTGCTTGTTGTACTCGATAGCTGTACAGATCAGTCGCGGTTGATTGTCCAAAGTCATCAGATTAATTGGATTGAATGCAACTATGCATGTGTAGGGCAAGCGAGGGATTTAGGAATCCGTCATTTAATCAGGCGTGGCGTCACTTGGATTGCATGTACTGATGCAGACACCGTGGTGAGTCCAGATTGGCTACGCTATCAAATCCAGCATCAACCCACAGATGCAATTTGCGGCACTGTGACGCTAGATGATTTTAGTCATCTCTCTATAACGAAACAGCAGAAATATTTAGCGCACTATAAAGATCAGATGGATCACGCGCATATTCATGGGGCAAATTTAAGTTTTAGTGCAGAGGTCTATCTTTTGGTTGGTGGCTTTGAGCCTATTTCATGTCATGAAGATGTATCACTAATCAAAAAATTGATCAATCATTGTTGCAATATTACTTGGAGCAATCTGGTTCGAGTAACCACAAGTAGTCGTTTAAATGGACGCGCACCTCAAGGTTTGTCGTATTTTTTAAATAATCTCTAATGACCTAAATCATCACTTCGCCCAATATCGAAATATTCTTTAAATTTTTATGGTCATATTTAATATTAATAATGCTACCGACTTTATATTTATAATGATCTTGCTTAGCAATAAGCACCTTTAGATTTTCAGTAATGATTTGGCCTTTCTCAGTTTGGAATTTTAATTTTATATAACATAAAGGGCGATATTGCACCTTAGCTAATGAGTCTTGAAAATATACGACCTCGGCAGAAGTCATCTTTCCTCGTTTATAAATTAAAAATCTTTGAACCTGACTTTTAAGAAAAAAGGTCCAGACAATATAGGTAAAGAATAAGCTGAACCAGACCACTCCAATAAAAGTCAAAAAGTCAGAAAATTTCACTCAATACAACCAGAAGCCTTCGTTTAGCACATTATTCTAAAGGAGCTGATAGCTTCGATCTACTTTCTAGAATCAATCTTAAACATAAATAGGTAAGGGAGTGAAACTAAGAGATTCGATTTAAATTTGAGTGGGTATATAACTTAGTTGTTGTATTTATGACTACATATGTAAACAAACCTTATTATAAATGTCCTTAACCCCTAAAATTCTAGAAAAGAAAGTTTTAAGGTGTATAGGTTTGGATTTTTTAAATTTTTTCCGTGATATTCGGGGTGAGTTAAGCCAATATCCTTGGCTAGAGATGTTTGTTTCACTCACTATTTTGATTTTATTTGCAGCAATAGCAAATTTTATTGCTAAACGCATTATTGTTCGGGGCGTTCGTCATTTAGTCACAAAACTCAAATCTCCGAATCAATCTATTTTTGCTCAGCATAGCGTTATAAAGAAATTTGCAAATATTGTTCCTGCCGTTGTGATTATGAACGGTATTGCAACGGTTCCTCATCTATCTCCGAAGTTTATTGCTTTTGTGGAGATGGGCGCGCAAGCATTCATTTTTCTTACACTCGCGCTTACGATCAGCGAACTGTTAAATATCTTTAACCTTATTTATCAGCGTAATCCGAAATCTAGAAATAAGCCGATTAAAGGTTACTTACAGCTGGTTAAACTCATTTTATTTGTTGTGTGTGGCCTCATGATTTTGGGAACATTCCTTAAAAAGGATGTGTTCACGTTACTTGCAGGTTTTGGTGCAATGGCAGCGGTATTAATGCTGGTTTTCCAAAACACCATTTTGTCTTTGGTGGCGAGTGTACAAATTGCCTCTTATGACATGGTGCGTATTGGTGACTGGATTGAAATGCCATCACTCAATGCCGATGGTGATGTAATTGATATTTCACTGCATACCGTGACTGTTCAAAATTTTGATAAAACCTATACCACCATTCCAACCAATAAGCTCGTGACCGATACTTTTAAAAACTGGCGCGGTATGAGTAATTCAGGTTGCCGTCGAATGAAACGCTCACTTTTCATCGACCAAAGTAGCGTTCATTTCATGAGTGATGAAGAGCAACAAAAGCTCAAAGACTTTTTGTTGTTAGATCAATACTTAAATGCAAAGAACTCTGAGATTGAAGAATTCAATAAGCATTTAAGCAATCAATCTCGTTACAACAAGCGCCGTCTAACCAATATTGGTACATTTAGAGCCTATGTTGAATTTTACTTACGTCAGCACAAGGGTATTGCTCAAAATCAAACCATTATTGTTCGTCAGTTACAGCCGACCAGTCAAGGGTTGCCACTGGAGATTTATGCATTTACCAACACGATTGCGTGGGTTTCTTATGAAGCAATTCAGTCAGATATTTTTGACCATTTAATTGCGATTCTTCCCGAGTTTGGTTTACGTGTTTACCAAGCACCTTCGGGTCATGACTTGCAAAGATTAACGGCAGAAATTCACCCCAGTTAAGTTTTAAGCTGTAAATAACAGCAGCTAAACGAATTCGAAAAAGCTCCCAGACGGGGGCTTTTTTTTACTCATAGTCTTCACAAAAGATTAGCCGGCAAACCAAATATTCTGATGATCACACATGGGACTCAAATGCTTAATACGTAGATTGTCTTGCTCAAAATCACCAATATTTCCAGTAATATCTAATCTATTGCCTAAGCCGATCTGCTGACCTTTATAACTTAAAGTGTTTTTTTCATCATCCCACTGAGCAGTATGTTCAGGGAAGACAATGAGTATATCCTTCACATAAAGACATCCTTGCTTTAACTCTAAATTTCCTTTTAAGCGTGCTGAACCAGAAACGCCATTAAACTGATAGACTGGGAGTTTTACAGCATCGGGACCATCGTCTGCTTCTTGTTGATGACATCCTGCAACAAGGGCAAATACCATGGTGTAAATCACTTTATTATAGATACCCAATTTTGTTCCTATAGGGGTTTTCATATATTTGATAGTAATTGACTAAAGTTACATATCAATCTTTAGATTGTTAAAGAAGATTTCATCCCATTACCGCTCGAACTTCAAAGTTGAAGACCAAATGAGTTTATTTATGGGGGATGAAATTTTTGGTTATTATAATTTATGTATTTGTATATTGTTATCTTTTTTCATCTGCTCTTTAAGACGTAATATGCCGTGTCATTCGCCAAAATAATAATGCCAGAAGGCTAACACCTGCGCCGAGTGCACACACGCCTAACCATCCAGCATAAGCATAAGTCGCTGTTGTACTAATTGCGCCCAATCCACTACCTACCGCATAAAAGAGCATGTATAGACCAACAAGCCGACTATGCGCTTCTGGACGAGTACGAAAAATCATACTCTGGTTGGTGACATGTAGGGCTTGTCCACCTAAGTCTAGCAATACGATGCCAATTACAAGTGCCCAGAGCGAATAGGACATGAGTGAAAGTGGAGCCCATGCAATTAATAATATTAACAGTGCCGCCAAGCTTGTACGCTGAGCATATCCACGGTCTGCCCAGTAACCGGCACGTGCAGCAGCCAAAGCACCAATCACCCCAACGAGCCCAAAAGACCCAATTACAGTATGAGAAAAGTTATAAGGCGGGGCACTTAACGGTAGTACCAATGCACTCCAGAAAATATTAAATGCTGCAAACATGAGTAAAGCTAACACACCGCGCACTTGGAGCACTTTTTCTTGGCGTAGCAGTTTCAACATAGAAGCCAGAAGTTGAGGGTAGTGAATGGCACTGGGTTGAATATTTAAATGAGGAAGTCGTTTCCAAAGGGGCAAAGCAATCATGAGCATGATGATGGCTGCACAAAAGTACACGCCACGCCAACCCGCCACATCACTAATGCCTCCTGAAAATACACGGGCAAGCAGTAAACCAATGAACACACCACTTTGTGCAGTACCGACCACATGTCCTTGCTCATGTGGGCCCGCAGCACTTGCAGCATAGGCAATAAGCCCTTGTGTCATGGCTGTGCCGAGTAAACCCACCGCAAGCATTCCTACCAAAAGAATAATCGTAGAATGGGCAAAGCCAACCACGAGCAATGCAGATATTAAAGCCAATAACTGTAGGGCCATTAACCGACGCCGATTTACCAAATCACCCAACGGCACTAAAAAGATTAATGCTAGCGCACAACCTATTTGAGTGGCTGTCACCACACCACCAATGGCGGCATGACTCACATTAAAGTCACTCGCCAAAATGTCGAGCAAGGGCTGTGCATAATAGACATTTGCTACGCTTGCACCACTAGCAATCGCAAATAGTAAAATTACTCCACGAGGCATGTTTGGAAGTGGTCTATCACTTTCGGCGGATGAAGTCGAAGATGCAAGAGAAGCTTTCATGGGCCTAAATCCAGTCAATCTAGTTTTAAAATGCAACTAGTTGAATGTTAGATTGTCTGGTTTTAAAATGCAACTAGATAACTTATTACTGATGATTGGTTAGGAAACTCAATGGCGAACACTACACTGATGAAAGATGAACCTTGTCCTGTTGCGCGCTGTGTCAATCTCATAGGAGATCGTTGGTCATTGCTTATTGTGCGTGATGCTTTTGACGGAATGCGCCGTTTTGGAGATTTTCAGCGCAGCTTAGGAGTAGCACGTAATATTCTTTCTGATCGCCTAAAAAAATTAGTCGATACTGGTGTTCTTGAACTGCAAGATGCTTCAGATGGCACGGCTTATCAAGAATATGTATTGACCGCTAAAGGGGAGAGTTTGTTCCCAGTGATTGTGGCTTTACGACAATGGGGAGAGCAGAACCTATTTGAAAGTGGTGAGCGCCATTCTCTGTTAATTGATAAAAACACGGGTCAGCAAATTCCATTTATGGCACCAGTCGCGGCAGATGGAACAGTGCTGAGAGCCTCTAATACTGAAGTGCAAAAGGTGAAATAAAATAAGACAAAACAAAAATAACCTTTTTTAACTTAAATTTAGGCAGATTAGTTGATAACCTTGCGCGTCAAATTAAGGTGAGATTATGAGATTTATATTCCTCTTTATAAGCGCAATTTCAATTCAATGTTATGCAGCATCAGAAGCAATGGAACTTCATTACTGTGAAACTGTGAAAAGAGCAGCGAGTGGCGTGATGGATGCTAGACAACATGAAGTGCCAGCTAAAGAGTTACATGACATCGCCAATCATCTTGAAGAGCAACAAGCCAAGCAACTTTATCAAGAACTTATCAAATCTGCATATTCTTCAAAGCTATTTGAAGATCCTCTCATTAAGTCAAAAGCTGTCGAAAATTTTCAAACCACTTGGCATGAACAATGTTTGGCAAAAGAATTAGCTAAAAATATGTGAGGGAGTTGGTGAAATTAGCTAACTAACCGATACTAAAAACCACCTATTTTTTAAGCTAGGTGGTTTTTAAATTTTGGAGCGGGAAACGAGACTCGAACTCGCGACCCCAACCTTGGCAAGGTTATAATAAATATTAAATAACAAAGGGTTATATTTTAATGGTGCCGAAGTGGTGTCGAATAAAATTTTACAATTAAAGCTGAGATATTAAGCGATTTGAAGAGTAATTAGTTTAACAATTACAGTATAAAAGAAAAAGTGCATTCCAATTTATGAAATGCACTTTTAATAACTCTCTAATTTATCCAGCAAACCAAATACTTTTATGCTCACATAAAGGGCTTAAATTTTTAACTCGCTTACTATCTCGTTCAAACTGGCCAAAACCACCAGCTAAATCTAATTCTTCACCTAATGCAACTTTTTTATCATTAAAAGTTAGAATTTGATTCTTAGGGTCCCATTGTGCATATCCTTCAGGGAAAATTATTAGAATATCATTTACATATAGACATTCTTGTTTTAGCTGTAACGGCCCCCTCAATCGTGCAGAGGCGAAAACGCCATTAGATTGATAAACAGGAAGCTTTACTGAAGCTAGCTGATCGTTTTTTTCTTGCTTACTTTGAAATTGTTGATTACATGCGGTAAGCAGGCCTAGTAACGTTGCCATTAATAATATTTTATTGATATACAAATTGTGCTCCTTAATCTGACAAATAAGGTGTGTTGATATAAAAAACCGTAAATATAATTAAAAACTTAGATGTTGTTTTGGATTAGCAGCCATTTTGATAGGGTATGAAGCCCAATAATCAGCAAGTTGCTCTTCTTTCCATACATTTATCATTGCTGCAGATGCTGGGAATAAATTAGGAGGTAAATCTGATAAAGAGAACCAGTTCCAGCGTTCAAAAATATCTGGTTCGGTTACCATAACTTGTTCCTTCAAACTGCTATCTGTTAATTTAAAAGTTAGGCCTATAGTCGTGTTAATACGTGGTGAAGATTGATCGATAAGTACAGTAAAAGGTTGGATATTTTGTATATCCAATTTTAAACAAGTTTCTTCGAAAACTTCTCTTGCTGCTGATTGCTCAAAAGTTTCACCAGCTTCGATCTTTCCACCAGGGAAACACCAAGAGGTTTCTTCTCCTTCTTTTATACGTAAACCTAGCAATACTTTATCAGTTTCATCGAAAACCATAACACCTACGCCTACAAGTGGTGAGATATCTGCATCCTTAGGAATTGATTCTATTAATCCTGAGGAGCTAGTACCTAGAACGGCTATATCAAATTTATTTTTCATTATCTTTACCTCTTCTGTTTTATCTTGGTTTTTATAAATTTACCTTTCGGTAAAAATTAGAGCTTAATTATTTAGGAAGTGTGGCGTACGTCATATTTATATATATTTTATATTCTGATCCGTAATTTAAAAAACTAAAGGGCATTTAGCCCTTTAGTTTTATATCTTGATTGCCATTGCTACCTTTGAATATTAGATTTTTCAAGGATACTTATAGCTTTATTCGGGATCGTAAAGATGCTTACCATCTTGTCCTTTGTTGAAAGAATGCAGCCCGTTAAATTTGATTAAAGATAATTATAAGAAGAGGTGGAAGGAATCCGACTTTTTAGCTAAGTAATAGACAATAAAAAGCCACCTAATTCTTTCGAATTAAGTGGTTTTTAAATTTTGGAGCGGGAAACGAGACTCGAACTCGCGACCCCAACCTTGGCAAGGTTATGCTCTACCAACTGAGCTATTCCCGCAATGTGAGCACATTATAGAGTGTTTCATTAAAGTGTCAACACTCTTGTGATCTAATTGAACGTTTAATCAGCACGACGCCAAACTGTACCTTGGCGAGTGTCTTCAAGTACCACACCTTGGTCGAGTAAAGACTGGCGAATACCGTCTGCTTTAGCAAAGTCTTTTGCTTTTTTCGCATCAACACGTTGTTGAATGAAATCTTCAATTTCAGCATCAGACAAAGCAAGCGCTTCTTGTCCAATATCTGATTTTAAGAAATCATCTACATTGTGTTGTACCAAACCTAAAATATTGGTGAGGTGACGTAATGTCGAATAAAGTACAGTCGCTTGGTCAGCTTGCTCTTCTTTTACAGCACGGTTTAACTCTTTATTGAGTTCAAACAATACAGCCATTGCTTCGGCCGTGTTGAAGTCATCACACATTGCATTGTTAAAACGCTCAATAAAGCTTTGATCAAGTGTTTCAGTTGTCTTCTGACCGTACACTTGTTGGTAAGCTTTAAATGAATGGTAGAAGCGAGTTAAAGAAGTTTTTGCTTCTTTGAGTGCCACATCCGAGAAGTTCACAGGACTACGATAGTGCGAAGACACAATAAAGTAGCGGATCACTTCAGGGTGGAATTTCTCCATCACGTCACGAATCGTAAAGAAGTTGCCTAAAGATTTAGACATCTTTTCGCCGTCAACGTTAATGAAGCCAACATGCATCCAGTAGTTTACATATTGCTCGCCAGTCGAAGCTTCACTTTGCGCAATTTCATTTTCATGGTGTGGGAACATTAAATCTGAACCACCACCATGAATATCAAAGTGATTGCCTAAGCAGCAAGTCGACATTGCAGAACATTCAATGTGCCAACCCGGACGGCCATTACCCCAAGGAGATGCCCAAGATGGTTCATTTTCTTTTGCATGCTTCCAAAGTACAAAGTCAAAAGGGTGTCTCTTTTCAACTTCTACGTCAACACGCTCACTTGCGCCTGCTTGCATATCATCAAGCTTACGACCAGAAAGGCGACCATATTTTTCAAATTTGGTCACTTCAAAATAAACATCGCCGTTTGAAGCAGGGTAAGCAGCGCCTTTGTTGACCAAATTGCCAATCATATTTTGCATCTGGTCGATATATTCAGTCGCTTTAGGTGCTTCATCAGGAGCCAAACAGCCTAGGTTTGCAGCATCTTCATTCATTGCATCGATGAAACGAGTAGTGAGTTGTTGGATTGTTTCACCATTCTCATTCGCACGTTTGATGATTTTGTCGTCAATGTCGGTAATGTTACGAATGTAGCGAACATTCCAGCCCTGACTACGTAAGAAACGAATAATGTAGTCAAATGCAACCATAACTCGAGCATGCCCGATATGACAGTAGTCGTAAACGGTCATACCGCAGACGTACATATCGATGTGACCTTCTTTGCGAGGTACAAATTCAACTTTTTTTCGTTGCTCAGAGTTATATAAAACAAACGGTTGCATAAGGGTTTTCAAACACTCAACAAAAACAGTGTTACATCATAACTGATGCATCATTTTTCACAAAGGTTTATGCAAGAATTTTATAAGCTTGTGAAATCTTATACATTTAAAAACGTGTAGATGATTGAGTTATGTTAGAATGCCCCCAAATCTTTTGATTAAAATCACCGATCTTCACAAGAGATCAGATCAATTATTTTGAGTCAAACTCGTATGCCCAATCCTACAGATTTCCAAAGCAGCGCATTAGCAACATTGCGTATTGAGCAACAAGCCTTAGACGTGTTAGCAACACAAATTGGTGACAGTTTTAACCGAGCTTGTGAAATATTGTTACAGTGTAAAGGTCGTGTTGTGATCACTGGCATGGGTAAGTCAGGGCATATTGGCCGTAAAATGGCTGCTACTTTCGCCTCAACTGGTACACCATCTTTCTTTATGCATCCGGGTGAAGCTGGACATGGCGATTTGGGAATGCTGGTTCGTGGTGATGTTTTAATTGCGATTTCCAACTCTGGAAAAAGCGATGAAATCATGATGTTGATGCCTTTAATCAAACATCTTGGCGTTCCTCTTATTACCATTAGCCGTGATGATAAAGGCCCAATGCCGCAAAACGCAGACATTGCTTTAACTTTAGGTGAGTCTGACGAAGCATGCCCATTAGGTTTAGCACCTACGTCGAGTACTACAGCAACTTTAGTATTGGGTGATGCACTGGCTGTCGCTTTACTTGAAGCGCGTGGTTTTACTGCAGATGATTTTGCTCGTTCGCATCCAGCAGGTGCGTTGGGTAAACGCTTACTTTTACATGTAAAACATCTGATGCATACAGGCGATGAACTGCCAAAAGTTTCACCAGATACACCAATGAATCAAGTGCTTTATGAAATTTCTAATAAACGTTTAGGCTTGACGACAATTGTAGATGAACAAGAACATTTGCTTGGTATTTTCACCGATGGTGACTTGCGCCGTTTAATTGATAAACAGCAAGGTTTTGATGTGAATTTGCCTGTTTCAGAAGTGATGACAAAAAAACCATCAACGATTTCTCAAGAAGCACGTGCGGTAGAAGCTCTACAACAGCTGAACCTGAAAAAAATTAGTCAGTTTGTTGTGGTAGATGACCAAAACAAAGTGATTGGTGTAATTAGTATGCATGACCTTATTCAGGCAGGGGTAAATTAATCAATGGCATCTTATGCATTGTTAGAACAAGCACGTCATTTACAGGCATTGGTTCTGGATGTTGATGGTATTTTGAGTGATGGCTTCGTAACGTTAACCAATAGTGGCGATGAAATTAAATCATTCGATATTCGTGATGGTTTAGGAATGAAGCTTGCACAGCAAGCCGGCATGAAAGTTATCATTATTACAGGCAGGAAAAGTAATATTGTGGAAAAACGTATGTCTGATTTAGGTGTAGACCTCGTTTTTCAAGGCCGTGAAGACAAAGGCTCAGCACTTCGTGAAGCTTGTGCGCAGTTTAATATTTTGCCGTCAGATTGCTTGTATATGGGCGATGATTGGCCTGATTTATCTGCTTTTGCAATCGCAGGTATGAGTGTTACTGTGCCAAATGGTCATGAAGAAGTACGTCGCCGTGCGCATTTGGTTACGCAGTCGATGGGTGGGCGTGGTGCTGTGCGTGAAGTCTGTGATATGTTGCTGATCGCAAAAGGCATTTACCAAGAACTTCTTGAAAAATATCTTGCAGTACCGCATTAATAATAAGATTACTTAAAAAGGTAGGCTATTCCTGCTCATGGATACCAGAGTTTTATCAATTGTTGCTGTAGTGGTTGCTGCTATAAGTGGTGGTTACTACTACTATAGTGGCAAGGCAAAAAAACTAGACATTGGTTCTGCGAAGAATATGACATATTCAGCGCAGGGCGTCCATTTGACTCAAACTGATGATCAAGGCAATTTGTATATCCGTGCTGAAGTTCGTCAGCTTGAACAGGATATGCAACAAAAAACATCAAAGTTGGATCAACTTAATGCCTCGATGTATAAAGATGGCAAAGTTGATGCGACGTTCTTTGCAAAACAGGCAAATGGCTACGATGATAACCGTAAAGTTATTTTATCGGGTGATGTGGTCGCAACCAAACTGGCGCCACAAGGGAAGATTGAGTTCCAAACTGATGAGTTAACCGGATATCCAAAAACCAGAGAAATTGAAACCGATCACCAAGTGGTTGTTCAATCTCCGCAAGGCGATTTTGTCAGCAAAGGATTAAAAGCTAATTTGAATAATGGTCAGTACGAATTTTTTAATATTCGAGGAAAGTATGTACCAAAGTCTTAATTTAAAACGTTCTTCAGCTTTCCTAAAACAAGCTGCGGTAATTACATTCGTTGCTTTATCATCTGCTTCGACTTTTGCTTTACCGTCTGACCGTAATCAACAAATTTCGTTAGTGGCAGATCGTGCAACTTATAATGAAAAAACGGGTTTGACGACTTATACGGGTAATGTTGTGATTGAGCAAGGTACGATGAAGCTTCAAGCCGACTCGATTGTTGCTACGCTGAACTCTAAACGTGAAATTCAAACGATTACTGCCAAAGGTAGACCGTCTAAATTCCAACAGCAAATTAGTGCTGACAAGGGCGTTGCGCGAGGCGAGGGTCAAACCATTGTTTATAATGCAGATACAGGCATTATTACTTTGACTGGTGGTGCATATCTATATCAAGATGGTTCAAGTATTCGTGGTAACTCGTTGAAATATAGTATGAACAAAGGCGATGTCGAAGCTCAAGGTTCATCATCAAACCGTGTTCAAATTATTATTCCGCCATCAACTTCAAAAAGTTTCCCAGGAGCGCGTGACTAATGCAACAAGCTCTTCAACCCCAAACTTTGTGTATTAAGCACTTAGCAAAAAACTATAGTAAACGTTGGGTCGTCAAAGACGTATCTTTTAGTATGCAAAGTGGACAGATTGTTGGTTTGCTTGGCCCTAACGGAGCAGGAAAAACAACAAGCTTCTATATGGTTGTTGGGCTAGTGCGTATGGACAAGGGTGAAATTCACCTTGATGATCTTGATATGTCCGATTTAGCAATGCATGAACGGGCACGTAAGGGAATCGGATATCTTCCGCAAGAAGCTTCTATTTTTAGAAAGCTGACAATTGCTGAAAATATTATGTCTATTTTAGAAACACGCAAAGACTTAAATAAGCAGCAGCGCCAACAACGTCTTACTGAATTGTTGAATGACTTTAAAATCAGTCATATTAAAGATTCATTGGGAATGAGTGTGTCTGGTGGTGAGCGTCGCCGTGCTGAAATTGCACGTGCATTGGCTGCTGATCCTAAGTTTATGTTACTTGATGAACCGTTTGCCGGTGTCGATCCAATTTCGGTAGGTGATATTAAAGATATTATCCAGACCTTAAAAGATCGTGGTATTGGTGTGCTTATCACAGACCATAACGTACGTGAAACTTTGGCAATCTGTGAACGTGCGTATATTGTGAGTGAAGGTGCGGTAATTGCGGAAGGTACTCCACAAGAAATTTTGGATAATGAACAAGTCCGTAAAGTATATTTAGGCGACGATTTTACAGTTTAAATAAAAAAGTTAATCTGATTGGCTAAAAAGAGGTCAGTGCCTCTTTTTAGTTTTTTTATATTTATTTTTTAAAAACAATAAATTAGAATCTTTAGTTGATGAAAAAGTAATGTGTGAATTATTCCTGCATTTATGCTTCTTTATGCAAAAAAATATGTAGAATGTAAAAGCTTTTAAACGATAACAAACAAGATCAACAAGACAAGCATGATTGGATATAACCAGAGAAGAGTAAAAAGGACATGTAAAAAGCCAGCTTTCCTGAAAGGGTTGATGCTTTTAACTTCACTGCATGTACCGATGGTGATATATGCCGCTAAACCAAGTGAGCAATATCACACATTAAAAGACAACTTATCACAACTTTTTGCCCCTAAAAGTAGTGATGAATTTAAAGTCGCTAAGATGCAAGAGTTGAGTAATTTTAGGCTAGATCGTTCTAGAGTGCAGGAGTTTCCGACTGTTCAGCTCAATGATAGAGCAGCTTCATCTTATTCAAATTTGCCATCAAGGAAAATGACTCTACAGGAAGCGGTGAAAATCGCCATCCAGCGTAACCCTGATATTTCCCAAGCCATTTCAACTCTAGCTGGCCAAAACGCTGGTATTGATGTTGCGAAGGCAGGTTACTATCCTCAAATTTCAGGTGGTATTACCACAGGAGACTTGAGTAGTGGTGAACGTGGTCGGCAGTTATTGACTTTAAACGCAACTCAAATGCTTTATGATTTTGGTAAAGTCAAATCAGGCGTATCGGTTGAGAAGGCTAAACTCCAAGTCGAGCAGGCGAATGTGTTGGTCAGCATTGATGATATTGCACTTGATGTGGCTCAGTCGATTATCAATATTCAGCGCTATCTCCAATTAAATAAAATTGCCGAGCAGCAAATTGCGGGTATTCAGCGAATTCAGGAAATCGCTAATTTACGTGCAAATGCTGGTATTAGCAGTCAGGCTGATCCGATCCAAGCTCAATCTTATTTACAAGCTGCACAGTCCGGTTTGATTGCACAGCAATCTTTATTACGTCAGTACCAACAACATTTAAGAACATTGTTGGGTGCTGATGTTTCGCGTACAGGTTGGATTATTTCAGATGATTTGGTGAAAGTATCTGATTTATATGGTGAGCCTGAGTTTAATACCATTCCAAAAATGATCGCTGCACAAGCGGGTATTGAAGTGGCTAAAGCTCAAAAGGAACAGACTCGTTTAACTCGTTATCCAACTTTGGCAGTGAAAGGTTCGGTCAGTCAGGCCATTAATGGAAAAAACCCAAACAATGATGAGGACGACGGTTTATATAGTTCCATCATGCTTGAAGCCACCAGCCAGTTTTATCAAGGTGGGTAGTTTCTTCCCAAGTAAAAATGGCAAGTTATGCAGAAGAAGCCGCTAAATCTAAAGTGAATTCTGTGTATCTGGATGTGCTCGATCAGATCAGAACTAGCCGTGAACAAATTGAAAATAAACAACGTCAAATGCAGGTTTTAGCCAACCGCCAAGCGACAACAGTTCGTACACGCGAACTTTATCAAGAGCAGTACAAACTCGGTACCCGTTCATTGGTTGACCTACTGAATGCTGAACAAGCGATTCATAGCGCCAATTCGGAACTTGAAACTGCACGTTATGACATCTACAGCAGTATTGTTCAGTACATTGCAGCAACAGGACGTTCCCGCCAAGCTTATGACTTAAATAATATTTCAATTCAGGGGTTCGAAGTACAACCATGATGACAAAAATAAATTACCAGCCCTGGTTACAGGCGGTCTTAACGATTGCTAAACATTATAGAATTGAGCCTTCAGAAGAAAGGATTCGTTTACAACTTGACTGGAACCAAAATCAAAACCTTGATGATGTTTTACAGCTCATTACACGTCAGGTAGGACTCAATTTACGTAAAGTGCCGTTTTCTTTAGAA
>NZ_JBWZNA010000024.1:0-51070 GCF_056725885.1 Acinetobacter sp. GRABPA_MV_2
TTTTCTGCTCTTCGTCAGAGACAGAATTCAACGCAATACCAAGCTTTCATCCTAACCCTGTAAGCTAAGATATTCTCGTGTATCGCGTCGGGATGAGTGCATTATAGGGAAAAAAAACTGGTACGCAAGCACTTTTATAAATATGCACGTTTGACCGATTCTTTTTCAGCCAAAAAAAAACTCAAAAATAAACAAATATATGATTTATATAGTTAATTTATTTTTGAAAAGTTTTAAACTTTATATCTACTATCTTTATAGACTGTTTTGGTACGTTTTGATGCATGCCATAGTTAGATGTAGGGACCTGAACAATACGGTCAACCACATCCATTCCTTTAATTACTTTTCCAAAAACTGCGTAACCCGGATTACCAGCAGAACGATTTAAAAAATTATTATCTGCAACGTTAATGAAAAACTGACTAGTTGCTGAGTCAGGATTTGCAGTACGAGCCATCGCCAACGTTCCGCGTGTGTTAGCAATTCCATTCCCAGCTTCATTTTTGATAGGTGCTCGCGTAGTCTTTTCCTGCATATTTGCAGTAAGGCCACCACCCTGCACCATGAAGCCCGGAATTACACGGTGAAATATCGTATCTTTATAAAAGCCTGACTTTATATAGTCTTTAAAATTCTTCACACTCTTTGGTGCTTTATCATCATAAAGTTGTATTTCAATATTGCCTAAATTTGTTTGCATTTCAACTAAAGTGTCAGCCCATACTGAATGATTGCTCATACCCAAACAACATAACATTAATAATTTTTTCATATCTTCCTACAATAAAATGCAAAACTTAATAAAGAATAAATTTAATCATCTATATAAAAGAATTCTAGTGAGTATTTATTATCTTTTATTTAGCACTTTATATTTTAGATTTGACTATTAGTCCACGTTCCACGTGAAACATGGACTAGGCTTTTGTTTAACTATTTTTATCCCAGAACTTTCTGAAGTTCTTACTGATCTCGATAGTATATCTTTTTGCCTTTTTAGAAATAGGTGTCAAATTTATAAAACCATGGGTTTGGTCTGGATATTCTTCATAATGCATTTTGACGCCATTTTGTCTTAGCTTATAGCTATAAATTTTCGCTTCATCATGCAATACGTCATGACCAGCCGTAATCACGAAAGCTGGTGGGTTCTTTTTCAAATTACCATAGGTTGGAGAAATAATTGGATCATCTAATTCTATATTATGCTGAGTTGCATAATATTGAGTGACATAATTAATATCATTATCTGTTAAAACCAATCCTTCGTTATAAGCATAGAAAGAAGGATGTCGACTTTTAAAATCTACTGTAGGATAAATAAGAAGTTGTGCTTGTGGAACATAAGGTTTGTTTACTGATCGTTGAGCGACAACCGTACTGATATTTCCGCCAGCACTATCTCCTGCTACAGCAATGCGATTTTTTAATATTTTTAGTTGTCTGCGATTTTGATATACCCAAGCTAAGGCATCTTCACATGATTGAATTAAATGTTGAGGTGAAACTTCAGGTGCAAGAGGATAATCAATACTGAGAACTTGTACTTTTGCATATTTTGCCAATATACGACAAACCTCATCATGAGTATCTAAACCACCTACAACAAACCCTCCCCCGTGATAGAAAACAATAAGGGGGAATTTTTTATTCGGTGACGGATGATAGTGTCTTGCGAAAACAGTTCCACTTTGGAGCGGTAAACGAATGTCTTCTACTGAATCAATTTCCGTTGATTTCTGGCGTATAGCCAGCATTTGTGTATCAAACTGCCGTCTAGACTCAATAGGATCTGGACCAATAAAACCAATACGTCCCTGTTTAATTTGTACGGCCATCATACATTTAGTAAATGAGTCGAGATCTGGGTATTGGTAGGTATATCCAAGGATTTTGGCAAGTGTCTCTTGAGCTAATCGAGGTAACTTATCAAGAGCTCGAGCAGCAGGCCCCTGGCCCTTATCTAGCAATGTTTGAATTTTTTGATTAAATGCTGTCATGCCTATCTCCATGAATTCCTCTTATCCTTCATATTTTCTACAGAATTCTGTTGTTGTTTGACTATATTCGCATACAACTCATGTAATCAAGATACAAAGGTAAAAACCAAATTACGCTAATCTGATTTAAAGCAAATGTCATTAACAAATCTGTCGTTTTAAACAGGACTTTTTTGCCAATTATTGTTAACAGATAAAAAGAGGTACTACTATGTCAGCAAAACTAGTTGTTACTTTATTAGCAACCAGTCTCTTAACTGTAGGCTGTGTAGCTTATACAGATGATCCTTATTATCGCGGTGGTTACGGTTATCATGATCATGATGATGATCGCTATGACCGCAATGATGGACGTCGCTATAGTGATTGGGAACGAAAACGTTGGGAAGAGCGTAAAAGAATATACGAACAACAACGTAAGGATGCTCGCGAACAAGACAAAAATCGTCGTGAATGGGAAAAAAGACGCCATAAAGAGGATAAAAAACACCACGAGTGGGATAAAAAGCGAGTAGAGGATCGTGACCATAACCGTCGAGATTATCGTCATGATGATTAAATTTATGACTACATAAAAGCCCCAAAAGATAAGTCTTTCGGGGCTTTTTTGAGAAATCCACATTCTCTTGATTATAGAATAATGAGTAGCAGCTCATTTCATATATAAATTGGCATCTTAAATATATGCACTCTATAACCTTTTAACTGTTCTTATCGCTAAGAATTACTGAGCAGTTGCAGAACCTGAAACAGAACCAGAAGCACCAGCATCAACTTGACCTGGTTGAGCTTGACCAGAAACGCCAGCATCTACACCCACACCAGCTTGTACGCCAGATGGGCTAGCGCTAGTTTGAGCTGAACCTGATGCATTTAAACCAGCTTCAGATGCACAACCAACAGCTGTAAAAGCAACACCAGCAAGTACTACAGAGATAAGACCTAATTTTTTCATAATCACTTTCCTTTCATTACGACAAACATTTAAATGCAAAGTTCATCTTCGCGCTGCCTATAATTCACAATTTTTTTTTCTGGCGTGCGTATCATTGGTTGTCTTTTGTAGTAATAGAAGTACAAATTGTGCAATTTTTTATTAAAACCTCTTCCTTAGCCGCACCTCTACCTTTTATATAGAAGCTGTAACTTAAGCTTTTGTTTAATTTTATCAATTTCTAATTTTTATCTTAGCCTTTTACTCTCGTTAAAAATTTTCTCTTTATAGAAACGCTATATAAGGTGGGTAGAATGTTACAGAGACTTTTTACTTGAAAATGTCTTATTTCATAAAAAAAGCCGGGGATAAACCACGGCTTTTTTGAAAATTTATGGTGTTTCGATTTAAATTACGGCCATTGCATCTCACCTTTTACAACTTTTGCGCCTAGCTCTAGGCTATCCACACTCTTTAATGTTGGATATTGTTTCTGCATGAGCTGACTTAGCTCACTCGCATTTTTACTTACTTTAACCGCTTTCTCATAGCTCTTGAGATAGTCGATAGAAAAGTTAACCGCATCTAAACCTTGTGGAGCTCCCTCAACCATATGAGCTGGAACAACTGTTTGAGGTTGGAGTGATTTAATACTTTCTAAAGCTTGAATCACTTCATTACGATCTTTAACTTTTGGTGTATCTGCCATCCATAAATGAATACCTGAAGATACTGGGATACCGCCTACAACAGCTTTCGAAGAAGGAATCCATAAATAAGTAAGTTCTTTTTTACCTTTAATCTCGATCGACTCATTCTCTAGTTTTAAAGTTTTAGCAGTATAAGCTTGAGGCACAATAATTTGGCTAGGCGCATTTGCACCCATTTGTGGGCCCCAATACTTCACTTTAAGCGCTTGAGTATCTTGAATATGTTTAACAGTTTCCGGTGTAGCGATGATTTGTACACTTGGGAAGTATTGTTTAAATACATCTAAGCCAAAGTAATAGTCCGGATCGCCATAACTTACGAAAATTGTCTTTAGTGTTTTACCGCTATCGAGAATATCAGCAGCAATACGTAATGCCTCAGATTTTGAGAATTGTGCATTCACCAACAGAACGTCTTTATCGCCTTCAATTAAAGTAGAAGTCACGCCGAAATGTTCGGGTTTCGCCAGAAAACTTTGGATTTTCAAATCTTGCGCAAAAGCAGAGGAAGCCATTGTTAAAGCAGTCGCAGTTGCTAGGGCTGAAGCAGTTAATTTAAAAAATTTCATTATGTATCTCCAATTTCATGAGAAATACTTTAAATTGCAATTCTTGTGAGGTAAATGCACTAAATTAAGATAAACTGTTGCATATATTGTAACAATGATAAAGCATATGGATACATTAAAAGCCATACAAGTCTTTGTTTCTATTGCTCAACATGGCAATTTAACCAAAGCTGCCGAACATCTAAATTATTCCCGTGCAATGGTTTCTCGCTATCTTGAGCACCTTGAGCACACCTTCTCAACTCGACTATTTCAAAGAAATACCCGAAAAATATCTCTCACTCCAGCAGGTGAAAAAGCCCTACTCTACTGTGAGAATATTTTACAACAACAGCAACTTTTACAAGAGTTAGCCGCACCAGAACAACATAACGGTACGATTCGCTTCACTTGTGGTTTATTTTTATTTCAATTAGGGGTTGGGGAATGTATCCGCCAATTTAAACAGCAACATCCACATATTCAATTTGATGTATATCTTACTGAAAATACAATGGACTTAATTGATGCTCAGGTCGATTTAGCCTTACGTATAACGCAAAAAGTTGCAGATGGATTAATTGCACGACCTGTTTGTCAAATCGAGTCCGTTTTCTGTGCTCACCCTGATTATTTAAAGCAACATAGTCCCCTCTCCCATCCCAGACAACTTATTCAACATGAATGTTTAGCTCACCATAGCCAACATCAATTTTGGACACTTTTTGATACTGAACAGCAACCTCAAAACTATCCTTTGAACGTCACCTTTAAAAGTAATGATGTAAATGCTGTTTATGACATGTGTTTACATGCTCAAGGTGTGGCAATGTTACCGACTTTATTAGTTAAAAAAGATTTAAAAGAAAAACGATTGGTTCCTTTATTTAAAAACTATTCAGCTCCTGAATTAAGTTTGTCGGTGGTATATGCTTCAAGACAACATTTACCCAAAATAACTCAGGAATTTATTGCTTTTATGATCGAAAATTTAGATTTTTACTTAAAACCGCAAAATTAAAAGTTTTAAATTGCCGTGTACGCTTGAATTTTTAGGCAATGCCCATACTTCATCCCTATTAATGAATTACAGCATATGCATGGCAGTTCAGGTTTTACCCAGTAAATGCTGATGCCAAAAGGACTGTACATGTTTAAAAACCCATTTAAACGGAGATCATCAATGGCTAATGAGCAAAATGAGCAAGCTCAAGACATTCAACACGAGCAAGCAGAGCAATCTAATGAGCAAACTCAGGCTGAAAGTGTAGAGCAAGCAAACGACGTTACCGTTGAATCTTTACAAGCACAAATCACCAAATTAGAAGAAAGCCTAAAACTTGAAAAAGCACGTACTGCGAATGCAGTTTACGAAGCACAAAAAAGTGTAGAGCGTATTCAACGTGAGTCTGACAAGCATAAAGAGACTGTGCTTGAAAAATTTGCAAAAGAATTACTAGATTCTGTTGATAATTTAGAGCGTGCAATTCAAGCGGCTGGTGATGAAGAAACACCAGTACTTGAAGGTATTAAACTGACCTTGAAGTCACTGTTAACCACACTTGAAAAATTTGGTGTTGTAGAAGCTGATACAAATAATGGCTTCAATGCAGATTTACATCAAGCTGTAGGTATTGACCCAAATGCTAAAGCGAATGAAATCGGTAGCGTTTTACAAAAGGGCTATACATTAAATGGTCGCTTATTGCGCCCTGCTATGGTTATGGTTGGTCAATAAATAATTTTTTGAGAGTTTTTAGATTTTTTTTCGCTAAAACGCTTGAAAAAAATAGATTCACTCTCATATCGGATAACAAGCAAAAACATTGCAAAAGAATTTTTGAGGAAAACGTCACATGGCAAAAATTATTGGTATTGACTTAGGTACTACCAACTCATGCGTTGCTGTACTTGAAGGCGATAAAGTAAAAGTAATCGAAAACGCTGAAGGCGCACGTACAACTCCATCGATCATTGCTTATAAAGATGGCGAGATCTTAGTAGGTCAAAGTGCTAAGCGTCAGGCAGTAACTAACCCGAAAAATACATTATTCGCTATCAAGCGTTTAATCGGTCGTCGTTATGAAGATCAAGCGGTACAAAAAGATATCGGTCTTGTACCTTATAAAATCATCAAAGCAGACAATGGCGATGCTTGGGTTGAAGTAAACGATAAAAAATTAGCGCCTCAACAGGTTTCTGCTGAAATCTTGAAAAAGATGAAGAAAACTGCAGAAGATTATTTAGGTGAAACAGTTACTGAAGCAGTTATTACTGTTCCTGCTTACTTTAACGATGCTCAACGTCAAGCAACTAAAGATGCGGGTAAAATCGCTGGTTTAGACGTTAAACGTATCATTAACGAACCAACTGCTGCTGCACTTGCGTTCGGTATGGACAAAAAAGAAGGCGACCGTAAAGTTGCAGTTTACGACTTAGGTGGTGGTACTTTTGACGTATCAATCATTGAAATCGCAGACCTTGATGGCGACCAACAAATCGAAGTGTTATCAACAAACGGTGATACTTTCCTTGGTGGTGAAGACTTTGATAACGCATTAATTGAATTCTTGGTTGAAGAATTTAAGAAAGAACAAAGTGTGAACTTGAAAAATGATCCACTTGCGTTACAACGTTTGAAAGAAGCTGCTGAAAAAGCAAAAATCGAGCTTTCTTCATCAAATGCAACCGAAATCAACCTTCCATACATCACTGCTGATGCAACTGGTCCTAAACACTTAGTGATCAATGTAACACGTGCGAAACTTGAAGGTTTAGTTGCTGATTTAGTTGCTCGTACAATTGAGCCTTGTAAAATCGCACTTAAAGATGCTGGTCTTTCGACTTCTGACATCTCTGACGTGATCTTGGTTGGTGGTCAGTCTCGTATGCCACTTGTACAACAAAAAGTACAAGAATTCTTTGGCAAAGAGCCACGTAAAGACGTGAACCCTGACGAAGCAGTTGCTATCGGTGCTGCGATTCAAGGCGCGGTATTGTCTGGTGACAAAACTGACGTTCTTTTATTAGACGTAACACCATTAACTTTAGGTATTGAAACAATGGGTGGTGTATTAACACCAATCATTGAGAAAAACACGACGATTCCTGCGAAGAAATCACAAGTGTTCTCTACTGCTGCTGACAACCAGCCTGCTGTAGACATTTCAGTTTACCAAGGTGAACGTAAGATGGCTCAACAAAACAAATTGTTGGGTAACTTCCAATTAGGCGACATTCCACCTGCTCCACGTGGTGTGCCACAAATTGAAGTATCTTTCGACATCAATGCTGATGGTATCTTGAAAGTATCTGCTAAAGATAAGAGCACTGGTAAAGAGCAATCGATCCAGATTAAAGCGAACTCAGGTTTGTCTGATGCTGAAATCGAAGCAATGATTAAAGATGCTGAAGCGAATGCTGAAGAAGATCGTAAGTTTGAAGAACTTGCAAAAGCTCGTAACGAAGCTGATGCATTAATTTCAAGCTCGAACAAAGCTGTTAAAGATCTTGGTGATAAAGTTACTGAAGATGAAAAAACAGCTGTAAGCACTGCTGTTTCTGAACTTGAAGCAGCAACAAAAGAAAATGATGTAGAAGATATCAAAGCAAAAACTGAAGCTTTACAAAACATCTTGATGCCTATCACTCAACGTGCTTATGAACAAGCGCAACAAGCTGGTGGTGCTGAAGGCTTTGATCCAAATGCATTCCAAGGTGGCGATGCGGGTCAACAAAAAGCAGATGATGGCGTTGTAGATGCTGAGTTCACTGAAGTTAAAGATGACAAAAAATAATTTGTTTCTTTAATAAAAAAACCGCGCTTAGGCGCGGTTTTTTATTGGTTACAAAAATTAACAATAAGATTTTTAATGTTATTATTGAAATATTTCTGTCAGAAAGATCAATGATAAAAACTAAATAATTAATTTTAAATAATATTTTTTTGTTAAAAAACCACTGTTATTTACTACATTAATTATTTGATTATTGCCAAGTCTGAGAACATCTTTTTTAATTTCTCGATCAATATCACAAACGCCACCCAATCTATTGAGATTTTTATCATTTTGACGAATTAAATTAAGTAGCTAACAATAGGATTTATTTATATTTTTTATTTTGCCATGAAAAAATTTCTATGGTGGGGATTGAGCTTATGCTTATGCATGGGCTTACAAACAACACTTTTTGCTCAAAGCAATCTGCCAATTCATTCATCTCATCAGCCTTTAAAATACCGAATTGCTTTTATTGATCCGCGGTTTCAACTTACTAAAGAACAACTAGTTGAGGTAAGTCGGCAAGCTGCTGAAATCTGGCAAAAAGAAACTGGAAAGACCTATTTTATTTATGATTCACAGGCTCAATTGTCAATTAACTTAATCTATGATGATCATCAAATATTTAAAGATGAACAACAAAACAATTTGGATGCACTTTTGCAAAAGCAGGAAGCATGGCGTATTAAAAATGAAGAAATTATTCTAAATAAACAAGAAGTTGCTCAACTATCAAGTGATTTAAACAAGAAAAAGGCCAGTCTAAAAGCGGAGTTTGAACAATATCAACAAGATGTAACACGCTTTAATCAAGGAGAACATCATTACTCTAGTGCCAATAATTTAAAAGAATGGCAAAAACAACTAGAGCAAAAATCAGAAAATTTAGGCAATGAATCCAACAGTCTAAATTTTAAAATTCAAGTACTTAACTTAAAGATTAAAGAGCTAAATCGAGAGCAAAGTGATTTAAGTGTCTTAAAAACACAATTCAAGTTAGAGCAAAAAACTAATATTCAACCCTTCCATAAAGGATTATTCAGTCAAAACCAAATCCAGATTTACGGCTATGCTTCTCTAAATGATTTACGCTTGACCCTTGCTCATGAACTTGGGCATGCTTTAGGTCTAAAACATACTAGCAACCCAAAATCTTTAATGTATCCCTATTTAAAAGAGCAAGATATTCATAACTTTAAATTAACAGATTCAGATTTAGATTTATTAGGCTCAATTTATAGGTCCAATTAAGTAAAAATCATTAAAGTTAAATAATTAAAAAACTAAATAAAACCAAATATATTAAATTTTTTCTAAAAAATAATTTGGCATTTGGTAAAAAATAATGAGACTAAAGTCTCATTTATTTATCCAAATCGTACGTTTTTTGATTGATTTTTCATTTTATATTCTTATAATACGTTTTTTTTAAAATCTCCCCCTTCGATTATGCGTTTAACATCTTTGTTATTAGGCGTAGCCTTCGCTTTTTCTAATTTTCAGGCTAATGCTAATCTTGCAACTCCAGCTCATACTCAAATCCAGCAAACAACAGGTCAACATTTGACTTATAAAATTGCTGATATTGATCCACGTTTTGGTTTAAGCCAAGACCAGTTGATTCAAATTAGTCAACAAGCTGCGGACATTTGGAAACAAGGCACTGGACATGATTATTTTACTTATGATCCAAATGCAAAGTTAGAAATTCGTTTAGTTTACGATAAGAGCCAAAGCCGTTCTGAACAGCGTCAAAAAATCGCAGCTCAGTTCCAACAAGAACAGCAACGTGTAATTGATGAACAGCAACAAATTAAGCAATTGAAGCAAACTTTAAGTCAAACTCAGTCTAACCTTGAAAGTAAAAAGCAGATTTTGAACGAAAAATTGAAAAATTTTGACCAGCAAATGATGCAACTTAACCAAGGAAAATTAGCACCTGAATACAGCGCTAAATCTTTGGCTAAAACTCAAAAAGATTTGCAAAAACAAACTTTTACTTTAAAGAAAGAAATTGCTGCATATAATCAGCAAGCTAAAGACTTAAATGTCAAAGTTACTCATTTTAATCAGATTAATAATGAGTTTAATAATTCATTGAACCAATTTAAGCAAAATGCTCAAGCAGATGTCTTTAAGAAAGGTATCTACAACGGCAAACAAATTGTGATTTATGAGTTTAAATCTATTGATGATTTACGTTTAACGATTGCTCATGAGTTAGGACATGCACTTGGTTTAAAACATAGTGATCAACCAAATGCATTGATGTACTCCGTACGTAAAGATGGTGACAAAAAAATCACTGGACTTACGGATGCTGACCGTGATCTATTAAGTGCTTTACCTCAATAATTAAGAGCTTGATATAAAATGATGTATCTATTTCTAGGTAGATACATCGAAATTGGTATCAAAGTCATGTTATTGTGGTCATAAGAGCTAACGAAAATAGAATGGAGATCAAGATGAGTTATTATCATATCCTGATTGAAGTAAATGATCATATCAGCACAATTGAACAGACTCGCGATATTGAACTGTTTGATATTATTGAAATTAAACCATATCTCCATTCTATTCTAATTCCCTTTTTCAATGAGCATGAAATCGAGCTTGAGGATGAAAATATCGAATATAAAGATATTCTTCATCTTGAAGTAAAACAGACTCTGTTACCGATTGAACATTTAATTGAAGAAGAGCAAAAGCAATTACCAAGTGATACTGATGTCACGATCACTGCGTATGAAATCTTTAATGATCGTGATTTAAGCCAAGATGTTACGTCAGTTATTTTTGATATTTTGGAAGCAGTTAAATTAGAGTAATCATCTTATATAAGTATCTATAAAAAAGGTCTGCATGAGCAGACCTTTTTATTATTTTCAGTTTATTGCATCATTTTCTGAGCTTGTTCTTGGCGGAATGCACGTAAAATTTGTTGCCCTGCCCGTCCCGTTGGATTTAAACCTAAACGAGTTTGTTCTTGACGAATAGCTACGCGGGTTTTATCTCCAATAAGGCCGTCAACTGCACCTATATCATAACCACGATTAATCAAAAACTGTTGGATTTCACGACGTTCTGCACGTGAAGTTCCCGGATCATCGGTTGGCCAAGACGCAACAAATGGACCAGCACCTTTTAAACGATCAGATAGATGTGCAATCGCAAGTCCATAGCTTTCCGCAGCGTTATAGCTGTAGATAGCATCAAAATTCTTAAATACTAAAAATACTGGACCATTTACACCTGCAGGCGCCATTAAACCAGCTGAAGTACTGCCAGATAAAGCTCCTTGAACAAGTGGTGAACCATCAATTCGGGTTACCCCTCGTGCACTCCAGCTACTTAAAGCTTTCTTTGAACGTCGCCCTTCTCCATCAATTGACATACCTTGGGGAACTTTGACTTCAAAGCCCCACGGCATTCCTGTTTGCCAACCTGCTTTATTTAAGAAATTGGCAGTTGAAGCCAGTGCATCAGCTGTACTCGACACTAAATCGCGGCGACCATCTCCATCAAAATCAACAGCTAAACGTTCATAAGTAGATGGCATAAATTGAGTATGGCCAAATGCCCCAGCCCATGAACCTTTCAATTGATCTTCGGTTAAGTCACCACGTTGTAAAATACGCATAGTGGCAAAAAACTCAGTGCGGAAATAACTTTGTCGACGCCCTTCACAACTTAAAGTCCCGAGTGCTTGTAATAAAGGATATTTTCCAGAAATATCACCAAAATTACTTTCACCCCCCCACACTGCTACAATTGTTTCCGGCGGCACACCATAGGTTTGAGAAGCACGGTTTAAAACATCTCGATGTTGCGCCAGTTTTTGTTTACCAAGCTCAACGCGCTCTTCATCAACTAGACCAGAAAGATAATCCCAAATTGGTGTCGAGAATTCAGGTTGATAGTTTAATTTATCAATAACTGAATAATCTGGGGTCAAGTTTTGAGTATAACGGTCATAAGTTGTACCCGATACTCCAGCAACAATTGCTTGAGAACGTAAATTTGCCAAACAGCTTTGGAAATTATTATTAGGCGTATAATCTTCGCTCGTCACTACTGGAACAGTAGCACTGCTAGATATTGTAGAACCATTAATTACGAGCTCTGCTTGAGCCTGAGTCATCGCCAAAAATACAGAGCCAACAATACAAGAAAAACGTCGCATATTATCCTAGTTCGATTTTTAAATTTAAATTTGTAAGTACCATACCATTATGAGTCCAAAATTTCAGAGAGAAAACGTAAATTTGAATTCATAATCTCTACTTTAAATTCATTTCCCATGTTTTAAATTCAAATTTCTACTTTATTTTTGAATTTTAAATTCTCTAGATCCAAATTATTAGTTTTAAATTCAAAACCAATACTCAAGTTTAAATTCAAAAGTAATTCTTTAAATTTAAACTACAAGCCCTCCTTTATTGTGGATAACTTTATCCACAACAGAGCAAAAACACTTCTATTTCTTAATCCTATTCTATATCACCTTATTATTTATTATAGGTTGGAGCCAATCACCACAGAAATCCGTATTTTTTAAATTTAAAGATCAGCCAAAAATTTTAAATTCAAAACCCCATACCAATAGACTTCTATTTTTGAATTTAAAAAGGCACATCCAACCCTATCATTTAAATTTAAAAATACTTTTGTGGATAACTAATTTTAAATTCAAAAGCCCCAAAACAGTCATTTATAGTTTTAAATTCAAATTACAGTAGCTTTTTTAAATTCAAAAGTTTAAATCAGAGTTATCCACAAACATAAAATATGCATGTTCTATTATTTTTTAAATTTAAAAGATAAAAAAAGCGATCTGAAGATCGCTTTTTAGAGTATTAAATATACTTTTAGAGGGTCATATCTGCCTTTAAAGCGAGTGGTTCTGGCAAAATTTCTGCCAATTGACGGCATAAATTCGTCAATTCATTACTATCCACAGGCATTAAAGTGATATGGCCTAATTTGCGGCCAGCACGTTCAGACTTGTTATAAAGATGTAGATGAGCACCATTTAAGGCAAGTACATCTTCAGTTTTAGGATGCTGACCGATGATATTGATCATGACCGTTGGACGAACAACGTCTGTTGAACCTAATGGAAGACCTGCAACAGCTCGAATATGGTTTTCAAACTGAGAACAAACCGCGCCTTCAATTGACCAGTGGCCTGAGTTATGCACACGCGGTGCCATCTCATTTGCACACAAACCTTGTTCTGTTACAAATAGCTCTAGAGTCAGCACACCAACATAGTTAAGGTGATTCAACAAACGAGTAATGTAGTCTTGAGCAACGGGTTGCAAAGCTTCACTATTCGGTGCAGGAACAATTGAATGCGATAAAATACCATTATGATGATGGTTTTCAGCCAGAGGCCAAGTTTTTACTTCACCATTTTGGCCACGCACTGCAATAATTGAAACTTCGCGTGAGAATTTAACAAAGCTTTCGGCAACTAGACTTTTTGCAGGACCAAGCTCAGCCCAAGCAGTATCAATCTGGTCTTCTGAACGAAGTACAAACTGGCCTTTGCCGTCATATCCGCCAGTTGCAGTCTTAAGCACGATCGGTAAACCAAGCTCAGCCACAGCCTTTTTCAAGCTTTCTAAGCTATCTACAGCACGATACGGCACAACAGGAATAGTAAGCTCATCAAATAATGCTTTTTCTGACAAACGATTTTGCGCAGTTGCTAAAGCAACACGGGGAGGGTGCAATGTTTTGGTTTGTGTCAAAACATCAACATCTTCAACTGGCGTATTTTCAAACTCAAGACTGAAAACATCAGCACTTTCAATAAACTGCTTTAAACCTTGCTCATCTTGACTAGAAAAAACTTGGCCTAAAACACCTGCTGGACAATCTGTATTTGCTTCAAAAAAAGTACATTGAATATTTAATGGTAAAGCTGCTTGCGCCATCATACGGCCCAATTGCCCACCACCAAAAATACCGATAGTTTTATCCATTTCAGCCTCTTACACCTGACCCGGAATATTGTTGCTTGCAACTTTATCAGTTTGCGCAGCACGGAAATCAGCAACATTTTTTGCGATTTCTGGACGCGTTAAACCTAAGATTTGTGCAGCCATAATCGCAGCATTGGTCGCACCAGCTGGACCAATCGCTAAAGTACCCACTGCGATACCTGCTGGCATTTGTACGATTGAAAGTAATGAATCTACACCATTTAAAATGGATGATTTAACTGGTACACCCAACACAGGTAAGTCAGTTTTTGCGGCACACATACCTGGTAAGTGCGCAGCACCACCAGCGCCTGCAATAATCACTTGAATACCGCGATCACGCGCAGTTTCTGCATATTCAAATAAACGGTCTGGAGTACGATGAGCAGATACCACTTCCGCTTCAAATGGGACACCAAGCTGTTTAAGCATATTGGCAGTATGTTCAAGCGTTGCCCAATCGGACTGGGAACCCATGATAATTCCGACTAAAGGTTGGGTATCTGTTGCGACCGCGTTCATTGGCATTTCCAAAGCGTAAAAATGGTAAAACTCGACTTGTACCAAGCCAAGCATGAGAGAAAAAGATGAGGCCAATATTATAGCTGTTTTTTCACTCACCCCAAAGCCCAAGTTTATGAGGAAAAAGCATGAATCCGATGGATTTAACAACGATCTATCTGAAAACAAGATTTTGATTAATTTTTACTGGCTTCTAAATACGAAATAAACACAACCAAATAGGCATAACATTGCCCATAAGTAATCGAGTTTAAAGGGTTGCTTAAACAAGAAAATCATAAATGGCACAAACACAACTAGGGTAACCACTTCCTGAGTGATCTTCATTTCACCGAGTAACCAGCCTTGTGCGCTTAGCATACGAGTGGCAGGGATCATAAAACTATATTCAAGTAAGGCAATAATCCACCCGAATAGAATTGCTTGCCACAATGGGGCATGGTGCAAAAATTTAAGATGCCCATACCATGCAAGTGTCATAAAGCAGTTAGAAATAATTAATAGCGTAAAAGCTAAAACCGTTGGGCTCAAAGGCACATCCTTCATCATCACGATGATTTAAGTATTTTAACGATACAAAATATTATAAAAGATAAAACTGTAATTCAGCTTAAATCCAAAAAATAAAGCTGTAGTTTTATCAGGGCCTCAAACACATAGAACAACAACGATTTTTGACTATCTTTTCGAGTTTAGCCTTGCTATCGTTGCTGGCAAATTTATCAATAATGCACACACAGCAATTCATTTTAATGTTGTGTACAAAAGCAGTGGAGAAGGCGAGCAATGCATCTGCATATCTTGGGTATTTGTGGCACTTTTATGGGCTCTTTAGCACTTTTGGCTCGTGATTTAGGACATAAGGTAACTGGTTCCGATTTAAACGTTTACCCACCGATGTCTACCCAGTTAGAAAATGCAGGCATTACACTCATGCAAGGCTATGATCGTAGTCATTTACAGCCTCATCCGGACTTGGTTATTGTCGGCAATGCCATGAAACGTGGTATTGATGCTGTGGAATATATGCTGAACGAAGGCTTGCCATATATTTCTGGTCCACAGTTCCTTGCCGATCATGTTTTACAAGGTAAACATGTACTTGGTGTAGCAGGTACTCACGGAAAAACAACAACTACAACCATGTTGGCTTGGGTACTTGATCAGGCTGGTTTAAATCCGGGCTTTTTAATTGGTGGTGTTCCACTTGGTTTTAGTGAAAGTGCTCGTTTAGGCGGTGGAAAATACTTCTGCGTTGAAGCCGATGAATATGACTCTGCTTTTTTTGATAAGCGTTCTAAGTTTGTTCATTATCATCCAAAAACGGCGATTTTAAATAACCTTGAATTTGACCATGCCGATATTTTTGATGACCTAGCAGCGATTCAAAAACAGTTCCATCATCTTGTGCGTACCATTCCAAGTGAAGGCCGCATTATTGCGCCAATTACTGAAACTCATATTGATGAAGTGCTTGAAATGGGTTGCTGGACACCAGTCATTCGTACAAGTTTAGAAGTGAATGAAAAAGCAGCTTTATCTGCCGAACTAATTTCAATTGATGGCAGCCATTTTAAAGTACTCGAAAATGGCAATGTCGTTGGCGAAGTGAAGTGGAGCATGACTGGTCAACATAGCGTAGCGAATGCTTTGGCAACGATTGCAGCCGCTCAACATGTAGGTGTTACCCTTGAACAAGCTTGTGAAGCTTTGTCTAACTTTGGCGGTGTAAAACGTCGTATGGAGTTGTTAGGCACAGTCAATGGTATTGAAGTCTATGATGACTTCGCTCACCATCCAACAGCAATTGACACAACTTTAGATGGCGCACGCAAACGCTTAGGCGAACGCCGTTTATGGGCCATTATTGAACCACGTTCAAACACCATGCGTATGGGCAGTCATAAAGATGGCTTAGCACACTCAGCACGCTTAGCAGACGAAGTCATCTGGTATCAGCCAGAAGGCTTAGATTGGGATTTACAACCAGTGATTGAAGCTGCTTCTAACCATGCTCAAGTGAGCCGTTCACTTGATGAAATTATTGAGCGTATTGTCAATGAAGCAGGTGAGGGCGATGCCGTTGTGATTATGTCTAATGGTGGCTTTGGTGGCTTACATCAAAAATTAATGAGCGCATTAAAAGCAAAAGCTGCTTAACTTCCGCTTTAGATGATTCAATAAAAAATGGGTTTCAAATTGAAACCCGTTTTTTATATCAGTGACTTTTAAACCTTTTCTGGCTCTATATTGGCCATAAATTTATTGGAAACCATTAAACGTAAACTATAGACAATGCCCATCGCAAAAACGCTATATCCCACGTTATTACAAATAAACGGAATACATAAAATAATGAACGCTGTGATTGGATAAAACCATTTCGTGATTCCAGATAAACACTGAAACTCATAAAGTATCCAAATACAGGTGGTATAAAGCACTACACTCACCGCAACGACTATTCCCATGTATAAATCAGAAATATGTGCATGATGAGTTGTAACATCAACGGCAGCAGCAAGCGCAGCACCTACCGCAGCAATACTGACAAAAACAAAATAATGACCGTATCCCCAAATAAATGGGCGTACACCTTTTACATGATGGTGTTGCTCACTACGATCAAAATAAGCCCACCACATTGCGAACATCAACATCAATCCACCGACCATCAAGAAAATGGCAGGGATATTCATTGACTGAGCGGCTAAAGCATCACGTATGGCATTAAAACTACCGACAATCGACTCACCCAACACAATAATTGTGAGTAAGGCATAACGTTCTACAATATGATGAGGATGCCACGGCGTTGGATTATATTTTTCTGCATAAATAGGAATAAATAGCTCCATCACTGCTAAAAATAAAAATAGAGGAATAGAAAGTATGTGTGCAAAATTAGCAACTAACCAACCTACCTGAACCAAGACAATGCCTACAGCATAGCGGTAAGCTGTAATACGCCTTTCTGGGTCATGTTTTGCAGCTCGGAGCCACTGAGTTACTAAGGCCATTCGCATGATCACATAACCAATAATGATTACATCAAAATCCTGACTACGAAATACATCAGGGATACCCGCTGCCATCACCAATGAACCTACAATCTGTACAAAGGTAAGGCATCGATACAATGCATCATCGTTATCGTAAGCCGAGGCAAACCATGAAAAATTCATCCATGCCCACCACAGCGCAAAAAATACCATCAAATAACTTGGCAGCGCATGCCAGAGGTGATTTTCAATAATTGCATGATGTAACTGCTGACCTGCTGTTGCAATCGCGACCACAAAAATTAAATCGAACAATAATTCGAGGGGAGTTGCTGCTCTATGCAGCTGTTTTGGATCTCTTGGAGATAAAGGCCTCAAACTTAATTTTTTCTGTTTTTCTTGAGTAGTCATAAAATAACGTTCTCGAATAAAGTGCCAACACGTTAACACTTTAATATTAACGGCCAGAACACGCATTAAAAATTATCTAGACCTGCTGTTTAATCTTTACTCACAAACGAGCTATATTTCATTTTTATGACAATTCTTTATCAAGACCTTAAGCTTAATTCTTTATCATAGCTCACGTTTTTGTTCGTGTTTGGAATATGAATGTCTTTAGAAACACTCAACCTTAGCTTATTCCATGTGATTAATGGGGCTCAGGATGCGAGTCAATTTATCATTCGTCTTGCTATCTTTTTCGCTAATGATCTCCTCTATATTCTTTTATTCATCCTTACATTTTTATGGTTTTATGGCGATCAAGATTTAAAAAATAGGGTTATTAAATCTGTCTTTTTAACCTGTGTTTCGCTTTTAGTCGGTTATGTTATTTCTCTGTTTTACCATCACTCCAGACCGTTTGTAATGGGTGTGGGTACTACGTTTATTGAACATGCACCAACGGCATCTTTTCCAAGTAATCACATGCTGATTTTCAGCACTATTGCTCTGTCTTATTTGTTTGCTCAGCGCAAAATAATTGGCATCATCCTTTTATTTTTGTCATTTGTAGTGGCGTGGTCACGTATTTATTTAGGTGTGCATTTCCCTTTAGACATGTTAGGGGCTTTTATTGTCGCACTACTAGTCAATACAGCAGGTTATTACTTCTGGAATGCTTACGGCACAAGTTTCACCGCATTCTTTATTCATATTTACCAGATTATCTGCAAACCGCTTTTAGATCGCGGCTTGATTAAATAGCTCTAGATCTTTTTGCGTTCACACCACAACATTCAGTTCAGTTGCGTAATACAAAAAAATCTGCCATTCTATGTGGACTTGGATATGTTTTATCCAAAACAGAATTTAGTTTGACAAGGGGAGTAGCCTCCTCCAAACATAACAGCAATGTTATGTGTCAGATATCGTCAATACGCTTTTATTAAAAAGTCGGTATCTGAGCATCGTGAAATTCATGATGTAGGCAAGACCTTGATCATGTTGAAACAGATGTTTAATTCATCTGGCAACTGGTCGAGGTTTTTTTATGCCCAATTGCCGGATGTATGGAGGATTTATGGAAACTATCGGCAATTTATGGCTGTATGTAGCATTCTTTGGCATAGTCATTGTCATGCTCCTGATTGACTTTTTAGGCTTTAAGCAAAAGCAAGGTCAGGATGTCTCAATTAAGCAAGCTGCTTACTGGAGTGTGGCGTGGGTAAGCGTCGCAGCCTTATTTGGTGGTGGTTTATGGCTTTACCTACAACAAACGGTTGGGGTGACCTTAGCAAACCAAAAAACCATGGAATACTTTGCAGGTTACTTACTCGAAAAGTCCCTCGCAATTGACAACGTTTTCGTTTGGTTAATGATTTTCGCAGCGTTTGCTATTCCAGCTGCACTACAACGTAAAATTTTGCTCTACGGCGTATTAGGCGCAATCGTACTGCGTACCCTCTTTATTTTTATTGGTGCATGGTTCGTTCAAGAGTTTTCTTGGGTACTTTATATCTTCGGTGCGTTCTTGGTATATACAGGCTTTAAGTTCTTAAAAGGCCAAGAAGAAGAAACCAATATTGAAGATATCAAACTCTTAAAATGGTTACGTAACCATATGCGTATTACACCACAGCTTGAAGGTGACAAATTCTTTGTACGTCAAAATGGTTTATTGTGGGCAACGCCGTTATTTCTAGTTTTGATTTTGGTTGAAGCTTCAGACGTGATTTTCGCAGTAGATTCTATTCCTGCTATTTTCGCGGTAACTAGCGATCCGTTTATTGTTTTAACGGCGAACTTAATGGCAATTTTAGGTTTACGCGCAATGTTCTTTTTACTTGCTGGCGCTGCAACTAAATTGCATTACCTGCCATACGGCTTAGGCATCATCTTATTGTTCATTGGTGCAAAAATGTTGTTGCTTGATGTATTCCACATGCCAATCTGGATCTCGTTAAGCTTTATTGTAATAGTGTTAGCAATCACTGCTTACCTTTCTTTACGTCATAATAAGCGACGAATCTCATAGAATCTTTACTTACATAATATTAAAGGGCTTTCATAGAAAGCCCTTTTTAAATTAGGAATTGACTATTTTTAATTTTGGCCATTGTTGTAACCAATTTTTGCTTTCTACACGATTTTTGAAAGTCTGATAACTAACTAGAGCTGAATTCCAACGTAGATTCAATTCAAATAAATCTGATAAGCCAAAAGGTGCAATTATTTCTAAATTACCGAAAGTGTCGAAACGTATTGCTACAGCTGTTGCTGTTTCTGACCATAATGATAATGCTTCCTCAATCGAAGTTAATGGTTGAATTTTTTCACCATTATCTTTACGGTACCATGTATGTACCAAAGCCTGATTAACAACATCCCAATCTTGATTTGGAAATTTGCTTTTTAAATCACTTTGCAATTCTTTTTGATAACTATCATCATATTCATTAGCATTATAATAAATCACATCCATATCACTTGTATTTAAATCATAAGTTTTGCCATGTAAATATGACCAAACAGTATTTCTCACAGCACCAGCACTTAAATAAACTTTTGGATGCAATTCGGAAATCATAGCTAATATCTTTAATAAACAAGGAGATTTCATCACTAAATCAATAAAATCTTGTTGATAATTATTATATATATTTGTCATATTTGGAAAAATACTAAAGTCATCCACCATGTAATAGTACATAGAAGCTCTGTACTTTAAAAGCGCTGATCAATATCATATGCCAACTTAAAATTTATCTTTCCTAATCAGAAACATAATAGATAATAGCTATTCGGTATTTTATGCCGAACATACTTATTAAAATGTGTGGAGTCTCATGCGTTCTAAAAAAATTAATCTTGTCGTTGTCCCTCTATTACTCACAGCATGTAGCCATAATGATGGTCCTTTGGTACAAGATGTATATAACAACCAATATGACTGTGCTCGCGACTGGAATAATGAAACATGTGAAGAAGAAAATAGCTCAAGTGGACATGGTTCTAGCTATGTTGGTAGTCGCTATTTAGGTCCTGCGTATTATCAAAATAATCGAGAAGTTTCTTACCACGGTAATACCTTACATCCTTACAGCAATTTGAGTGTAGGCCGACCAGTTATTTCAAGCACAGCGAAAAGTTCGTCTTTTTCATCCCCAATTCGTGGTGGTTTTGGTCGTAGCGGTTTTTCTTTCGGCGGCTAAGTCTTTAGGCATTCACTTAATATGAAAAGAAAAATATTTACTCCACGACCAGACTGGCAAGTGGAGCATCAGAATATTGGTTTTGATTATTTCAATTTACCTTCTCTCGATGGCTCAATTTACTGGTCTGAAGGAGTTGCTTATGAGTTTACCCTTAAACAGATTGAACAACTGGAAAATGCGGCAAATGAACTGCATCAGATGTGTTTATCGGTAGTAGGAGACCTCATTCAACGGGGTGACTATCCTGCTTATTTTCAAATTCCAGAAACAGCTATAAACCATATTGAACATTCATGGAAACAAAATGCTCCGATGCTGTATGGCCGCTTTGATTTCGCCTACGATGGGCGAAATATCAAAATGCTGGAATACAACGCCGACACACCTACCGGCTTACTAGAAGCGTCTGTAGCGCAGTGGCTGTGGATAGAACAAGTCTCAGGCATTGCGAACCGAGACCAGTTTAATAGCATTCATGAAGATCTGATTAAACGCTGGAAGACAATTTTACCGCGTGGTAGCCATGTGCATTTTGCTGCTTGTCAGGAAGCGGGAAGGGAAGACTGGGGCAATTTAGAGTATTTGATGGATACCGCTTATCAAGCTCATCTACAAGTTTCCGAGCTTTCTATGGAAAACATAGGCTGGAACGGGCAAGATTTTGTTGATCTGCATAATCAGCCCATTCAAAACATATTTAAGCTCTACCCATGGGAATGGATCTGGGAAGAAGCCTTTTCTCAATATATCCATCCACGAACACAGTGGATTGAACCTGGTTGGAAAATGTTACTTTCAAATAAAGCGATTCTGGTTGAGCTTTGGAAGCGTTATCCAAACCATCCATTATTAGTCGAAACTCATACCTATGACCTGCAGCAAGCTTTGTCTGGCAAATGGGTGAAAAAGCCGATTTTGGCAAGGGAAGGGGCCAATATCCGAGTTTTACAAGACGGCCATGACCAAGGCGCGGCTTCTGGTAGCTTTTATTTTGATGACTATGACAAATACGGTTATGTCATACAGAAATGGGTAGATACCCCATTATTTTCAGGACAACTGCCTACACTCGGTTTATGGATGGTTGGACATCAATGTGCAGGCATGTCTATTCGTGAAGATTGCTATGACATTATTGGTAATGATGCTCACTTTGCAGCACATTATTTTGTTGAGTAATAAAGGCCTAGTAATTTTAAAAAAAGCACTTTTAAAGTGCTTTTTTATTGTGCCTTCGACGCAGTCTATCAGTGCATTGTAAGTGCATTGCGAATAATGAACTTTAGTTTTAAAAGTTAAATTAGAACAAAAATTCAAAAATATAATTAGTTAATCTTATGTAATTTAATACTTTTATTCTTATTTCTTTAATTAAAAAACAATATTGGCAAGCTCTTTGCATCTCCTAAAAAGAAAAAAGCCTAGATTTTAAGGGCTCGCGAGAGCCCTGATTTTTTTAAGAGTGATGCCATGAATGCGATTCCAACTTTAACGCCCCTTGCCATGCCGTGTAACAGCAGTTTTGATGCAAAAGATTGGGAAATTTTATCGAACCATTGGTATCCCGTCGCACGTACTCAAGATGTCTCTACTGCACCTCAAAGAGTCACGCTACTAGACGTCAATATGGCACTCTACAAAACAGAAAGTGGGGAAATTCATCTAGTTCGAGATATTTGTCCACATCGTGGGGTTCCTTTAACCAAAGGTTGGGTGGATGGTGAGGAGATTGTGTGTCCTTATCATGGTCTACGCTATAACACTGAAGGGAAATGTACTCAAATACCAGCTCAGCCCGAACTAACTAAAATTTCTGATCGTTTTTCTCTGACCAAATTTCCAGTTGTACAAAGATATGGTCTCATTTGGACCAGTATTCATGGTCGTGATATTGCTAAAGCCAATATTCCTGTATTAGATACTTGGGATGATGCAGAGCATCAAGCGATTTTACCGCCTTTTGTGGATATTGGTGGTTCTAGTGGTCGTCAGCTTGAAGGGTTTATTGATGTCGCTCATTTTGCATGGGTGCATCACAACGCCTTTGCGAATCGTGATAACCCTGTCGTCCCTAAATATCACACTGAACGTACCAACTATGGCTTAAAAACGGTCTATATCAGTAATGTCAGTAATTATCCGCATGAACTAAAACATCTCGAACCAGAAGGTTTTTTGTGGAAGCGTACTTTTGAGGTTTATCCACCATTTTCTGCCGTACTTACTGTCGATTTTCCAGAAGGTGGGGTCTTAAAAATTTTGAATGCCTGTTGTCCTATCTCAAATAATAAAACTCGTTTATTTGTTCCATTAACACGTAACTTTGATCAAACAGGCGATTTAGAAAAGGTATATGCATTTAATGCCCAAATTTTTGCCGAAGACCAAGACATGGTCGAATCACAAAAGCCAGAAGAACTACCGCTAGATTTAATGATGGAAGCACATTTTGAAGCAGACCGTTCATCAACGACTTATCGACGGATTTTAGCTGAATGGGGACTAAGTAAACGTTATACCGTTTAAATATTGGCTAACTGGGGTACAATCAATCGAAAAAAGTGAAAATATAAAGGCTTTCCATGTCATTGATCGCAAATACCACCGTTGTGCGTGGTCGTTTTTTAGATATTCAGCAAACTGTCTCTGAGCCAACTGATATTCCAAATCAAGTGCGTTACTTGGAAGATGGTGTATTGATTAGTGAACATGGAAAAATCAAATGGTTTGGTGCATGGGAAGATGCAGAGCAGCATCTTCCTGCTGGAGTTGAGATTCAACATTATCCAGAACAATTGATTGTACCCGGCTTTATTGATACCCATATTCACTTCCCGCAAACCGAAATGGTGGGAGCATATGGTGAACAACTTTTAAGTTGGCTCAATACTTATACTTTCCCAACTGAAATCCAGTTTCAGGACAAAGCATATGCAAGTGAAATTGCCCAGTTCTTTGTTCAAGAGCTACTGAAACATGGTACAACCACAGCACTGGTTTTCTGTACAGTTCACCCCGAGTCTGTGGATGCCTTATTTGAAGCCGCAGAACACGTTCAGATGCGTTTAATTGCTGGTAAGGTACTCATGGACCGCCATGCGCCTGAAGCACTTTGTGATACGCCAGAAACGGCTTACAGCGACACTAAAGCGCTCATTGAAAAATGGCATGGTAAAGGCCGTGCTCTGTATGCAATTACGCCACGATTTGCGCCGACTTCTACACCTGAGCAATTAGAAAGAGCAGGGCAGTTAAAACAAGAATTTCCGGATGTGTATGTCCATACGCATTTAAGTGAAAACAAAGATGAAATCTCTTGGGTGAAATCTTTATTTCCTGAACAAGCAGGCTATTTAGATGTTTATCAACATTATGGCCTGACTGGTAAGCGTTCTGTATTTGCGCATTGTGTTCACTTAGAAGATCAAGAATGGCAATGTATGCATGATACACAATCGGCTATCGCATTTTGTCCAACGTCAAACTTGTTCTTAGGCAGTGGTTTATTTCCATTGAAAAAAACATGGGAAAAACAAGTGAAAGTAGGTTTAGGCACAGATATCGGTGCTGGTACATCATTTAGTTTGCTGCAAACTGTTAACGAGGCTTATAAGGTTCAGCAATTACAAGGCGATAAACTTTCAGCTTATGAAGCGCTCTATCATGCAACTTTAGGTGGAGCAAAAGCACTTGATTTGCAAGATCAGTTAGGTAACTTCAATGTCGGTAAAGAAGCAGACTTTGTAGTACTAAATCTTAAGCCAACAGCATTACAGGAACTTCGCCAGTCTAAATCTAAATCTGTTGAAGATTCACTGTTTGCATTATTCACTTTAGGTGATGACCGTAATATTGAGGCGACTTATATTTATGGAAACCGTGCTTATCAAAAAGAAACTGTCCAATAAAAACCGAGCCGTTAAGTTTTTGTTATTATTTGGAATATGTACTCTTGCATTAAAGCATGATCGACATAATCCGCAAAATGATAAAATTTCACAGCCATCAAAGGGTGCATGAAACGTCATTTTGCTTTAAAATTTTACCATTAACTCAGATTTTCGAGGTGTTGCAGGTCAACACCTTTTTTATTTTTTCTTTTATATCTTGTAGGAATCTGCCATGACTGTTGCAATGAGCATCATGATTTCAACCGAAGAAATTCAAGCAAAAGTCAAAGACCTCGGCGAGCAAATTAACGCTCACTATGCAAATAGTGATAAAGAATTGGTCCTTATTGGACTACTTCGTGGTTCTGTTATTTTCATGGCAGACTTGTGCCGTACAATTACCAAACCGCATGAACTCGACTTCATGACAGTGTCTAGTTACGGCGGCGGTACGACTTCAAGTCGAGATGTTAAAATCTTGAAAGATCTTGATGGTGAAATTCGCGGTAAAGATGTATTGGTTGTTGAAGATATTATCGACTCAGGTAATACCTTAAGCAAAGTGATGGAAATGTTGCAAACTCGCGAGCCAAATTCGATTCAATTGTGCACATTAGTGAGTAAACCATCACGCCGTGAAATTGATCTAGAAGTGAAATTTTTAGGTTTTGAAGTTGAAGACAAGTTTATTGTAGGTTACGGTTTAGACTATGACCAGAAATATCGCCATTTACCGTTTATTGGTGAAATTGGTTTATAAATTTCAGAGAAATAGCACCGTAAGGTGCTATTTTTTTATATAAAACTTTAGATTTGAACAAAAAGGACACAAAAAGTCGCAATCTGCTACAGACAAAATAGACAGCTCTACCGCACGATAGAATATGAAGCAAAATCATTAACTTCATCAAAAAAACAACTGGAGAACAAATATGTGGTCACTTATTGTCGCTATTGTAGTTGGTTTCTTTGCTGGCTTAATCGCTCGTGCTTTGCATCCTGGGGATGATAAAGCAGGTTTCATCGTAACAACCTTGATTGGTATTGCAGGTTCACTTTTAGCCACTTATGGTGGTCGCTTACTTGGACTTTACGGCGAAAACTCAGCTGCTGGCTTTATCGCATCCGTGATTGGTGCAGTCATTATTCTTTTTATCTACAACTTGATTGCACGAAAAAGCTAAACTTTAATTCATTTATAAAAAAAGCACCTTATGGTGCTTTTTTTAAATTTATTTTAAAGACCTAACTCTTTCCATACGGCCTGAATTTCTTCAGCAGATCGTGCACCAACCAGTTTGAAACCATTCGCAAAAATTAGGGTAGGAGTGCCGTTAAAGCCGAGTTTTTTTCCTAATTCCAAATTACGGTCAATTGGGTTTGCACAGCTCGTAACTGTTGGTTTAACACCTTGCTGAATCAGTTTTTTCCATGAGTAAGATTGATTTGGTGCACACCAAACTTGTCTAGAAACCACAATAGACTGAGGTTTTAAAGGATAGATGAACGTATAAATAGTCACATCTTTAAGCTTATCGAGTTCAGGTTCAAGCTGCTTACAATAAGGACAATTTGGATCAGAAAATACTGCTAAAACATGCTGGCCATTACCTTTGACTGTTTTAATTGCATCTTTTAAAGGCAGTTGTTTCCAATCAATTGAGTTCTGTCCTAAAACTAGATCTTTGGTTAAGTTCTTTAGGTCTTTTAACCGAATCATAGAGCCTACAAACATATGTTGCCCATCTTCACCAACATAAATGATTTGCTGATCAAGATTAGCGCTATATAGCCCAGGCATTTCAGTTTTCTGAATATTGCTAATTTTCAAATTAGGATATTGTTTTTTAATATTTTCCCTAACAGTATCTACATTAGCAAAACTCACACTTGTAGTTAAGCTAAATAACGCCAATATTCCTAATTTTTTAAGCATAAAACTGACTCATAGGTAGGAGAGGAGATCATTTTAATCAGTTCAGCTTTTTAAAACAGAACTGATTACCGAGTTATAACCAAACTTCCACTCATTTATGCCAATGTTTCACGTGGAACATAAATAGGTTTTAGAGTATTAATTTCTACCGATATATGCACAATTTCATCATGAATGGATAAAGCATGGCGAATCTGATCTGCGGTTAAAGAAATATCATCAGTTTCGAGTGCCAAAATACAAGAAAACTTACCTTTCGCGACTTTCCAGACATGAATATCCGTAATTTCAATATATTTAGGAAACTCAGCAATTACTTCACGGATCTCTTCAACTACCGGATGATCCATCTCTGCATCTAGAAGGGTTTTTCCTGTCTCTTTCATTAAGCCCAAAGACCATTTTGCAACTAAAATAGCACCTAAAATTCCTAAAAGTGCGTCTAAAAAATCCCACCCGAAATACTTACCTGCGAAAAGCGCAATAATTGCAAAAACAGAAGTTACTGCATCTGCAACTACATGTAAAAATGCAGCTTTTTGGTTTAAATCATGATGATGATGCCCATGATCATGCTCGTGATGGTGATGGTGATGGTGATGGTGTCCATCATCATGAAGTAACCATGCGCAAATCAAGTTAATGACCAAACCTAAAATTGCAATCGGAATAGCTTCATTATAAAAAATTTCAACTGGATTAAATAAACGTTGTATCGACTGAAACGCCATAAAAATGGCGACAATCATCAACAAAATTGCACTGCTATAACCCGCTAAAATCTCGATTTTCCAAGTTCCGAAACTAAACCGACGATCTTTGGAATAATGACGAGCTGCACGATAAGCGAAGTAGGCTAAACCGAGAGCCAACATATGAGAACTCATATGCCAACCATCAGCCAGAAGCGCCATTGAATTAAAAAACCATCCACTGAATATTTCTAACACCATCATTGATGCTGTTAAAATCGCTGCAATCAAAATACGTTTTTGTGCAAGTGGATTTCCTTCATCAAACTGATGTTGATGATGACGTGATACACTATGATCCTGCATAATATTTAAACCCAATATACCCCCTACCAGTATATTGAATTATACAAGAGAACACAGATGAGCCACATTGGTCAGGATAAAAAAATACTTAATCGTGTAAAACGACTAAAAGGACAAATCAACAGCATTGAGCATGCTGTTGAACAGCCAGATATTTCATGCATAGAAATACTACAACAAGTTGCTGCAATTAAAGGGGCAATAAACGGTTTGATGAGTGAATTAATGGAACAGCATTTACATCACCACGTCCTCAAAGACGCACAAGTTGATCAAAATGAGCTAGATGAGTTTTTAAAGGTTCTAAAAAGATACGGCTAACGAGATGACTGAATGACACAGCCATGTGTATCATTCAGAATTTTTTAATTATTTTCCGATACAGAATGAACCAAAAATCTTGCCTAATAGGTCATCGGCACTAAAGTCACCTGTAATTTCACCTAAAGCATTTTGGGCAAGGCGTAGTGACTCAGCAACCAGTTCACCTGCGTTAAACACAACAAGTTGCTCGCGTGCTTCTGAAAGATAGAGCTGTGTGCGCTTCATTGCGTCTAAATGACGTGTTCTTGCAATAAAGGTGTCTTCCTCAGGGTGAAAGCCTGCATGCGCTGTAATCGCATCTACGAGGCCTTGTACGCCCATCTCTTGTTTTGCAGAAACGGTTATATGACGGAACCCTTGAAAATCGCTTATTTCAGCTAATTGACCAGTTAAATCGCATTTATTACCAATTAAGATTAAACGACGCGGTTCAATATGTTCCGCAAAATACTCTTGAGCGAGTTTTAATGGGTCATCGCCTTGATTTAAATCATAAACCAGCAATAACAAATCAGCTTGTTCAATTTCTTTGATTGCTCTACGAATCCCTTCTTTTTCAACAATGTCACCTGTTTCACGAAGACCTGCGGTATCCGTTAGAGTGATTGGTAGACCATTTAAGCTAATTTTTTCATGTAGAACATCACGAGTTGTACCAGCAATATCAGTCACAATTGCACGCTCAACACCAGCAAGCGCATTCAACAAGCTCGACTTACCCGCATTTGGTTTACCAGCAATAACGACTTGTAGACCTTCACGTAATAATTGACCTTGTCGTGCAGAGGTTTGAACAGCATGTACCGACTGCTGAACATCTTCAAGTAAAGCTAAAATTTTGCCATCTGCCAAGAAATCGATTTCCTCTTCAGGAAAATCAATTGCGGCTTCAACATGCAGGCGTAAATGAATCAGTTTTTCTAAAACTGTATTAATTTTTGTTGAAAAAGCGCCTTGTAAAGAACGGACGGCAGAGCGTGCTGCAGCTTGTGAAGTCGCATCAATCAAATCGGCAATCGCTTCTGCTTGTACCAAGTCCATCTTGCCATTTTCAAAAGCTCGCATGGAAAATTCACCAGCTTTTGCAGCGATTGCGCCAAGCTCAAATAGACGCCCAAGCAAGGCATTTTGGATGACTGGACCGCCGTGACCTTGTAGCTCTACAACATCTTCACCTGTAAAAGAGTGCGGATTGGGAAAACATAGAACAATCCCTTCATCCATAATGCTGCCATCAACATCATAAAACTTACGGAATCCCGCCATACGTGCTTCAGGCAAGTTTTTTTGTGTCAGGTTTTGAGCAATTTCATAAGCTTTAGGTCCCGATAGACGAATCACGCCCACACCACCACGCCCTGGTGGCGTTGCAATTGCAGCAATCGTGGTTTGACTTTGCATATTATTCACCTAAAAACCTAAAATCCAGCCAAAGAAAAATCCGCCTAAGATTACCATCTTAAGCGGATTTATTCAGCAAAAGTTCAATGATTAAGAAGCTGATTCAGTCTTATTGATACGACTTTTCTCAACGCTCTTATTAATAAACGACTGCTGTAAAATAGTAATACTGTTGTTCACAATCCAGTACAGTACGAGACCTGCTGGGAAGAACAACATAAATACCGTGAACATAATCGGCATAATGCGGAACACTTTGGCCTGCATTGGGTCAGCCGGTTGCGGGTTCAGCATTTGCTGCGCAAACATGGTAGCACCCATGATTAACGGCAAGATGAACCAAGGATCCATTGCTGACAAGTCTTGAATCCAACCTAACCATGGTGCATGACGTAATTCCACACTTTCCATAAGTACCCAGTACAAGGCAAGGAAAATTGGCATTTGTAGCAACAACGGTAAACAACCTGAAAGTGGATTTACTTGTTCACGTTTGTATAAAGCCATCATTTCTTGCGAGAAGCGCATACGGTCTTCACCGAACTCTTCTTTCATGCGTTGCATTTCAGGTGCAATCACACGCATTTTCGCCATAGAACGATAACTTTTTGAAGATAAAGGCCACAAAATCAATTTTACTAAAATAGTAAGTAAGATAATTGACCAACCCCAGTTACCCACAATGCTATGGAAGAATTGAAGACCTAAGAACAAGAGCTTAGCAATTGGCCATAACCAACCATAATCAACAGTTTGATTTAAACCAACAGCTAAATCTTTTAATTCAGATTGTACTTTCGGACCTGAATAAAGTTTTGCATCAACTTCCATTGAAGTGCCAGCAGGAACATTAATCACTGGTGAGGTAAAACCAATGATATTCATTTGATCCGCAGACTGACGAGATTCAAGTTTAGCTACATAAGGCTGACCGTTAGCTTGAGTCAGTTTAAGATTCCCAGGAATCCAAGCACTTACAAAATAATGCTGAACAATCGCAACCCATCCACCTTTCGCTTCAGTATTTACTTTTTCTTCTGAGAAATTAGCAAATTTAAGCTTGTTGTAATGTGCGTCAGGCGTTCCCCAAGCTCCACCTAAGAAAGTTCCTAGAGTGAAAATACCTTGAGAAGATTTACCTGGATCTTCAGAATTATCACGCTTTAATTGTCCAAACATCTGACCTTGCCAGCTTTGTTGGCTACGGTTAATCACTTGATGTTTTACAACAATTGGATATTGACCCTGGGTAAAGGTAAAAGTTTTAATGATTTCAACGCCTTCAGGTGTTTTAAATACCATTGGAACGTTTAAAACTTTTTCAGATTGACCCTTTTGGTCCTGTACACCTTTAGCATCAGCCAAAGTATATGATGTCTTTTCAACAGCATATAATGGACGACCACCACGACTACTATCTGGTCCATTCAAACCAATTAAGCCAGATTGAGCAACATATGTACGCTTGGCATCATTTTCAAGCATAACAAAAGGTTGATCGCTGTCTTTGCTTTTGTCGTGTGAGAGTAATTCAATACGAACAATATCACCACCTTTTGGATTGATCCAAAGATGATAAAGGTCAGTTTGTACTGAAATAAGCTGTTGATTCACAGGTGCAGTTGCATCTGTGGTTTGTGACTGCGCAATATTTGCTTGTGGCACATCGGAAGCCACTGTTGCATTTTTAGCATTTGGCAAATCAGCAGATACTTCATGCGAACTTACAGCTGCCGCTTGTTGTTGCGGTGCAGTTGCAGCATTTCCATAATCTTTTTGCCAAGCCAAAATGAGCAAATATGCGGTGACAAACATGGCCCCGAGAATTGCAAACCTGGCCCATTGTTGCATATCTATTACCCCAAATGGTTAGAGAGATTTTGCTTCAGTAAACGATCACGAAAGGGTACAGCAACATGATGCGTTTGAGAATCTATTTGATGAAACGAAATAAAACGAATTGCTTTTGGCGGTACCGGATCATATCCAGATCCTCCCCACGGATGACAACGACAAATCCGTTTAGAAGATAACCAAACGCCTTTTATCGCACCATGAGTTTGCAATGCTTCTATCGCATATTGGGAACAAGTCGGGATATAACGACAACGGGGTCCAAGAAGCGGACTAATCGCAATTTGATACAGTCGAATCAACCAACGTAGAAAACGGACCATTGGCTATCTCTTAATTCTGCGAGGTTGTGCCAACTTTAGAATGTTTTTTTGCTAAGCGCTGTAATTTTTGCCAAGCAAAATCTAATTGTTGATATAGCTCAGCATTCGTAATCGTTTCTATACCAACTTTCGGCATCACCACAACATCTATGTCTGATCCAAAATTCGGCTGATGTAGACGAAAGCTCTCACGAGCAAGACGTTTTATTCGATTTCTTTCATGCGCTCGGCGCACTTTTTTCTTAGCAACAACAATACCCAAACGGCTTTTAGGCTGTTCGGTTAATTTTGCAAGAAATAAAAAATGGGGTTGATGCACTTTAAAAAGCGCACCATCAAATACACTTTTATAATCTGCAGCACAGCGTATTCGCACGTCTGTGCTAAAACTGTAAAGTGTCATCACACCCAAGTCTGGTCAGCGTAACAGTATTAAACAGTTAAGCTATGACGACCTTTTGCACGACGACGAGCTAATACTTGACGACCAGCTTTAGTTGCCATACGAGCACGGAAACCATGAACGCGTTTACGCTTTAATTCAGATGGTTGGAAAGTACGTTTCATATTGAAACTCCCAAAAATGATCTTTCTATAAAGGTCCGCGATTTTATTGTGCAATGTTTACGCTGTCAATGAAAAACCAAGAAAGTTTTGTATTTAACCCAAATTTTTAATCTCTTTAGTTCTTTTTATCCTTGCCATAATTCAGTGCAAAATATAGTTTTGAAAGTTATACACAAACTAATTGTCTATTTTTATTATAACTTTTAATATATACATACCTTATATACATATTTATCAACAAAAGAAGATATCCTTTTGCTTTCGATTTGCTATATTTGAATTTAAATTCATATTTTGTAGTTATCCACAAAAGATCGTCACCCTATTAAATAAATTCAAATTTAGAAATTTAAATTTATTCTTATTAGGGAGCACTTTTTCTGTGGATTTCACACTTTTAAATTTAAAAAACATATATTTGAATTGTTGATAACTCTGTTTTTATTATATTTATGGATTGTGGATAAGTTTATGTGCTAATTTATCCACAGGTTGTGCAAAAAGTTATACACAAGCCCTTTTGAATTTAAATTTATTCACAAGAGATTTCTTTTTGGACAAAATCAAACGAAATCGTCATGACAGATGTGGATAACTTGGTTAGAATGGCGACCCCTTCTTATCAGGAAGGGTTAATCTTTAGATTATTTGAATTTAAAAACGCAGAAATAGGGGATACACATGCTTTGGACAGACTGCTTAACTCGCTTGCGACAAGAGCTCTCTGATAACGTCTTTGCGATGTGGATTCGCCCATTAGTTGCTGAAGAAGTAGAAGGAATACTGCGTCTTTATGCACCTAACCCTTATTGGACGCGTTACATTCAAGAGAACCATTTAGAATTAATTTCTATATTGGCCGAACAGTTATCAGAAGGGCGTGTACGTCAGGTTGAGATTTTAGTTGATTCTCGTCCTGGTAGTATTTTGTCTTCAGGTGAGCAGCCAGCAACTACAACTGCTGCTTTGCAAACTGCGCCCCCACAAAGTATTAAAGTAAAAAAAGAACCAGATTCTATTTCCAGTTCACCTACTACTAATAGCGTAGTGAACGCAAAAACACCGAAAAAGAAACTATTAAACCCCCAATTTACTTTTTCTTTATTTGTTGAAGGCCGTTCGAACCAGATGGCTGCTGAAACATGTAGAAAGGTATTAACACAATTAGGTGCTTCACAGCATAACCCTTTATTCTTATATGGTCCGACAGGATTGGGTAAGACTCACTTGATGCAGGCAGTTGGTAATGCTTTATTGCAAGCCAAGCCTAATGCACGGGTGATGTATATGACCTCTGAGAGCTTCGTTCAGGATTTTGTAAGTTCTTTGCAAAAAGGCAAAGTTGAAGAATTTAAGAAAAATTGCCGTTCTTTAGATTTATTGTTGGTCGATGATATTCATCTTTTAGCAGGTAAAGAAGCAAGTTTGGTTGAATTCTTTTATACATTCAATGCATTACTTGATGAATCTAAACAGATTATTTTAACTTCAGATCGTTATCCAAAAGAATTGACCGAGTTAGACCCGCGTTTGGTTTCTCGCTTTTCTTGGGGTCTTTCAGTAGGCGTTGAACCGCCAGATATTGAAACTCGTATCGAAATTCTATTGAAAAAAGCCGAAAATAGCGGCGTTGATTTACCTCGAAATTGTGCATTATTTATTGCTCAGCAAGTGGTTGCTAACGTACGTGAACTTGAAGGTGCACTTAATAAAGTTGTAGCAATTTCTCGATTTAAAGGTGCGCCAATCGATCTTGATGTTGTCCGTGAGTCTTTAAAAGATGTGTTGGCAATCCGTGCACGTACGATTAGTGTGGAAAATATCCAACGTGTGGTCAGTGAATATTTCCGTATTCCGTTAAAAGAATTGGTTGGCCCAAAACGAACTCGAATCTATGCGCGACCACGTCAGTTGGCAATGGGACTTGCTCGTGAGTTAACTGGTGATAGCTTTCCCGAGATTGGAATGGCTTTTGGTGGGCGTGACCATAGTACCGTAATGCATGCCTGTGAAAAAGTTGTGAGTCTACGAGAAGAAGATCCGATTTTTGACGAAGATTATAAAAATCTACTGCGTTTACTTCAGAGTTAATGAAATAATAAGACGTTGTTGCAAAGTCTACGTAAGTGCAGCATAGTACACAGCTAAAAAATGAAATATTTGCTCCAAGTTGCTAGAGGAATGAATCGTGCGTTTGAAAATCGCTAAAGAAAGCTTACTCAATGTTTTATCGCATGTTGTCGGTGCGGTAGAACGTCGTCATACATTGAATATTCTTTCAAACGTCAAAATTCAGGCTAATGCTCAGGCACTCACCATTACTGGTTCTGATTTAGAAGTCGAGCTGGTTGCCAGTACTGTTTTAACAGAAGGGGCATGCATTGAAGCAGGTGAAACAACTGTTCCTGCTCGTAAGTTGATGGAAATTTGTAAATCATTGCCAACAGCTGCATTGATCGACTTACAAATTACTGAAGATCAAAGATGTATTTTAAAATCTGGTAATAGTCGTTTTGTTTTAGGTACTTTACCAGCAGAAGATTACCCATTATTGACCACTGAAAATAGTCAGGGTACACAAGTACAGGTCACTCAACGTGAGTTAAAGCGTTTATTTGAAAAAACTGCTTTTGCGATGGCTGTACAAGATGTACGTTTCTATTTAACTGGTACTTTATTAGAAATTGATGAAAGTCAATTGCGTGCGGTAACAACAGATGGTCACCGTTTAGCACTTTGTGAAATTACAGCTTCTTCTACCTCATCTCAATTGGTTCAAGCAATTGTGCCTCGCAAAGCTGTGGGGGAATTACAGCGTTTACTTAGCATTGAAGATGAACAATTAACGTTGCTTATTGGCCGTGAATTACTAAATGTAACGATTAATACGCCAAGTCGTGATAAAGAGCAGGGTGATATCACTGTTCGCTTTACTACTAAATTGATTGATGGAAAATTCCCTGATTATCGTCGTGTGATTCCACGTGGTGGCGATAAACATGTATTAATTAGCCATGATGTGTTCAAACAATCATTACAACGCGTTGCAATTTTGAGTAATGAGAAGTTACGTGGTGTTTTCTTGAATTTTAATCAAGATTCATTACAGCTGCGTGCAAATAACCCAGAACAAGACGAAGCGATTGAAGATTTAGCTATTCAGTATCAAAACATACCACTTGAAATGTCATTTAATGCGCAATATTTGCTAGATGTTTTAGGTGTGCTTGATGGTGATGATGTAAATATGAGCATGACTGAGGCAAACCAGTCTGTATTGGTTCAGGATCCGGCACATCCTGATCAAACCTATGTCGTTATGCCGATGCGTGTATAATCTGGCTATTTCATATGCATCTTACGCGTTTAAATATTGAACGTGTGCGTAATTTAAAAACGGTTGCACTCCAAGGGTTGCAACCGTTTAATGTATTTTATGGCGCTAACGGTTCAGGAAAAACTTCAATACTGGAAGCAATCCATTTGCTTGCAACAGGGCGGTCGTTTCGTACCCATATACCTAAAAATTATATTCAGTACTCTGCTGACGATGCGATTGTCTTCGCGCAGTCTGCAACTGAAAAAATTGGTATGCAAAAGTTAGCTTCTGGTGAGCAGTTGATGAAGGTCAACGGCGATACGGTGGCTACACAAGGGCAACTCGCTAAACTGCTTCCTTTGCAGCATATTGATCCACAAAGTACAGATATTATTGACCATGGGGCAAAACCTCGGCGGCAGCTTTTAGATTGGTTGATGTTCCACGTGGAACCTGAGTTTTATTTTGCATGGCAATATTATTCACGTGCATTGAAACAACGTAATACTTTACTTAAAAGTAGACGAAATCTTTCTTTAGCGGATTTAGAACCGTGGAACAAGATGTTGAGTGATTATGGTGAAATTTTACACTCTCAGCGGTTAAGTATTGTGGAACAATGGAATGTCTTTTTTCAAAATGATTTAAGTCAATTGCTACCTGATTTAGAGATTGAGCTGGAATATAGTCCCGGTTTTCATACAGAGCAGGGACTCATGCAAGACTTGCTCGATCAACATCAAAAAGACATCGAACGACGCTATACCGAATATGGCCCACATCGTGCAGATTTGCGCTTAAAAACCCCGTTTGGACATGCTGACGTTGTTTTATCAAGAGGTCAGAAAAAACTCTTGATTATTGCCTTAAAACTGTCACAAATTGCAATGTTGCATGCGAGTAATAAGGAAACTGTGGTATTATTAGATGATCTGACAGCAGAATTAGACTTAACCGCACAACAACGTTTAATTGAACGATTAAGCCAACTTGGTAGCCAGGTTTTTATGACAACTTTAGATCATGCATCGGTAAAAAAACACTTACATGATCTGTCTATTTCATATCAATTATTCAATGTTGAATCCGGTCAAGTTAGTCTTGCTTCACCATAATTTTTTGATGTTACCCATCTTTGAATAAACCTATATTTGCTAGGGAGAAACCATGAGTTCAGAGTCTCAATCAGCCTCTCAAACAGAACAAACCAATGAAAAGGCTTATGATTCCTCTAGTATTAAAGTATTACGTGGATTAGATGCAGTTCGTAAACGTCCGGGGATGTATATTGGGGATACAGACGACGGTACCGGTTTACACCATATGGTATTCGAGGTTGTCGATAACGCAATCGATGAAGCTTTAGCAGGACATTGTGACGAAATTATTGTTACGATTCACGAAGATGAATCAGTAAGTGTTTCTGATAATGGCCGTGGTATTCCAACCGATATCCACCCTGAAGAAGGGGTTTCTGCAGCGGAAGTAATTCTTACTATCTTGCACGCAGGCGGTAAGTTTGATGACAATAGCTATAAAGTTTCAGGTGGTTTGCACGGCGTAGGTGTTTCGGTTGTAAATGCGCTTTCGAGTAAATTGCATTTAATTATTAATCGCGCTGGCCAAGTGCACGAACAAGAATATCACCACGGTGATCCGCAATATCCATTACGTGTGATTGGTGAAACGGATAGCAGTGGTACAACTGTACGTTTTTGGCCAAGTGAGCTAACTTTTAGTCAAACCATTTTTAACGTTGAAATTCTAGCGCGTCGTTTACGAGAGCTTTCATTTTTAAACGCGGGCGTGCGCATTGTTTTACGTGATGAACGTATTAACCTTGAGCATGTATATGACTACGAAGGTGGTTTATCTGAGTTTGTAAAATACATTAACGAAGGTAAAACTCATCTAAACGAGATTTTCCATTTCACCGCAGATACAGAAAACGGTATTGGTGTAGAAGTTGCATTGCAGTGGAATGAAAGTTATCAAGAAAACGTACGTTGTTTTACCAACAATATTCCTCAAAAGGATGGTGGTACTCATTTAGCAGGTTTCCGTGCGGCTTTAACACGTGGTCTTAACCAATATCTTGAAAATGAAAATATTCTCAAGAAAGAAAAAGTCAATGTGACAGGTGATGATGCCCGTGAAGGTTTAACCGCGATTATTTCGGTAAAAGTACCTGATCCTAAGTTCTCATCTCAAACTAAAGAAAAACTGGTATCGAGTGAAGTAAAACCAGCGGTTGAGCAAGCAATGAACAAAGAGTTCTCTGCTTACTTACTTGAAAATCCGCAAGCTGCAAAATCGATTGCCGGTAAAATTATTGATGCTGCGCGTGCACGTGATGCTGCGCGTAAAGCTCGTGAAATGACACGTCGTAAGAGTGCACTTGATATTGCTGGTTTACCAGGTAAATTGGCAGATTGTCAGGAAAAAGACCCAGCACTTTCTGAATTATATCTAGTCGAGGGTGACTCTGCTGGTGGTAGTGCTAAGCAAGGACGTAATCGTAAAATGCAGGCTATTTTACCGTTGAAAGGTAAAATTCTGAACGTTGAACGTGCACGTTTTGACAAAATGATTTCTAGTCAGGAAGTGGGTACTTTAATCACTGCACTTGGCTGTGGTATTGGGCGTGAAGAATATAATCCTGATAAGCTTCGCTATCATAAAATCATTATCATGACCGATGCCGACGTAGATGGTTCGCATATCCGCACCTTATTGTTAACATTCTTCTTCCGTCAAATGCCGGAATTGGTTGAGCGTGGGCATATTTATATTGCTCAGCCACCATTGTATAAGTTGAAGAAAGGTAAACAAGAACAATACATCAAAGATAATGACGCGTTAGAAACTTATCTCATCTCAAATGCGATTGATGAGCTATCTTTGCATACCAATGCTGAAGCACCTGCAATTACTGGTGAAGCACTTGCGAAGGTGATTCAAGACTATCAAGTTTCACAAAAGAGCTTACAGCGCTTAACTTTACGTTATCCAGCTAGCTTATTGGATGCTTTACTTGAAGTAGAAGCATTCAAGAGTGATCAAAACCATGATAAAGCTTATGTACAACAATGGGCTGATCAGGTGCGCGATATCATTACCAGATTACAGCCAAGTTTACGTCCAGAAATCTCACTAGAGGCCTTTGAACGTGAAAATGCTCAAGGTGAAAAATCTGCGCATTATTGGCCACGTATTACGGTGTATGTACATAACTTGCCGCATGCGTATTTGCTTGATGCAGCTTTATTGAATTCAGCTGAATATGCACGTTTACTGAAAAACTCGAAGAGTTGGTTCACTTTACTTGAAGAAGGTGCTTATTTACAAAAAGGTGACCGCCGTATTCAAGTAGCTAACTTCCATCAAGTTTGGCAACATATCTTGCAAGATTCTCGTCGCGGTATGATGATTCAACGCTATAAAGGTCTTGGCGAGATGAATGCTGAGCAGCTTTGGGAAACAACAATGGATCCTGAAAACCGTAATATGTTGCAGGTGACAATTGATGATGCGATTGAAGCAGATCGTATGTTCTCTTGCTTGATGGGGGATGATGTTGAACCGCGTCGTGCATTCATCGAAGAGAATGCTTTAAATGCGGATATTGATGCTTAATTCATAACATGATTCTAAATCAGTCTAGGGAGAGAATGATGAGTCAGAAATTATTAGCTAGCCTATTAATTTCATGTGCGTTTTTAGGAAGTTCTGCTGTTTCGGCGGCAGACCTAGAAGCGAATATGAAAACTTTAGCTAAGAGTACTAAAGCATTTGCTGAAACGATGGATGTTGATAAAGCGAAACAACAGCTTGTTTTAATGCGTGAAGCAGCCGTTTCTTCTAAGCAGTATTTACCGCATAGGCTCGAAGGATTACCATCAGAAAATGTAAAGGTAAAAGAGTATCAAGCTGGTTTAGATCAGCTTGTTGCTGAAATTGATAAAGTAACTGTTTTAGTTGAGCAAGGACAATTAGATCAAGCCAAAGCTGAAGCAATCAATTTAGTCAAAATACGAAATGAAAATCATAAAAAATTTAGATAATTTTTTATGATGATTAAAGAAAAGGCTTTGTTTAATTTAAGACAAAGCCTTTTCTTTTATAAGAACTTAACTTTTAAACTATCATTTAGATGGTAGTTTTCATTTATATCAAGAGAATATAATTTTGAAAAAAACACAAAAATTCTTATGCATTGGAATCATATTTTTTAATTGCTTATTTCAATTGCATGCTGCGATAGCCCCCACCTTTTATGGAAAATTAGTATTTCATCGTTACAGTGATTATGACGCATGGGACAGTAAGCTTTATCTTTATAACTTCACAACACAGCAGACCACATTACTCGGTGCAAATTGGAAAATTGATCATATGATGAATGGCCATTTTTCTCCAGATGGAAAATGGTTAACTTTCATGGGAGTGAACTCTGGGCAGCATTATGGTGATGCATGGGATGTATATGTTTGGAAAGTCGGAAGTGGTGAGTTACCTATTAACTTAACTCAGGGGAATAATAAGCGTGATGAAGATCCTAAATTCATAGATAACCAGCGTATTATTTTTAAACAAAATGGCGATTTAAAAATCGTTAAAATGACGGATCGGACGATGACTTATGTTACTCAAAATGGTTGGGATATAGAAGAATCGATGCCTTATCCGATGGTGAATACCACCCAAATTTTATATGCGAAAGGTGCTGGAAATAATTCTAGAATTTTCAGTATTGATCAATCGGGTGCTTATGATACACAGCTGACCAATATCGCTTCATATTATCCAGTATGGTGGCAAGGAAGTCGGTTCTTATATGTACGCTGGTACAGTTCAACAAATCCTCATGACCAGATATATATTTATGATATGGCTAATAAACAAACCACACGTTTGTCATTTAACAATATTAATTATGATACTTCCGATCCAGCTCCTTTAGATCAGCGTTACATGGTGGTGTCTCTTGCAGGACAAACAGGGAGTCGAGGCGGATACGATTTATATATTGCAGACAGCTTATCAAGCAGTGTTTGGCCTTTACCGATAAATACCAATTTAAATGAATTAGGGGCTTTTTATACGCCTTATTAACGAATAAAAAAGCCGATTAAGAAATCGGCTTTTTTATTTTAGAAAATGGATTAATCAAAAGAAGCTTCCATTTCTTCTAATTCCATCATGAGTTCCAAAAGCTGCTCTTCGTGTTGCTCAAGTTTAGCTTTCAGCTCTGTCTGCTCATTCATAAGTTTGAGTAGATCATCCTTACGTGCAGCCTCATATAAAGATGTGTCTGCTAAGGATTCTTCAATTTTGGCGAGCTGCGGTTGTAGCTTTTCAATTTGTGATTCAACCTTTTCAATATTTTTACGAATAGGTCGAGTCTGTTCACGACGGCGAGCTGCTTCTTTACGCTGTGCTTCTTTATCAACTTTAGCCGGCGCTGGAGCGGCAGAGGAAGAGTTGTTCTGTGCGACAGCAGTCTGGGCATTGATTTGTTGCTGACGTGCTTCACGTAGCCATTTAGCATAGTCCTGTAAATCACCCTCGAACTCAGTACATTTACCACCATGTACCAAAAGAAGCTCATCACATACACTTGCAATAAGTTGACGTTCGTGGGAAACCAGAACAACTGCACCTTCAAAATCTTGTAATGCCATGCTCAGTGCATGACGCATATCAAGATCTAAATGGTTTGTTGGTTCATCGAGAATTAAAACATTTGGACGCTGCCATACAATGAGTGCTAGGGCTAAACGAGCGCGTTCTCCACCAGAAAAGCTTTCACATGGTGTATCCATGCGTTCACCACTAAAGCCAAAACTACCTAAGAATGAACGTAGAGTGGCTTCACTAATTTGTTTATCTGCTATACGTGCAAGCTGTAGCATTGGGCTAGCATTGCCATCTAAAGCATCCATCTGGTGCTGCGCAAAGTAACCAATATTAAGCAGCTCAGAAGCTTTACGTTCACCTGCCAAGAGTGGTAAATCACCAACCAAGCTTTTAATCAGTGTTGACTTACCTGCGCCGTTCATACCCAGTAAACCAATACGTGAGTTTGGTGTAATTTGTAATCTAATTTTTTCGGCTATTTGCTTATCGCCGTAACCAATGCTGGCACTGTCTAAAGTCAGCAATGGTGAACTCATTTTAGTCGGTTCACGGAAACTAAATGTAAACGGCGTATCTACATGGGCTGGTGCAAGTTGCTGCATGCGCTCAAGTTGTTTAATACGACTTTGTGCCTGACGAGCTTTAGTCGCTTTTGCCTTAAAACGGTCAATAAACTTTTGTAGATGAGCACGTGTTTCTTGCTGCTTCTCAAAAGCTTGTTGTTGCTGGGCAAGACGTTCACTACGCGTGGTTTCAAATGTAGAGTAGTTCCCGGTGTAAAGCGTGAGTTCCTGATTTTCAATGTGAAGAATATGATCTGTAATCGCATCTAAAAAGTCGCGGTCATGCGAAATTAGAATGAGTGTACCTTCATAGGCTTTAAGCCAATCTTCTAACCACAGAATTGCATCCAAATCTAAGTGGTTTGTTGGCTCATCCAGTAAGAGTAGATCAGAACGACTCATGAGGGTACGCGCTAAATTTAAACGCATACGCCATCCACCTGAGAAGCTCTCAACATTCAAACGTAATTGATTTTCTAGAAAGCCCAGACCTGCCATGAGCTGCGCAGCTTTAGAGGGTGCTGAATAACCATGAATTTCATCAAAGCGGCCATGCAATTTAGCCAATTCAAAATCACTCAGTTGATCTGGTTGAGCAAGCTTATTCTGAATATCCCAAAACTCTTCATCACCTGAAAGAACAAAATCAATTGCAGGCATATCTAGGGCTTTTACTTCTTGCGCCATATGCGCCACGGTCCAGCCTGAAGGACGAGTGAGTGAACCTTCATCAGCACCTAAACTTCCAAGTAATGCAGCAAATAAGGTCGATTTACCTGCACCATTCACCCCAGTTAGACCAATCTTCCAACCTGGGTGTAATTGCATAGACGCTTTTTGAAATAGAACACGTCCACCGCGGCGTAAAGAAACTTGGTCAAATTGAATCATCTTATTTTATCGAGGTGAGTTAGGGATGCTGTATTTTAAAGAGAACTGTCGATGAAAACAAAATTTTCCGGATTTTAGTGAGCAGTCGTTAATAATTGCATATATCAAGACATTCTAAATCTTGCTATTCATCCGAAATTTTCAAAATATTGAACAAGATAGAATACTTTTTAAAAAATATGGCTAAAATAAAAACAGTTTAAAATTTGGTTGATTAATGAGCTGCTAATAAAACTAGACTAAGGAAAGTCAAATGAAAAAAAGATTGGGGATGATTGGCGCAGCATTTTGCTGTGCTGTGGGGACAGTGCATGCAGGGCAAAATGTCTGTGTGTTTGATTTATTGGGCAAGTCAGGTGAATCCTATAAAATGATGGAAGAGTGGGCGCTTGCAGCGAAAGAATGGCAAGCAGATATCACTTTAATTCCATTTCAAGATGAAGGCTTAGTTGACCGTAGACTGCGTGAAGGTAAGTGCGATGCCGCTTATATGACTTCCATGCGGGCGCGAAACTACAATAAATTTGCAGGTTCGATTGATGCTATTGGGGGAGTAACCAGTAATGCAATTGCCCAAAAAGCCATCAGTTACGTTTTAGATAAGCGTAATAAACATCGTATGGTTACTGCACAAAATGGAACCAATTACGAGGTCGTTGGTATTGTTCAGATTGGGTTGGCTTATTTATTTGTGAGAGATAAAAACCTCAACTCAATTGAAAAAGTACGTGGGACTAAATTTGCTATTTTGCAATATGACGCAGCACAAAAAATTATGGTGGAAAGCGTTGGTGCTAAGCCTATTCCTTCAGAAATTACTGATTTTGTGAAAAAGTTTAATAGTGGCCAAGTCGATGCGATTGCTGCACCCGCTTATGCTTATAAACCTTTAGAGATTGGCAAAGGGGTTGGAACGAAAGGAGCAATGTTTACTTTTCCCGTGGTTAATGTTACGGGTGATTTAATTGCCCGAAGTGATAAGTTCCCCACAGATTTCGGTATAAAGTCTCGTACTTGGTTTACACAACAATTACCCCAGAACTTTGCCATGATAAAACGGCTAGAAATGGGCGTACCATCAAAAATTAAAATGAATTTTTCTGTAGAAGACAAAACTAAATATCAAAAAATTTTACGTGAAGGCCGTCTCAATTTAACAAAACAAGGTGTATACGATGCAACAATGATGAGTGTACTGAAACGTGCGCGCTGTACAGTTGAGCGGACAAATTTTGAATGTACTCTTAGTGGTGAGTAGATGATTTTTTAAACACAAAAACGCTACATATATTTCAAAGCTGAATATGGGTATGAAAATTGTGAATATAAAAAGTAACTTACGGAAACTTAGTGATTTTTACTGCTAATAAATAATTTAAATCTAACAAACAATGGTTCAATGAGATAAAAATATTTGAGTAAAAGCTCTATTTTTTTCTAAAAAACATGATTAATATCTGTGTTTGAAAGGAAACTTCAAACAAAAAATCTGTTCCGTGGAAGGATGAAGAAAATGAAAAAAATCGTACTTGCTATGGCTGCCGCTTCTGTTGTTGGTTTTTCTGCTTCAGCGCAAGCAGCGAGTACCGTATGTGTATTCGACCTCTTAGGAAAAGCAGGCGACTCATATAAAATGATGGAAGAATGGGCTCTTGCTGCAAAAGGCTGGGGTACTGAAATTAACTTAGTTCCTCGTCAGGACGAGGCTGTTGCTGATAATGATTTTAAAGCTGGTAAGTGTGATGCTGTAGCAATGACAGCAATGCGTGCACGCCAATATAACAAATTCGCAGGATCTATCGACTCACTTGGTGGTGTTCCAAATAACCAAATCGCTCAACGTGCAATTACCTATGTATTAGATGCGCGTAATGCAGCAAAAATGACCACAAATATGGGTGGTAAAAAATACGAAGTTGCTGGTATTTCTCCACTAGGTTCAGCATTCATTTTCGTACGTGACAAAAACATCAACTCTGTTGAAAAAGCTGCGGGTAAAAAATTCGCTGTACTTGGCTATGACGACGCACAAAAAATTATGGTGCAACGTGTAGGAGCTCAAGCAGTTCTTTCTGATATTTCAAACTTTGCTGCTAAATTCAACAATGGTCAGGTAGATATGGTAGGTGCGCCTGCTTATGCTTACAAACCATTAGAGTTAAATAAAGGTTTAGGCGCAAACGGTGTAATGTGGAACTTCCCTGTATTACACGTTACAGCAGATCTAGTATTACGTTCTGATAAATTCCCAGCTGGTTTTGGTCAAAAATCTCGTGACTGGTTTGTTAAACAGTTACCGAAGAGCTTTGCAATGATCAACCGTTTAGAAGCGCAAATTCCTGGTAAATACAAAATGAACTTAAGTGCAGAAGATAAACTTAAGTATCAAAAAATGTTGCGTGATGGCCGTATGGACTTAACTAAACGTGGTGTTTACGATGCAGGAATGATGTCTGTACTCAAAAAAGCACGTTGTTCTGTAGACAAGGCTAACTTTGAATGTTCAATGCCTGGTGAATAATCCTAATTTCCTTCAGAAAGCCTAGACTGAGTTCTAGGCTTTTTGTTTTATATACGCTGTCAGTTCTGCCATTGTGGTTAGTTAGAAAGACGTTAAGCTAAATTTAGATAAAAACTTCATAAGGAAACATGAAGGTATAAAAATAGATCAAGGACTTAAGTGATTAAAATAATTGCTAATAGGTAGGTAAATCGCTATCTATTTTCCATGGAAATAAAATCATAAAAGCAAATACGGTCTATAAAAATATTCCAACATGATTTTTATATGAAGCCTATCCGATTCACTCCTTATCGGTGTGAAATTTCTTGGTATCGAAAAACAAAAACTCCACAAGGAAAGGAAAAAGAATATGCAATTTTCCAAAAAGCTATTACTTGCGTTGGGACTTACAACAGTTTCTTTTGCAGCCGAGGCTAAACAAACAGTATGTGTTTTTGACTTCGTTGGTAAAAATGGCGATGTCTATGCGCTGATGAAGGATTATCAGCTTGCCGCTAAAAACTGGGGAGCTGATATCGAGCTTAAAGTAAACCAGAATGAAGCCGTGATTGCTGAAGATTTTAAAGCGGGTAAATGTGATGGTATTAGCGTGTCAGGAATGCGCGGGCGTCAATTCAACTCATTTACTGGTTCATTAGATGCAATTGGTGCGATTCCAGATCTCAAACTTGCTGTTAAAGTCATGCAAGGCTTAGCGAGCCAAACCTTTAGTAAATACATGGTTAATGGACGCTATGAGGTCGTCGGTATTATTCCCGTTGGTGATGCTTACCTTTTAGTAAATGACCGTAGCATCAATACAGTAGCGAAAGCTGCTGGTAAAAAAATCGCTGTGCTTGATTATGATGAAGCACAAAAAATTATGGTTCAGCAGGTCGGGGCACAGGCTGTTAGTGCTGACGTAACAAATTTTGGTGCGAAATTTAATAATCATCAAGTTGATATTATTGGTGCGCCAGCAGCAGCATTTAAGCCTTTAGAACTACAAAAAGGTTTAGGAACAAAAGGTGCGATCGTGAATTATCCGATCTTACAGGTCACAGGAAATATTATTATCCGTCCTGATAAGTTCCCAGCTGGTTTTGGCCAGAAATCTAGGGAATGGGTTTCGGGTCAGCTGCCACGTGCTTTTACTATCTTGGGTAAAATGAAAGCTGATATTCCACAAAAATACTGGATGGATGTCCCAGCAGCCGATAAGCCAGGCTACCAAAAGCTTATGCGGGAGTCTCGAATTAACCTTACACAACGTGGTGTATACGATAAACGTATGATGAAACTCCTTTGGCAATTCCGTTGTAAGCAAGATGCTAAAAACTTCGAATGTGGCTTACAGGATGAGAATTACAAATAATCTTGATAAAAATACTCAAGATTCGCTTTAAACTTCGAAGACAGACCCTATATTGATTATGCTATACTCAATATAGGGTCTTTTTTATTTTGAAAGGCACAGCAAAATCCGAGGAACAATCATCATGAATGCCCAAGCTCTAGTTTTGACAGATAATGCTGCCAATAAGGTACGCCAACTCCGTGATAGTGAAGGGAATGACGATCTCATGTTACGTGTATATGTAACAGGAGGCGGGTGTTCAGGGTTTTCGTATGGCTTCAATTTTGCTGAAAGCGTAAATGAAGATGATGCAGAATTCGTAAATGGCGATGTAAAAATGCTGGTTGACTCACTTAGCTATCAATATTTAATTGGCTCAGTAGTTGACTATGTAGAAGGTCTTGAAGGTTCACGTTTTATCGTACAAAACCCGAATGCAACAACAACATGTGGTTGTGGTTCTTCATTCTCGATTTAAAAGAATTTTAAAATTTAAAAAACCTCTCTATTTTGAGAGGTTTTTTTATTGATCAGATCATTATCTTTTACAAACAGATTCTAAAAAATATTGCACAAGTTCAGGTGCATTCTGATATGGAATCCAATGCGACGCATCCATAAAAACTGCTTCATAACTATTTTTAAAATAATGTGAGTTTAGCTCGGCACTTTTTTCTGTAACGGCAATATCATGTTTACCCCAAATAAAAAGGGTGGGGACATCTATGGCTTTAAACGGATTTTGAGGTTTGTCCCAAAAAAAGCCACGATACCAATTCAACGCCGTAGTTAATCTATTTTCTTTTATAAACTCAGTCTCGAATATAGCAATTTGCTGTTCAGTCATACCTGATGACTTTAGAAACTTACGACCCAATTTAGGTATCTTTTTAAATAAAAGTTCGGGCAGAATGGGTAGCTGAAAAATTGCAAAATAATAAGATTTAAAAAGTTGTCTGCTGCTTAAACAAGCTTTTAAAAAAGCAGCTTGATGGGGCACAGAAACTAAAGTGAGATGCTGAATATATTGTGGATACTTCATCGCAATGCCCGAAGCGATTGCCGAGCCCCAGTCATGCCCAATTAAATAAACTGGCTGGCCAAGCTGCTCAATGAAACTTGCCACATCTTCTACAAGTTCACTCAATGAATATTGAAATCGGCTTTGAGGCCTAGCATTTAAACTATAACCACGTTGATGAATTGCAAGTGTTCTAAATTGATGCTGATGCAATAATTCAGAGGTTTGCTCCCAACTATGAGCAGTTTCTGGAAAACCATGCAATAAAACAACGAGTGGACCATCTATAGGGCCTGAATCAATTACATCGAATGTCCAAACCCCACGTGTGTATTGATGAATACGTTTGGTCAGATCCATGAAAACATGCCTTAAATCATTTTTGTTGGCATTTATCATGAGTTCTTATGCTCATTTACATAACAGCATTTCGGGTCAGTAAATGTGCTATGAGGTCGAATCTGACCAATCAAATCGATAAATAGCTTTATACCGCCGTGATCGTACCTAGAATTCTGAAATCCGAAGCACCTGTTACTGCTGGCAAATTACCACTTAAACCATCTACAAAGCGCATTGCTAACCATGCAAATGCTGTAGCCTCGACCCAAGTAGGGGAAAGTCCTAACACATCGGTAGGTTGAACAGACCAATTATGTTTACGTAAACGCCAACGTAATTGCTCTAGTAAATAAGAGTTATAAGCACCACCACCACAAACATACACTTCGCCTGTTTCCATCTCAGAGCGATAAATTGCTTTTTGAATTGCACGCACAGTGAGTTTTAATAGGGTTGCTTGGATGTTTTCAGGTGTATCTTCTAACTCATCATAGGTTAAATCATTTCGCCAATCGATTAACTGATCATCCAACCAGTCAATATTAAAGTCTTCACGTCCTGTGCTCTTAGGCGGTTCTTTAGAGAAATATTCATGTGCATGGAGACGGTCGAGTAAAGAGCGAATAGGGTGACCATAGGCAGCCCAATCACCATTTTCATCATATGGATGACCTGTATGGCGATGGCACCACGCATCCATTAAAATATTTGCAGGACCTGTATCAAAACCAAATACACCGTCACTGTTATTGGCAGGCAACATACTCACATTAGCTATACCACCCAAATTCAAAATTACACGATGAATACTTGGATGTTGAAATAATGCTTGATGGAATGCCGGAACTAATGGCGCGCCCTGACCGCCTGCTGCCATATCTCTACGACGGAAATCTGAAACAACCGGAATCTGAGTGATTTCAGTAATGATGTTGGGGTCGCCAATTTGTAGCGTAAAGCCATGTTCTGGACGATGACGAATGGTTTGCCCATGCGACCCAATTGCTTTAATTTGGCTACGGTCTAATTGATGCTTTTCAATGAGAGTATTAATCCCGTGGCCGATCATTTGGGCCAGAGCAACATCAGCTTTACCCATACGGTCAATTTCATTGTCATCAGGTAAAGTTAATGCCATAAGCTCATCACGTAACTCGGGTTCGAATGGAACCGTAAGAGTGGCATGAAGCTGTAGTGGCTCAAATGAAGCCGCTACAATATCCACACCATCCATACTAGTGCCAGTCATTACGCCGATATAGATTGCGCTCATATGCAACTTCCCCTGCAAGACGCTGAAAAAATGTTAGTATATCGCACAAATTGAATAACTGATGTGTTTAGGTTTTGTGATGTCAAATTTCTTGCCCGCCGAAGAACAGCTTGCCCTCATCCAACGAGGCACGCACGAAATTATTTCAGAAGAAGATTTACTGAAAAAGCTTAAAGAGAATCGTCCTCTTAAAATTAAAGCTGGTTTTGACCCTACAGCACCAGATTTACATTTAGGACATACGGTTCTTATTAATAAACTAAAAACTTTCCAAGACTTGGGCCATGAAGTTACCTTCTTAATTGGTGACTATACAGCCATGATTGGTGACCCAACTGGTAAAAGCGCAACTCGTCCGCCGTTGTCACGTGAACAAGTAGAAGCCAACGCTAAAACTTATCAAGAACAAGTATTCAAGATATTAGACCCGAATAAAACAAAAGTACGTTTTAACTCAGAATGGTTTAATCAAAAGTCTGCTGCTGACCTTATTCAATTAGCAAGCCAGCAAACTGTATCTCGCATGTTAGAGCGTGATGACTTTACAAAGCGTTATAGCAACCATCAGCCGATTGCAATTCATGAGTTTTTATATCCTTTAGTTCAAGGTTATGACTCAATTGCGCTTGAAGCTGACGTTGAGTTAGGCGGTACAGACCAAACCTTTAACTTACTTATGGGTCGTACTTTACAAAGCCGTTATGGCCAAGAATCTCAAGTGTGTATCACTGTGCCGATTCTAGAAGGTCTAGATGGTGTAAATAAAATGTCTAAATCTTTAGGTAACTATATTGGTGTATTTGATACACCAGGGGCAATGTACCAAAAAGTTTTATCAATGCCAGACTCTTTAATTGAACGCTATTTCGATTTATTAAGCTTCAAATCTCTTGATGAGATCAAAGCTTTATTAGATGAAATTGCTGCTGGTCGTAATCCACAAGAAGTAAAACGCATCCTCGCACTTGAGTTAGTTGAACGCTTCCATGATGCAGAAGCTGCTGCTAATGCCCACAAGAGTGCTGGTAACCGTATTACAGAAGGTGAAGTACCTGAAGACACACCAGAAGTGACTATTTCACTTGGTGAGTTTGGAGGAGAAATCTTTATTGCTACGATTTTACGTGTAGCAGGCCTAAACCCAAATGCAGCTGCGGCAAAAGATGCGGTAGCTCGTGGTGCGGTAAAAGTTGACTGGAATGCCGTTGATGCAAGCTTCTCTGTAAAAGAAAAAGGAAGTTTTATTATTCAATCAGGTAAAAAAGCAATTGCACGTGTAATTTTCACTGACTAAGAATGTTATATAGTTAAAAAAGCAGGAGTAATCCTGCTTTTTTTATTTCTGGATCATAAAATCAATTAAGCGTTCCACGTGGAACCATCTAAACATAATTAATAATAAATGAAGTAAGTTAAAAAATAAGAAGAAATATAGTTTGGAATAGAGTATTTGCTCTATAGTTTCTAAGGAATCAAGGGACTATATATGTCTATAAGCTGTATTGAAGACATAGAAAATATAAGATAGGCCAAGTTCTTGAATATAAAAATTAATAAAAAGTATTAAAAATGCCTAAAAAAAAGCCACATATATCACTTTTTTTGCAAAATAGTAGAAAAAAACGGCACTCAAGTGAAAAAGGCTGAAATACCCC
>NZ_JBWZNA010000025.1:0-40813 GCF_056725885.1 Acinetobacter sp. GRABPA_MV_2
CGGTGGTGTAGAAAGCATGAGCCGTGCACCCTATGTGATGGGTAAGTCAGACAGTGCTTTTGGCCGTAGCCAGAAGATTGAAGACACCACCATGGGCTGGCGTTTCATTAACCCAAAACTTAAAGAATTGTATGGTGTAGACACCATGCCCCAGACTGCCGAAAACGTGGCTGAACAGTTTAACGTTAATCGTGCAGATCAGGACCAGTTTGCCTTGGTGAGCCAACAACGCACCGCAAGCGCGCAAGCCAAAGGCTTTTTTTCTAAAGAAATCGTGGCAGTTGAAATCCCTCAGCGTAAGGGTGATGCTGTTGTGATTGATACCGATGAACATCCACGTGCATCAACCACCCTTGAAGGTTTAAGCAAACTTAAACCTGTGGTTAAAGCAGATGGCACAGTAACAGCAGGCAATGCTTCAGGTATTAATGATGGTGCAGCCGCTCTGCTGATTGCATCTGATGAAGCAGTTCAAGCTTACAACTTAAAACCACGTGCCAAGATCATTGCTTCAACAGCAGTGGGTGTAGAACCACGTATTATGGGCTTTGCTCCAGCACCCGCGATTAAGAAATTACTTAAACAAGCCAACCTGACTTTAGATCAGATGGATGTAATTGAGCTCAATGAAGCTTTTGCTGCACAAGCTTTGGCAGTGACCCGTGATTTAGGCTTGCCAGATGATAGCAACAAAGTAAATCCAAACGGTGGTGCAATTGCTTTGGGTCATCCACTTGGTGCATCAGGTGCACGCCTCGTGACGACAGCCTTGAACCAACTTGAGCAAACAGGTGGCCGTTATGCCTTGTGTTCAATGTGTATTGGTGTAGGCCAAGGCATTGCTTTGATTATTGAACGTGTTGAAGCACTTTAAGGAGAAACAAATGGCGTCTTTTCAATCTGCCGATGCACAAATTAACTATCAAACCTTTGGCCAGCCATCTTCCCCTGCTCTGGTGTTTTCCAATTCTTTGGGCACCAACTATGGCATGTGGCAAAAACAGTTTAATGAGTTAAAAGATCAATTTTTTGTGATCTGCTATGACACTCGTGGTCACGGTTCGTCATCTACACCTGACGGTCCATACACTGTAGAGCAATTAGGTGAAGATGTTGTTCGTTTACTGGATCATCTGAATATTAACAAAGCTGCTTTTTGTGGAATTTCTATGGGTGGTTTAACCGGTCAATGGCTGGCAATTCACTACCCTGAGCGTTTTAATCATGTGGTTGTGGCAAATACTGCCGCTAAAATTGGACAAGAACAAGCATGGCTTGACCGTGCAAAATTAGTACGTGAGCAAGGTTTACAACCGATCGCAGCTACAGCAGCCTCGCGATGGTTTACAGATCCCTTTATCCAAAGTCATGCTTCAATCGTCAACAACCTATGTAACGACTTAAGTGCTGGCAGCGCAATGGGTTATGCCAATTGTTGTGAGGCTTTGGCTAAAGCGGATGTCCGTGAGCAGTTAAAAGACATTAAAATTTCTGTATTGGTGATTGCTGGCACTCAAGACCCTGTAACGACTGTTGCAGATGGTGAGTTTATGCAGCAACGCATTCCACAATCAAAACTTGCAGAAATAGATGCCTCTCATATTTCCAATGTAGAGCAACCAGAAGCTTTTAATAAAATCCTAAAGGATTTTTTATTAGGTTAATTTAATGATTCAAAAAAATGGCCTATAAAGGCCATTTTTTTATATCTCGTAGAAACTTAATATCGAATCATGACCGATTTTAATTCAGTGTAATCTTCAATAAATGCATCTGAAAACTCTCTGCCAATTCCCGAAGCTTTTACTCCGCCAAATGGAACTGAGGGATCTAAGAACGTATGCATATTGACCCACAAAGTCCCTGCTTCAATTTTAGGAATTAAACGCAATGCTTTAGATAAATCATTTGTCCAGATACTTGCGGTTAAACCAAAGCGTGACTGATTCATAAGTTGAACGAGTTCTTCATCAGTATCGAATGGCATTATCCCGACCACTGGACCAAAGGTTTCCTCAGAAAATAAAGGATCATCTGTATTTTTAAAGGAAATTAAAGTCGGCTGTACAAAATATCCTGTCTGATCTAGAGCCTCACCCCCTGCAATAATCTGGTTGTTGGCTTTAGCCATATCTAAATAATGTTTTACTTTATTAAAATGTGGCTGATTAGAGAGTGGACCAAACATACTTCCCTCATCCATAGCCGATCCAATTTTGAAACTAAAGAGTGCTTTAGAGAGTTTCTTGACAAGTTCATCATATTTTGTACGGTGTACAAAAAAACGCTCTGGGGATGCACAAACTTGACCTTGATGTACAAAAGTTGCTTGCAACAAAGTTGGTAAAATCTCATCAATATTTGCATCAGCCAAGATAGCTATCGCATTTTTACCACCCAGCTCCAGACTTACACGGGTTAAATCACTGCTCATCGCGAGCTTACCAATGGCAATGCCAGTTGGTACTGAACCTGTAAATGAGACTTTCTTCACAAGCGGCGATTCAATTAAATATTGTCCAGTCTCCCCCTTGCCTGTCACTACATTAATCACACCTGCCGGAATACCTGCCTCAATGGCAAGTTCAGCTAAACGTAATAAAGATAAGCTGGCAAACTCACTTGGCTTAAGCACAATGGTACAGCCCGTTGTTAAAGCTGAACCGATTTTCCAAACGCCAATCATCAGCGAGAAATTCCAAGGCACAATACCTGCAACCACACCCACTGGTTGTCTTAAAGTAAAAGCTGTATATTTTTCACCTTGCATAGAAGGAATAGAAGGCTGCATGGTTTGACCATTAATTTTAGTTGCCCACCCTGCAAAATATCTTAAGAAAATAACAGATTGTGCGACTTCAAGATGTCTTGAAATATTGATAAGTTTTCCAGTAGACAACGACTCAAGCTGTGCAAGTTCTTCACCATGTTGCTCAATTAAATCTGCCAACTTATTTAGTTTAACGCCACGTTCATACGGCGTAGTTTCAGCCCAAGCATTTTGAAAAGCATGTTCAGCACTTTTAACGGCGCTTACGACATCTTGTTGACTAGCCATGCTAATTTGAGCAACAACTTGTTCAGTCGATGGATTCACAATATCCACTTTATCCAAAAGCTCAGCAGCAACTAACTTTCCATCAATAAAATGTCCATGTTGACGTGCCATAAATTGCTGCACGCTTTGTAAAATCTGAACTTCACTCATTTTTATTTCTCTCAATTCATTTAAAAGGATCTATTAATAGATGTATTGCAAAATTAACTGCGCATAGACATTGGTTTTGTCATCGTAGTTTTGTGTACCGCCACTATGGATATCGTGTTTCGGTTTATAAAGCCCAACTAAAGGAATAACATTGAATTTTTTATTGACTGACCAGACCGAAAAGACATCCAGTTCATGTCCATCCACATTGCTTAAAGACTTATTTACTGTTTTGAACTTATAGGCCAAAGCACCCAACATAAAATTTTCTTTCAAGTTCATCATGTAAGAGATTTGATGAATATCTGCATTTTTATTGAATGGCCCAGCATAATTTCCGGCAACTTCACCTTGAAACCATGTGCCAAAGCCGACCGTATTCCCGTAAAACATAGGGTCGTATTGGTCTGAGAAATGGCTAAAACGATAGCCTAATGAGGGCGTATATTTTGAAGATAAAAAGTTATAGTTCAGTGCTAAGTAGCCAGCATTTTCTTGGCTATCTTTTTTATCTTGCACCACAAACTCAGTTTTGAGCTGTAATTCTGGTAAAGGTTGATAATTCAAACGTAAAGCATAGTTTTTAAGATCTTCACGCCCTGAAACCTTTTCAGCATCTTTATGATCTAATACATTTAAATAGGTAAACCCAATGCCCTTATCTTTAAGCTGATACATCAGATCAGTCACAAACAGTTCTGGGGAAAATTGTGCTTTATTGTCGGACTTTAAATAAGCCAGTTTTAAAGTTGTGTTCTCTTGCGGTTTGTATTGAAGCAAACTTGTAAAATCAAAGCTTCGACGAGCTGCCAGATAATATGCCCCGCCCCGATCTAGTGTGCCCTCCGCAGGTGCTTTACCGAGATTTAATGCATCACCTGCAATGAAGAACCCGTCACCAATCATGATATTTTGCCGACCAATACTTAAATCATAGGTGGTCAACTCATCTTTATTGGTGCCGTCTTTAAAACCAATGATCCATTCATTCACATCTGTTTTATGTTCTTTGCCATTACTATTTTGGCCTGCGTCACCATCACCAAATGTTGCCGAGCTAATACCGCTCAAACTTGCATAGAGCTGATTGTTTTTAAAGGTGTACTGTCCTTTAGCACCATATTTAAGATGACCTTCTTGCCAATTAATTCTTTCATCCTCTAGATTTTCGCCGTTATAGCTTTTACCACTACTAAAAGCTCCAAAAGTTGCTTCAAAAGTTGGCTTAATTTCAAACTCACCGGCATGCACAGTTGAAAAAAATGAGACAAAGAGAGTCCCTCTCACAACCTGAGAAAATAAATTTTTCATTGAGAAATTCCTTTTTTGCGAACGGCCTAACCGTGCTCAAGTGTGGGTAACCGATTCATTACCCACTCTAGATCATTTACTCGTTTAGTGATGGTCGTGCTGTGTGTTTTGCTCTTGTTCACCCAAATTTAAAGTCGGGGTGCTGTCAAAGAAGTTCCAAGGTTTGATGAGTGTATTCACCCATTCTGTTGGCATGATTGGCCACTCTTCAGCACGTGCTACATGGGTTGTACCTGTTGTCATCCACACCACAAGGTCTTTATTTTCGATATTTTCATTGTTGCCAATGAATTGTCCTAACCCTGTGTCATGAGTCGAACGGTTTGAATATTTCCCTTCAGGATAGCGTTCATCTGGATTGTATTGAGTCACCCAAATTTGCTTGTCCATAAAATTCAAACGTTTAAATAACCATTCATCTTTCGAGAAATTGGCTCCTTTTGCCACAGGGTGTGTTCCTCCTGCAAATGGAATCAATTGGTAAGAAACCGGATTACCTAATTTATTTTCCTTGTTGAAATTCGTGAGTAATCGAATGGTAGATGGGTCAAATTTTTCAGCTGCATTTTGTTCATTAGTAATGACTTTACTATCGATTTGCATTGTGCTTGTACGAGCACCACCTTTGTCATTGGCCTTTACTACAGGGTCCATATGCATAAAGCTGTTGTTTTCTCCATCTACATCCATGTCTAAGCGGAAGTTATAGATGTGCTGATGCGTTGTACCCACAATATTATGGTCAATTAAAGTGCCATATTTGGTGTCTTCTTTGGCAGTGCTGTCATGCATAGTACGTGATTTAACACCTTTAACAGCTTCAATACCTGTAGCACCTGCATTAATTCCAATTACACCATTTTGGGCAAATACCCAGTCAAACATATAATCGTAGTTTCCAACCGTACTAATCCAGCGGATGACAAGTTCACGGCGGGCTTCACTGGCATCTTGATTGCCAAAAATTTCGTGATGTTTATATTCAGGTCCTGCATAACGTTCAAATACAGCAATGGCATTTGGAATTACTTGTGGCTGGCCTTTGTAGTCTGCAATCACAGCATCAAGTAAAACCGCATTTTCTGGTGCATCAGTTCCCGGAAGAATAGATGAGGTAAGTGTTCCCATACCATATTCGCCAGAGTCTAAATAGGATTTGAAGTACCATCCAATATCAGGGTCACCATATGGAACCACCATTCCACCAAGGTTACCTTCATACATAACTTTACGCTTAACGCCTTTATCTTTATAAGTCACAGTTGAAAGCTGCAAGCCAACACGAGAGTCTAACGCCACATGCAAACACCAGTTCCCCCAATGTATAGTTTGACCGGTAATGCTAAAGTTCTTACCCTCAGGTTCAGAAATATTGAGTGGTTTTAGCTTACTTGCTACGGGCTTATTCGACATATAAGGTCGATTTGCCATTGGTACAGGAATGATGGCACCTTCTTCAATCTTAATAATTTTTTCTTTATCTAAATCAACTACAGCAACTAGATTTTCAATAGGATGCGCCCAGTAGTTACCATCGCCTACATCTAGGTAAGCAACGACTTTTAATATATTAAGTTGTTTATCCAGACCATCTTTACCGCCAAAATATCCAACAGTTAGTGGAGTAGCAATCACTTTCTTCACATCGGTAATGCCACGTTTGCGTAACGCGTCTTGATATTCTTTACTCGTCTCAATTACACGCTGTACGGCTTCAAAATTATCGAGCAACACCATTCCATGAGTGTTTTTAAGTACATTCCATTTTGTGACTTGCTGAGTATTAAGATTAACTTCACCTTCAATCGCTTGGGTACCTTTTAACAAAATGAAAGATGCAATTCGAGCGTCTTTATATTCTTTGTGATTGATGAAGTAGTCCCAAACTTTTGCTTTTTCAGGTTCTTTAAGCTTTAATTCGGCAAAACGCATATTTTTATAGGCATATTTTGAGCGGTTAATCACATCAAATGTCTTTTTAATTTCATCGGAATTTAAGCTATTGAGTGGATGAAACGTATTTTCAATTTTAAAGGTTTGATCTAACCCAGACTGGAAAACTTCATTAAAAAAATCTTTTCCAATAACAGGTTTACCATCTTTGACTAATAAAGGGACACTGAGTTTAAAAGGTTTACCATTTATCAAAACCTGATCTGAATTGGGTTTGGCCCGAACCACCATAGAACCTTTGGTGATCATATAAGTATTAGTAAAATCGTCTTTGACAACTTTAGCACCTTGCTCACTCATATTTTGATAAAGTGAGACCATTTCGGCCTTTCCACCATGAGCAAACGCTTGAGTATTGAGTCCCCAAAAGCTTGCAGCGATTGATAAGTTAAGTGCCAGTATTTTTTGTATGTCATTCAATAATCGTTGTTTACGCATTGGTTTCATCCTTTTCATCTATCCCTGAACTATCTGAATCAGACAGTTAAAATGCACTTTCCTGTGAGTGAAATTAATTAGATTAACTTAATAGTTTTGTGATTATTAAGCTTATCTAGCCTGCTCTAATGAATTTAATTTCAACACAGTTACATAGGACTAGCTTGTTCAAGAATGACGTCGAACTTGTCTAAAAATGACATTGAGAGATGAAAGTTTTAAAGCGAGATACCCTCTCTAAATTCTTTAGGAGAAATACCATAAGTCTTTTTAAAGATCTTTGAGAAATGCGCCCCATCCCAAAAACCCCACTTCAAGGCAATTTGGGTAATTGAGCTTTGTTTGTTCTTTTTATCAAGCAAATCTGCTTTGACTTTTTCTAGGCGTTTGAGCTGTATATATTTGTTAATCGATAATTTTTCTTGAAGAAATAAACGGTAGAGATGACGTAGCGACACCCCAATGTGCTCTGCAATTAATTTAGGTGTTAAATCGGGTTTTGCTAAGTTTTCTATAATATAGCGCTCGGCTTTTTCCATTAGATTATTTGAGCTATTTATATTTTTATAATTAATTGTGGGTTTGATTAAGGCAATCAGCGCATCTTCAAAAGCATTCCCATCTTCGGTTGCATACCAAAGTTTGATATTTTCAGCAGACATATTTTTCAAAATATTTTTAAGTAAAAAGCCACTCATATTTTGCGTAATCAGTTTTCCAAAATATTCGGTACTAATATTTTCTTTCAGTAATTTTTCACGTGAGAGATGGACTGAAATCTGGCTGACTAATCCCTGCGGATACATTGAAATGGTTTCGACCGGATCGACCAACACAATATCGCCTTCATTCAGGCTTAGCGTTTCATTTTTATACTCGAGCAGCATTTTTCCCGAATACTGCAAAATCAAAAAACAAAAACGGTTATTCACTCGATCAATTTCATCGGCTTTTCGGACAATTTTATTGGCATTGTTTTTAATAAAAGCTATTTCGGTATCACCCAATAAAAAGCACTGAACTTCACCAATGAATAAATTACGGGTTCCGTCAAAATCGGTTTCAAAATTACCGCACACACTTTTAATATGGTGCGTCCATGTGAGTAATGCATCACTTACATATTGGTTCATCCCTTACCTCTCTATACATGTGCAACCGCTCAAGATTTTGCTTCTGTGGTGGTGCACTGTCTTGGCTTGCAATCTTGTTTTATTGATAAACAAATTGTGTGCCAAAAATTCCTTATCCTTGGAATTGTTTTGATGATAGTCAGCTAGATGTAAAGAAGCTGATAAATCAATTTAATTTATCAGCTTAATGGGACTTATGCTACTCCTGCAAAGTCTCGCAGCATGGTAATAAAAATATCTTTTTGTTCCTCAGAATACTTTTTAAACACCTCATTTTGGTGGCTGTCGGCAATATCAAATAAATACTGCGCTGTTTGTTTACCCTTTTCGGTCAATGCATACAAATTATCGTGGTCAACCAATAACCCTTCAAATTTTAAGATTTCAGCCGACCTTTCAACCTCTTGCATTGGCATAGCAATATCACGCGGTAAATCTTCCTTACTTGAAGCAGTACCACTGGCTAAAACGAGCAAAAGACGTGATTCACTGGTACGGAAACCCGAAGCCATTTGCTTAGGGATATAGTCGGTTTGATAAGCTTTAAAAGCACGACTCATCAAATAGCACACATTATTATATAAGTGCCCATAATGTGTTTGATCTACGCCGTTCTCTTCAGTTTGTTTAACTTGAAGGCTCGGATGCGGCATGACACAAGAATATGCGCCTTGATGGTAGACCAACGGGCTTCGGCCTTGGTCATGGAAACGAACCACTTTACCAACAATAATCCAGTGGTCACCACCTTCTATCACTTGATAGCGTTCGCACTCAAATACCGCAGAACAATTTTCTAAAATGGGAGCGCTTCCTGCACCAAGTTGAAAGTTTGTGTCTGCAAATTTATCAATATTGCGTCTCGAAAACTTATTAGACAGCTCAATTTGCGTGCCTGATAAAATATTGACTGCAAAATGTGTCGCTTCTCCAAATACTGAAAAACTTGACGATTTTTTATCAATGCTCCACAAAATAAGCGGTGGATCGAGTGACACCGAGTTAAAACTATTTGCGGTTACACCGACTTTCTCACCTTGTGCATTTTGTGCGGTAACAATGGTAACGCCTGTTGCAAAATTTCCTAATGCCCGTCGGAACTGTAATGGATCGACCGTAAACTCATCTATTTGTTGTAATACATTCATCATCTTTCTCCTAAACCTTCTCTTATATCCATATAAATCGCGAGAGCATTAGATATCTAAAACTAATCTCGATGTTTTAGAGCGTGAACAGCACACCAATATTTGCTCATTGCTGGCTTTTTCTTCGTCAGTAAAGTAAACATCTCGATGATCAGGTTCACCTTCAATTACATCGCACATGCAGGTTCCGCATACGCCTTGTTCACAAGACATCTCAATCTCGATGCCTTCTTTCGCCAAAGCCTGCAAAATGGTTTGGCCAGCTTCAACCATAATGATTTTTCCACTACGCTCAGCCACCACTTCAAATGAATCTCCCGAGGTGTCAGTTTCGACTTGGAAATATTCTTTGTGGATTTGCTGCTCAGGAAAATTATGAGTCGTAGCAAGGTTAATCACCCAATCCATAAAACCGACTGGACCACAGGTGTAAATATGGCTCTCAAGATCAATATCTTTAATGGCAGATTCAAAAAATGCTCGGTGGCTTGCACCTTCCGATTTAAAATGAAAAGTTGTGTGTTTTGCTAACTCACCATTTTTAATTTCATCAACAAAAGCACAGTTTTCTGGGCTAGCCCCGCAGTAGTGAAGCTCAAATGATTCGCCTTCATGTGCAAGTTGATACGCCATCGTGATTAATGGCGTAATCCCGATTCCACCGCCAATCAAAACACTGTGTTTGGCTTTTAAAAGTGGAAATAAATTTTTTGGCTCACTGACCTGAATTTGCATGCCATCTTTAATTTCATCAAAAGCGGATATTGAGCCACCACGTGATTCAGGGTCACGTAAAATTCCAAGGCGAAACTTACCTTCGTCATTTGGATTTTGGCAAAGCGAATATTGGCGCACCATGCCATTTGGTAAGTGCACATCAATATGCGCACCCGCTTCAACTTTTGGTAATGTTGCAGAAGTTGCAGATTCAAATTCCATGACTGCAATATTTCCACCTTCCACATGGCGATTTTTAACGACAACATCATAAAGTGTAGTCATGATTTAACTCCCTTTTCATGTGTAAGCTCTTTGCTTAACGCATGAATAAACCACCGTTAATATCCCACGTTGCACCAGTCACAAACGCCGCATTTGGACTCGCAAGCAACCCACAAGTTTCAGCAATAAAATGCATACTTCCTAAGGCTTTAACTGGAATATTCTGGATGAACTGTTCCATTTTTTCGTCTGGCACCACGCTATGAACAATTGGTGATTCCATCGGACCCGGAGCAACTGCATTGACCGTTACCCCTTTTGCCGCAAACTCTTTGGCAAAGATTTTGGTTAACGTCACAATGGCGCCTTTGGTTGCTGCATAGTGTGCACCCGTTGCAGTACCGCCGTTTTGTCCTGCTAGAGACGCCATATTAATGATGCGCCCATAGCCCTTTTTAGCCATATATTGACCAATAATTTGGCAAGCTTGGAAGGTACCGCGTTGGTTGACTTGGGTCACCCAATCAAAATCGGCTGCGGTAATTTGTAATACTGGCGTTGCTTTTGTGACGGTAGCATTGTTAATTAACACATCAAGTTTAGAAAATTTCTCTTCAATCCATTGCACTGCTGCATAAAAATCTGCTTCAACCGAAATATCTAATTTCAAGGGAAGCATATTTTGTGCATATTGACTTTGTGCCTTGGCGTTTTCAGCTTTTTCAAGCGTACTGGCTGACAAAATCACTTGATGGCCTTGGCTCGCAAAATATTCAGCAATCACATTACCGAGTCCAGAAGCAGCACCTGTCACTAAAACAACTTGTTTCATGTTACCGCTCCTAAAGAATGTAGCTAATACCAGCTAAGGTATCGGTTGAGTTAACCAAGTTAATGATTTTACGGTTAATCTTAAAGCCTGTAGCCGCATCACGAGTCAAATGGTAAGTAATATCAGCGGTGTAATGCTTGAGGTTTTCTTTACGAAACTCACGTAAGTTTTGAGCACAGCGTAAAACGATTTCATCATCTTGATCTTGAATCACTCGTACACGAGAAATGCTACGCACAGTATTTGCTTTAGGCGCTGTAGAAATAGCTTCACCATTTTCAAGACGCTGTACACGTAAAGTACGCATATGATTATCGTCATAGGCATAATTTAAGTTGTTTTCGTAGTCCGTTAGGTTTGGGTCAATTGGAATGATATAAACGCCTTTTTCATTCCATAAATTGAGCCATTCACGATATTCACTGTGGTCTAACATATCTGCTTCAGCCCAGATGAAAGCAGTGACTTCATTTAATAATTGCAGATTCATATTCATTGCTCTCTCCTTAAGCCGTCATCATCTTTTTCCACTGCTGGTATGCTGCACGCATACCAGTTTCAGCACTGACATCACTTTTTAAGCCATCTTCAGTTTTGACTTCACCTGGTAAACCGCGGTTGAGCATGATCCATAAATCATTACCGGCATTGGCACCATGTTGTACGCGTTCCCAAGCTTCTGAGTCATCTGGTGTACCGAAACCAAATGGACCTTGGAAATGTTCATGCAAACGTAAGCGATATTGGTTGGCAATTTGTGGACCGCCATCCATCGTAATTACCGAGTGATGAATTTCTGTTTCAGCAACTGAAATTGGCTGTAACACACGGAAGAACGCCATCGAACATGCAATATTCGGGAATAAATTTAAGTTAAAGCCAGAACCACCAACTGCTCGAACAATACGGCGTACTTCTAACTCTTCATGGCCTTCGTCGCGCAAAGCTTGAGCCAAGTCTTCGAAACGCTCTTGAATTGGACGTTCCATGAGTTCTTCGTCTAAATCGACCAGTTCAGGAATCATCACCATGACACTGTGACCATTACCTAAGTCTTCAACAAAGCCCGGTTGGTTTTCGAAGTTAAAGAGTTCTTCGGTTTTTTCATCTACAGAACTTAAGAATGACTTATGTACCAACGGGAAGTGATATGCATCGGTAGTATTTTCAAGCTGGATTTTCCAGTTACCCGGAAAACGGAAACGGTGTTCACCTAACACTTTAATTGGATAACCCGCACCTTGTTTCATAAACAGGTCAATCCATTTTTTCGCAGGCCCAAGGAACTCTTCAAGCGGTTGAATGTCTTCTTTAAATGAAGCGAAGATCATGCCGTTATATTCTTCTACCCGTAGACTCACCAGTGGTAATTCTGATTTATCTAAACAATCGCCGTAGCTTTCCGGAGATGGCACACCACGTAAACTACCGTCAAGTGCATAACTCCAACCGTGGTACGGACATACAAAACTATTAGTTTTTCCTTTTTTATGTTCGCATACGGTTGCTGCACGATGACGACAACGATTTAAAAGTACATGGACTTTCTTTTTACGGTCACGCACCACAACAACAGGCTGTTTACCGATATTAATGGTTTTATAGCTTCCACCTTCCGGAATTTCACTCGCATGTGCAACCCACACCCAAGTGCTATAAAAGATTTTTTCCATTTCTTCATCAAAAATGCGTTCATCTTTATAAAGAGAAGTATGGGCACGGTCACTTTGAACCAAAGCATCGTAATCAATGCCAATGTTATGCGTTGGGATAATACTGTTCATATCAATAGTCCTTTTAAATATGTCCTGGGTCATTCATGGGAAGGTACCGGCAATTCGGCTTCGCTGTGCCAATGCGATACGGGACGACTGAAAATATTCTGTGTTTGGAAATGTTTAATTTTCCATGTTCCATCTGCTTGCTTTTGAAACTTCACGTTGAGCTTTGCTGTATTCAGATGACTACGGCCATCTTTAAATGTTGAAGTTTGCAACATCAGCCAAGAAGCATTTGCATCATTTTGATTTACATGAATTTGTTCTGAATTTACAAAGTGGGCATTCATAACAAAGTGAGATTCTTTTTGGGTATAGCTTTTAAACATGTCGTAAATCGACTGCCAAGAATCATAACGACCAAAAGATTTGGCATATTTCTCGCCAATACCTTCCCAAATACAGTCCTGATCAAAAAGATTCATCAGCTCGTCAAGGTCTGTATTTGCATTGAGCTCGTCGCAGATTTCCATATAGCGGTTCAGACAATTACGAATGGCGTTGTGCGCTTCTAACTGTTCTAGCCGCTCTATGATTTCTGCCATATTCACTTTGTCAGTCATTGCCATCGCCTTAACGTTGGATAATCAATTCACGCCCAACACGAGCTTCAACTTTGCAATATTTCCAAAGTTTGTATGGCCCTTCACCCACCACGGTCGTTCTAAACAAGTTACAAGCCGCGTGTACGGTTTCAATATCCGGAACATCTGCAAGCAAGTAAGTTGTCCAAGGCCATCCCGTACTTGGGCCAACCATGCTTTGGTCATCATCAAGATTTCCAAAAACATGTACGCCCGGTAAGTCATGAATGCCATTCCACATTTCACCAAACGCTGCCCAAACTGCTTTTGCTTCAGCAGGTTCTGCATCAAAAAAGTTTTGGTTAATACCCATGCAGAACAAGACGCGTAATGATTTTTTAGCTTCCATTTCAATATCCTTTTAAAAATTAAACTTATAAATAACCTGGGGTTGGTTTTAACCCGAAACTGATTGAGCCTGCATTTTGTAAAGTCGCATCGCCCATAAATGCATGCTGAGTCACCACGTTGGTGTCATTCACAAAACGGCTAAATGGATTGTTGGTATAAATTGCTGTCATGCCTGCTAGCATTTGCATTTTTCGGGTGACTTTGGCGCAAACTCGCGCTGCATGTGTACATGCCAAACGCATATCGCTAATTTGTTCAGCAGTTGCTTCACGACCCGCAACAATTTCATTCCAGACAATATCCATGGTTTGATAAAACCAAGATTTTGCAGCCTGAAACTCCGCATCTGCCTGAGCAAACTCATATTGAGTCACTGGACGGTTTGCAATTTCTGAACCGCCTGTAATAGATGCTTTACCCGGTGCTAATTTTTCAAACTCTTCTAATGCAGCAGCTGCAACACCAATACCCACCACGGTTAATACTTGCGTCGCTAAAGACAGTGACGGATATTTAAAAAATGGCTCATTTAGTTTCGAAGGTTCACCACGTACAAAGGTCCATTTCTTTTCGACTAATACATCTTCGACCACCAAATCATGGCTTCCCGTACCTTTTAGGCCAACGGTGTCCCAAGTCATTTCGATTTTGGCTTTTTTGGCAGGCATCACTGCCATACGTGGTAAGCCTTGCATTTCATTGTTTTTAAGCGGTGAAATCCCCACACCAACAATGTCCGCTCCCATACAACCGCTTGAGAATTTCCAACGCCCACGAACCACTACACCTTCATCGGTAATTTCAGCTGGTTGAGGTGGAAAAATACCTCCAGCAAATACGACATCTGGTCCGTTTTGGTACAACTCTTTAAGTGTTTCTTCAGGCAAACTTCCTAAATACGCAGGACTCATCCCGAAACTTGCCACCCAACCCACTGAACCATCAGCTTTAGATAAAGTTTCGATCAACTCACAAAACTGACGTGGTGACCATTCTTCCCCGCCAAAACGTTTAGGCACCAAGGCACGATAAACACCAATTTGTTTAAGTTTTTCGATAATGTCTTGACTCACATACGCCTGATTATCAAATTCACCTGTACAGGCACGCTCACGAATTTCTTGACACAAAGCCTCTAAGTCAACTGTTTTGTCTTGAGAAGCAAACTCCATTTTAGATAACTTATTCATCATCTAACTCCTTGTAATTTATTGCATTGCATCAACACAAAATTTAGCTATAGCGCATAATTGCTCATCTTTTTGATGCTTCGATACGATCTGTAGGCCCACAGGTAAACCTTCACTGGTTTCAAGTGGCACTGAAATGGCTGGATGACCTGATAAATTAAATGGTCGAACTAAAGCTGTAAGATTCAAAAAAGCGACTGTGTTTTCAGCTTCAGAAACTTTCGGTGGAATTTGTGGAAGTGTCGGTAAAACCAATGCATCATATTTTTCTAATAAAGCATCGAGTTCTTGGGTGAGCTGCTCTTTTACAGCTTCCGCTTGTTTTACTTGCTCTAAAGTGGTGTGTGCCGCTTTTAATAAACGACCATTTACATCAGAACCAATTAAGCCGGTTTGAGTTAACTCACCAAAAGCTTGCCAATTTTCATAATTAATAATCTGCATTCCTGCATCATAGGCTGCTTCAAAATGTTCAACTTTTTCTGAAGTGGTCTGTAAATTAGCTTTTTGAAGTGCTTGATGGATACAGTTCCAAACAACCTCATCTGCGCTTACATCGAGAACAGCAATTTTTGGTGTACGAGTAAATTCAGTAGGTTTGAAAGTTGGATCAATAATTTGCATGGCCTTTTCAATCATCTCGACTGAATTTGCAAAAGGGCCAACGCAATCTAAAGAACTCGATGGCGGATATACGCCTTTTCTGCTCACGCGACCGAAAGATGGCTTTAATCCAAAAACTCCGCAGCACGCAGCGGGCATACGGATAGAGCCGCCCGTGTCTGTACCTAAAGTAAAATCAGCTTGTTTAACAGCAACTGCCGCAGCCGAACCACTCGAAGAACCGCCTGGAATAAGTTCAGGATATTTAGGGTTAATCGGTGTACCAAAAGCGTGATTAATGCCTGTAATACCAAAAGCCAATTCGTGCAAGTTCGTTTTCGCAATAATTTCACAGTCAGCTTTTAAAATGTTTTTAACCACTTCAGCATCATCTTGAGCAGGTTCAACATTTAATAAAGCTCGACTGCCAGCAATGGTTTTTAGACCTTGAATATCAATTGTGTCCTTAACCATGACCTTGAGCTTGCCACTTCCTTTGTGCACGCTTTGGCTAACAATATTCATTCACTTTTCCATGTATTTTTATTCATTAATCAAAATATGGGAAAATTTAATGGAATTGTCAAGTATTTTTTTATAATTTGTTCTCAAGGAAATATGCAAAATTTTGTTTATAATAGGATTACCCTTTTTTCACTAAGTTATTGCTTAGCTATGCTTGATCATTTAGAACAATTTCTTCCTAATAAAGAACCGTCGAGTATTCAAAATTTTCCTTTTTTTTGGGTTTCCCAAGTGAATGGAAAGTATTCACAACTGATTGAAAAATCAATAAAAAAGCTAGGTATTGATAATACACGCCGTAAAATTATTTTAAGCACTAATGCCCTTGGGGAAGCCAGTATTACCGACATTGCTAATCTTTCTACTTTAAAGTTAACAACGGCAACAAAAGCTGTATATCGCTTGGTAGAAGATGGAATTGTCGAGGTCTACTCTTCTACTTCTGATGAACGAATCTCGATGGTGAAATTAACGGCCAAAGGTGTTGATCTGGTTGAACAGATTAATCAGATTAGTGTGGTTACCTTGGCAGGCATCCTTAACGCTTTTTCAGAAGACGAGCTACATAATTTAAATAACCAGTTAAAGAAATTATTTGACCTGATGCCATCCAGTTAAATATTTCTCATTATGATAAATTAGCTTTCTTAGAGCAGTTAAAAATTTATTTTTCTATAACTGCTCTTTCGTTAAAACAATAAAAATAAATAAAATCAATTTTTTATATCACAAGCTTATCTATATATAATTACTTAACATACTTTTTAGGTATTCTAACATACTCAATAAGTAATGGAATTTTACATATAAAAAGAAAATAATAATTCCATGATCTTGAAAATCCCATTAATTCTGAATTGGGTTAGACGCACTCTTCCGGTCTGTACGAGACCAAATTACTCATTTCTAGCCTATTTATTATTCTTATCTAAAAGGGGTAAATATCGAAAACTTCAGAGGAATAATAAAAGTTAGAGATCAATTTCTTTAAAGCGTTTTATACATAAGGATTAAGTGTATGAACCAAAGTAATATCGCTGTTGAAAGGACACAAAAGAAAAGCAATGCCTATGCATGGTATGTGGTCATACTTTGTATGTTGGCATATATATTTTCATTTATTGACCGCCAAATTCTGGCACTGATGATTGAACCCATCAAAGCAGATCTCCAACTTTCAGATACCCAATTTAGTTTGTTACATGGGCTGGCCTTTTCGCTATTTTACGCGGTGATGGGATTACCCTTAGCCTACATTGCCGACCGTTTTTCCCGACCAAAACTGATTTCAATCGGGATTATTGTTTGGAGTCTGGCAACAGCAACTTGTGGTTTAAGTAAAAACTTTATTCAACTGTCCTTAAGCCGTATGGCGGTAGGTGTCGGTGAAGCGGCTTTATCGCCAGCGGCTTATTCAATGTTTAGCGACATGTTTAGTAAAGACAAACTAGGCCGCGCTGTTGGGATCTATTCAATTGGCGCTTTCTTAGGTGGAGGTATCGCCTTTTTAGTTGGCGGTTATGTGATTAACCTGCTTAAAGGCGTGACACTCATTGAGGTTCCTTTATTAGGTGCCCTTAAAGCATGGCAAATTGCCTTTTTAGTGGTGGGTTTACCCGGCATTATTATTGGTTTGCTCTTTATCCTCACCGTTAAAGACCCTGCACGTAAAGGCCAGCAACTCAACCAAAATGGACAAGTTGACCAAGTTAAATTCACACAATGCCTTCAGTTTATTAAAAAACATTCGAAAACATTTGCTTGTCATTATTTAGGTTTTACCTTTTATGCAATGGCACTTTATAGCCTAACTAGCTGGACACCTGCATTTTATATTCGAAAGTTTCAACTCGCGCCGACGGAAACAGGCTATATGCTTGGTACCATTCTGTTAGTCGCAAATACATTAGGCGTATTTTGTGCAGGTTGGCTAAATGACTGGTTTATTAAAAAAGGTCGCCAAGATGCACCAATGTTCACTGGTGTAATTGGTATTGTTGGCCTGATTATTCCAATTGCATTTTTTACCCAAACAGATCAACTCTGGCTTTCAGTTAGCTTACTGATTCCTGCAATGTTCTTTGCATCTTTCCCTCTAGTAATTTCAGCAACTGCTTTGCAAATGTTAGCCCCAAACCAATTTAGAGCACGCCTTTCTGCCCTCTTCCTTTTGGTGAGTAACTTAATTGGGCTCGGCATTGGTACAACATTGGTGGCCATTATCACAGATAAAGTTTTTGGTAGTCCGTTAATGGTGGGTTCTTCTTTATCTATTGTAGGTGGTCTGTCGTGTGTACTGGCTCTAATTCTGCTTTTTAAAGGCTGCAAATTCTTTAGTGAAAGCATGAAGGTTGAAAAATTAAATTAATAGGTCTCACCAATTGCAAAAATGTACTCTCTAACTAAACGCTTAGAGAGTACCAAAATACTCAAAATTGCGTAGTGCCGAGGATTGGCATACATCTGGAAAATGGATTATGGAATTATTTCACCGTTTTAAACCACACACTTTAGCTGTTGCCACTTTATTACTGATGTGTAGCAACTCATGGGCCGCAAATCCAAATCAGCAAACTGAAGATGAATGGAAATTCACTTTAAAAAACGCCTATATCAACCGTGATTTTGATAATGATGCCTTAAAAGATACTGGCAGTTGGTCTCAGGCAGCGTCTTTATTTTATAAATCGAAAATGCATGACACTCCGTTAGTCATAGCAGACAAGCCAATCACAATTGGGGCCGATGCATCGGTTCAATACGCCGTGCGCTTGAGTTCAGACAAACATGTCGCTGACACAGTTTTGCCTTTTAATAAAGAAACGCAATCTCAGGCTTCAGACTATTTAAAATACGGCGCGACCTTAAAACTCGGCTATGACAAAACACTTTTAAGTGTCGGTGAACTCTGGCTCGATTTACCTGTAACGGCAGTCGATGCTAGTCGTCAGTTACTCACTTCGTATTGGGGAACTAACTTAAAGTCACAACTTTCAGATCAACTCTATGCTGAAATTGGCCGAGTGGAAAAAGTGTCGCCACGAAATGAAGAAGACTTTAAAAAGTTTTCTTTCACATCAAATGGAATTACTAAAGAATCTGATGGCCTGAACTACATAGATCTGCGCTATCAATTCACGCCGTCACTCAAGGGTGAATATTACTTCGGTAATTTGGAAGACCTCTACAATAAACACTATGTAGGGTTTGAGCATAATTGGAAACAACCTAATTTCGCTCTTACGTCTAAGTTTAAATACTTCAATGCACAAGATGATGGCAACACTTTTGATATTGATGCGCAAAACATCGGGGTACTAGAAACGCTCAAAGTAAAAAACCATACCTTTGGTTTGGGTTACCAACAAATTATTGGAGAGTCGGCTTACCCGCTACCGGATGGCTTCTTACCAGAAACCTATTTCATTAACTGGAATGCCACTGGCTTCTTTAAAGAAGATGAAAAGTCTTACCATGTCATGTACGGCTACGACTTTAAAGACTATGTGCCGGGCCTAAATGCGATGGTGAAATATGTTTACGGCCATGACTTTAAAGCAGCCAATGGTGAAAAGAACCATGAAACCGAGTCTAATGTGATTTTAAACTATGCATTTCAACAGCCATTCTTAAAAGGCGTGGCTCTGCAATATATTCGTATTGATTACAATGTAAAACACGGCAATGACTTTGGTGAAGACCGTTTATTTGTTAATTACACCAAAAAGTTCTAAATAAATATTACCCCCTAATTTTAGGGGGTAATATTTATCCTAATTTATTGACCAACTTTAAAGGCAAAACCTTCATGGCAATACTCATAGGTAACCACGGCCACTGTGGCACATAAGCTTTTACAGGTTGCTTTTCGATCGCTTTGACCAAAGCTTTACATCCTGTTTTAGCATCTACTTCAAAAGGTAAATGTTTAGCACCTTCATTCATTTCAGTGCGAATGTAACCTGGGAAAATGGTTGAGACTTTAATTGGTGTATCCAGTAATTCAGCACGAATACCTTCGGCCAAGTGAGCGACCGCAGCTTTACTTGCTGCATAGGTCGATAAATGTTTTGGTAATCCACGCATCGCACTCATGGATGACATCACCACCAAATGACCTGCATTTTGCGCTCTAAAAATTTCAATCGCTGCCTCACACTGTGCTAAAGCAGAGATAAAGTTTGTTTCAGCCGTGGCTCTGTTAATTTCAAAATTACCTTTACCAATACGGCGGCCATTGCCGACTCCCGCATTTACAATAATTCGGTCTAAATAGCCAAATTCTTGTTTAAAAGCGCGAAATACTTCAAAAACCTGATCGTAATGAGTTACATCCAGACTTTTTGCAATTACTTTTATACCGTACTCATTTTCAAGTTCAGTTTTTAAATCTTCCAATCTGTCTAAACGGCGTGCACAAATCGCCAAGTTATAACCTTTGGCTGCAAATTCATGCGCCATACCAGCGCCTAAACCAGAACTTGCACCTGTAATTAAAATTGTCTTTGCCATGCTTTTATCCTTATTTTTAAATCCATGTCAGTAAATCTGGACGCTCAGCTTTTATAAAATGATGTTCATTTAAACTTAAAACCTGAGCTTCATTTCCAACCAACCGCAAAGTCGTGAGACTTGTATTAGCAATTGCCCAATTCAACGCAAAAGTTCGATTGGGACTAAGTTCAAGCAATTTGCCGATTGCTACAGAAATCACACCACCAGATGTAAAAACAATTGCATAGCGAGGTTTGGTTTTTGCTAACTCATCACAAAGTTGCTGCAATGCTGTTTCGACTCTTTCTTTAAAGTGTGGCCAAGACTCATCATATTCATGATGAAAATCTCCATCTGTCCATCGTCCAATAGCGCCTTCAAATATTTTGGCTAGATACGCACGAGGATTCTGTTCTTGCGCTACGTCAGCTTTTAACAACTCAGGCTGTTCAAAACGTGGCTCATAACGTGCAAAAACCTGTTGGTGGTTAAACTCATTCCATAAATTATTATGATGAATTACTGTATCTGGGAAGCATTCATTAAGTGCAAGTTGTGCGGTTTGTTCATGACGCTGCATGGTTCCTGCAATCACATAAGGTTGTTCTTTCAATATTTGCTTAAAATATTGTCCTAATAACGTCGCTTGAGCCTCACCATTTTCAGACAGTTCATCATAGTTACTTTTACCAAATGATGCCTGTCCATGTCTTACCAGATAAATTGTGGTCATTTTCTTAAAATACCCTGTATTTTCTGTAGAGATTGCTGAGCAAATTCAGATTCTTGCAATTTTTGTTGCGCGATAAGTTTTAAAGCTCGAATATGTAGCGCATGAATGACAATCCAGAAATCTTTAAAAGCAGGATTTCGAGTTTGTTTATGGTAATAGCGATAATAGATTTGCTGGGCAATCACTGCTAAACGGAATACACCGAAGACTTCATAAAAAGCCCAGTTTTGAGGCTCCAGACCTGTTTTTTGCAAATAATATTCAACGACTTCTTTACGAGAGAACATTCCCTTTAGATGAGTAGGCTGACGGCGCGTCGATCTAAAAATCATATTATCCGTAGGTTCCACCCAATAGGCCAAAGCGCTACCCAAATCCATTAATGGATCACCCAAAGTCGCCATTTCCCAATCCAACACACCAATCACTTCTGTTGGGTGCTCTGGATCTAAAATCACATTATCAAAACGCCAATCATTGTGAATAATACAAGTCGTAGAGTCTTGAGGGATATTATCGTTTAGCCATTTTCGAACATATTTAAATGAAGGAACGTTAATAGTACGGACTTTTTCATAGCGTTTATCCCAACCTTCAACTTGTCTACGGCAATATCCTGTACCTTTGCCTAGTTCAGCTAAAGGGGTGTTCTCATATGGAACTTGATGCAGCTCAATGAGCTTATCAATAACGTTTACACAAAGTTGATGAACATCTTCTTCATTAAAACCAAGCTCAGGCGGTAATTTTGCACGAGGAATAATACCTTCAATGCGTTCCATGACATAAAAATCACAGCCAATGACCGACTCATCCTGACAAAGTGCCACCATTTTAGGAAGCACCGGATAATACGGTGCAAGGTTTTTCTGCACCATATATTCACGGGCCATATCGTGGGCCGACTTCGCTTTTGTTCCTTTAGGAGGACGTCGTAAAATTAAATCGGTATTTTCATATTTTAAACGATAAGTCCAATTCGACGCACCGCCCGTATATTGAGTAACAACTGCTGGACCAACCAGCTCAACATCTTGGTTCTTTAACCAATTTTCAACTGCCCCAATATCAAGTTCTTCACCTTCACGTACTTCACCGCCTACATCAATTACCGACATATTTATTTCCTTTAAACTTATACTTTCTTATGACGACCATAACCACGTTTGGCTAACTCTAATTTGGCAATCATGCCTTTATGCACTTCATCCGGACCATCAGCTAAACGTAAACTGCGTGCTTGGGCAAAGAAACCCGTTAATGGCGTATCTCTTGAAACACCTGCACCACCATGTAGCTGAATCGCCATATCGACTACTTTTTCTAAAACGCTTGGAGCGACTACTTTAATTGCAGATATTTCTGTTAAAGCAGCCATATTTCCTAAAGTATCCATTTTATAAGCAGCATACAAGGTTAAAAGTCTAGCTTGATCTATGGCTACCCGTGCATCGGCTACGCGTTCGAGGTTTCCACCAAGTTTTAAAATTTCTTTGCCAAACGCCGTTCTAGACATGCCTCTATCAATCATGAGTTCTAGCGCTTTTTCAGCAGCTCCGATACAGCGCATGCAATGATGAATACGCCCTGGTCCTAGACGACCTTGGGCAATTTCAAAACCTTGCCCCGCACCACCAATAAAGTTTTCAAGAGGCACTCGAACATTATTAAAGTGAACTTCTCCGTGTCCATGCGGTGCATCGTAGTCACCAAACACAGGTAACATACGTTGAATTTCAACACCTGCCGTATCAATCGGTACTAAAACCATAGAGTGTTGATGGTGGCGGTCTTTGGTTTCATCTGGGGTATGCGCCATAAAAATAATGACTTTAGCATTTGGATCACCTAAACCAGACGACCACCATTTTTTGCCATTTAAAACAATTTCATTACCGTCGATGAGTGCAGTCGCTTGCATATTGGTTGCATCGCTTGACGCAACATCTGGTTCAGTCATACAAAAAACAGAGCGAATTTTTCCGTCCAATAAAGGCTGTAACCATTGTTGTTTTTGCTGTTCATTACCATAGCGCCATAACACCTCCATATTTCCGGTATCCGGTGCATTACAGTTAAAAACGGTAGGTGCCAATAAGCTGCGGCCAGTCAATTCAGCAATATGCGCATATTGCTGAACAGTTAACCCAGCACCCAACTTTTCATCGGGTAAAAACATATTCCAAAGACCAGCTTGTTTAGCTTTAGTTTTCAGAGTTTCTAACAGTTCAGGCCACTGCCATTTTTTCCAGTTTCCATCTGGATTTAACTCATGAACCTCTTCCCAAAATTTTGCTTCGACAGGTTCTATTTCTTCTAAAATAAATTTTCTTGTTCGCTCAGCAAAATCTTGAGCTTTCTTTGAAAGTTCAAACATTCTTTTTTCCTTCACATCATTATCTGGTCTTTACATCAACATAACTTGAAACTTAATATGAATGAAATGATTTTATTAAATAATACCTCATGAATAATATTCATAACTTACATGGCCTAGACCTAAGTTTTTTCCACCGGATTGATATCAATTTATATCCGCTTTTTATCGCGATTTATGAACAAAAAAGCATTTCGAATGCCGCAAGTAGCCTTAATATTACGCAGTCAGCGGCAAGTCATGCTTTGCAGCGTTTACGTCAGCAACTTGAAGATGATGTATTTATACGAGTAGGCAATAAAATGTCTGCCACTCCTTTTGCTGAGCAGATTTACCCAACTGTGAAGCAAGCACTTTTAACCATTCAAAATATTAGCCAGCAGAAGCATGTGTTCGATCCAATAAGCTTAAAAAACTTAAAAATCGCCGTGCATGATGAAATTGAGCCGATTATTCTTCCAAGACTGGCTCAACATTTTCAAAATCTTAATTTAGATTTGCAGTTTGTGAGCATGAAGCTAGATCGAAAACATATTATGACTGACTTAGCGACACAGCAGCTCGATTTCGTGATTGACCTAGAACAATATTTATCACCCAAAATTATCTTTGATCATTTGGTAACAGACGAGTTCGTCATTTGCAGTCAACTTAAAGAAGTCGATTTATCTACTTACATCAGTGGTCGGCATATTGGTGTTTCCTCACGCCGTACGGGCGCTTTACTTGAAGATATTTATTTAAATCAACACCAAAAAATTTCAAGAAATGTATTTATGCGCTGTCAAAACTACTCAACAGCGTTACAAGTTTTGGGAGCTCAAGCCGACGCAATACTTACTATGCCTCGAATGATTTTGCAGCATTTGTCTTATAGTGCTGCAATTCGCTTACATTCTCTGCCTTTTGAGATAACCAATATTAAAATGGGTATGTTTTGGCATGAAGATTTAAGGGATAATTTAAGGCATCAATTTTTGCGACATGAAATTATTAAACTTTTTCAGTAAAGCAAATTGATCTACTAAGCTTCTATCGTACAAGGATCAGTAATGAGTAAAGATGAACGTATAATCCAGAATCAGGACAACAAAAAAACGATTCGTCATGAAGATTACATTGCTGGCATTGGTAAAGGCATGGCGATTTTAGATAGCTTTAGTAGTAATCAACATCGTTTAAACATTTCTATGGCAGCCGAAAAAACTGGACTCACCCGAGCGGCAGCAAGACGTCATTTATTAACATTAGAATATTTAGGATATCTTGAATCAGATGGCCACTATTATTATTTAACCCCAAAAGTTCTCAAATTTTCAGGAGCTTATTTAGGTGCAGCTCAGCTTCCGAAAGTGTCCCAGCCTTTATTAAATCTGTTAACTAACCAAACCTCTCTCATTTATTCGGTGATGGTACTTGATGGTTATGAAGCCATTACCATTGCCCGTAGTGCTGCCCACCAACAAACTGACCGTGTAAATCCATATGGTTTGCACTTGGGTAACCGCTTACCTGCACATGCAACCTCGGCGGGTAAAATTTTGCTGGCACATTTAAGCCAAGAAGAACAATTAGACTGGCTCCAAAAATATCCACTTCAGCGTCTAACTAAATATACGCATGTGGAAAATGATAAATTTTTAGAGTTATTAAAAGAAATTCGAGAACAAGATTGGTGTTATTCGCGTGAAGAACACGAATTAGGCGTTCATGCGCTCGCCGTACCGATTTATGGGCAAGACTTTAAAGTGGTTGCAGCTCTTAATATTGTTTCTCCGACCATGAAAACAACTGAAGAATATTTAGTTCAACACATTCTGCCGCTATTGCAAGAAACCGCGCGCGATTTAAGACAAGTTCTTTAAATCTTGCTTAGGCTATTTTGATAGGATCAATTTTATTATTTACTTAGGCTATTTGAATAGATTGAACGCTCCTGAATAAATGCTTAGGCTATTTCTAAAAGTAATTGAAAGGGATTTTCAAATAACGGATGTCATTCGCTTCAGGTTCCGGAAAATTTCCACCATTCATATTAATTTGAATTGAAGGCAAAATTAATTTTGGCATTGCCAAAGTAGCATCTCTTTCTTGACGCATTTTGATGAATGAGTCCTTGGAAACTCGTCGATTTAAATGAATATTGCTTTGCTTTTGAGTTTTTATATCTGTTTGACAGATATATTCATCACGGCCTTCGGGCTTATAGTCATGGCATAAGAACATGCGCATGTGGTCAGGAAGTGTATAAAGTTTTTGTACCGAATCATACAGCTCAGCAGCACTACCTTTAGGAAAGTCGCATCTGGCCGAGCCATAATCGGGCATAAATAAAGTATCACCTACAAAAACAGCATCAGCGATCACATAGCTTAAGCAAGCGGGTGTATGCCCTGGTGTAGGAATGTTATAAGCTTCTATCTCCCCTATTTTGAATTGTTCATAATCTTCAAATAAATAATCAAAAGGCTGATTTTCATTAAATTTCTTAAAATCAAAATTATAGATAGCAGAAAATGTTTCTTGTACTACTGAAATTTTTTGACTAATTGCAATTGTACCGCCCAATTTAGATTTTAAATATTGAGCCGCAGTCATATGGTCGGCATGTACGTGGGTTTCTAAAATCCATTGTACTTTGAAGTTTTGAGCCAAGATATAATCAATAATCAGATCAGCATGAGTTGTTTTTGTAGTGGCCGATGCGGGATCGTAGTCAAGCACGCTATCAATAATAGCGCATTGACGAGTCGCTAAATCCGCGACAACATAGCTAAAAGTATTAGTATTTTCATCAAAAAAATCTTTTACTAGAGGTTGTTGCATAGGCTTAATTTCCTTTATTTAAAATTCGATAAATAAACATTCCTAATAACATTGCGACAATAAAATAAAGCGCTTCAAAATGTCCTAATCCTATAAGTGTTAAAGCGGGTGCTGGACATATACCTACTATTCCCCAGCCTATACCAAAAATAAAAGCGCCTACAATTAACCTTTGGTCAATCTGTGTATTCGTTGGTAATTGAATTTGTTCATTAAAGAGTGTTTTAGGGCTTTTTATAGCCTTTTGAAAAGGGATAAATGCCACAGCAATAGCCCCCAACATTACAAACATTAAGCTGATATCCCATTGCCCAAAGATATCTAGAAAACCTAATACCTTTTCTGGATTAGACATGCCAGAGATCATTAAACCCAATGAAAATAAGCTACCAAATAAAAAAGCAAAAATATTTTTCATAAGATTACCCCAACACATGACGAATGATATAAACCGTTAACATGCCAGCAAACATAAAAACTGCTGTCGCAATCATCGAGCGTTTTGATAACCTGCTCATACCACAAATACCATGACCGCTTGTACAACCCGACCCTAACCGTGTTCCAAAGCCTACAAGTACACCTGCTAGAATAAGTGCAAATGTGTTAGCTTTGATTTCAATTTCAGGCTGATAAAAATAACCATATATGAAAGGTGTAATCACGAGTCCCGCAATAAACCAGAATGCCGAACTCTTAAAGGTGTCTTTAGTAGGATTGATGACTTGAGCAAGCAAACCACTAATTCCGGCTATACGGCCATTTACATATAAATACCCAACCGTTGCGATGCCTAGTAATAAACCACCCAAAAAGGCATAGACAATATTTGACATATAACCACTCTCAACAATATATGTTTTTATAATATGTATTATACGCTGATTTTTTTAGAAATACTTAAAATAAAACTCTTAAGTATATAATTCTTCTTAACAAGAAAAAGCCCCAAGATTTTGGGGCTTTTATCATTAAATTAGATCTTTAATGCCTAACTGTTCAGGTAACTTTTCCATAACTTTATTCAATCTATTATTTGCTGGAGAGATACAACCTGTGTAATGGCTTAATTTTGTTTCAGTACCATTTGGTTGAATCCAAGTAATGTAATAGCTAGACATGTCGGTCGCTGTTTGCTGACAACCAGCAGTTTTCGATTGAGTACCTGTCTCAGGACGATAAGTTTTTAAATCCTTTGCAAGTTTTTGATAATCTTTTACGCTACCTTGAATCTCTTTAACACCAACTGTTTTTGTATATTGCTTGCCTTCAAAACGAATTAACCCTGTAGGCGCCACTTCTACCGAATAAATTGGACATGCACCAAAGCATGGGCTAGAAGCATAGCGTATTGTCTCTTGTGTATTCGGTGCTTGCTGAACAGAAGCACAACCCATCAAAGCTAAACTAGATAAAGTTGCAAGAACCAAAAATCTCATCGTATCACCTATTATTATCAAGTGGCTTTAATTTATCAAATCATACACTTCTTGTCATTAAACACTATTTTTTGTGATTTTCTTGGGCCTTATTTCTACTTAGGCTATTTTATATAAACATATAAAAAAAGGCCCATCTTGCGATGAGCCTTAAGCCATAAGAGCTTAAATTCCTGAAATACAAATTATTACTGGGTAGTAATAACCTGCGTCGACCATTCTAGCGCAACACCATAAATTATATAAATATAATATAAGTATATATTTACGCTCGTTTTTCCAACAAAAAAAACGTGATTTACAAGATTAAAAGCTCAATAATGTTTATTTTTAATTAAAATTCACAATGTTAAGTTAAACAAAACTTAATAAAAGTTAAGCTTTTATTTATAGGTAAAACATCCTAAGAAACTGATCAATAGTTAAGCTACATCTAGCGTTCAGGATGAAATGACCATAAAGCTATTTTAAGTTTAGCAACAACATCAAGCACTTTTTTACTATTTGGTAAAGCTATCTAGTTAAAAATATAGAAATTACTTTTATCGTTTTATACAAAAAATATATTAAATATAAAGGCAAAAGAGAAATACTCTCTTTTGCCTAACTTAATTATTGTTCTAAACTATAAGCGATCACATAATCACCATGATCAGGTGATTGGCGTGCTCCACCTGCGGTAACAACCACATACTGTTTACCTGTTTTAGGTGAAACATAGCTTATAGGTGTTCCTTGGCTACCTACTGGCATGCGTGATTTCCACAGTTCTTTACCTGTAGATGAATCAAATGCACGTAAGTAGTAATCTTGTGTAGCAGCAAAGAAAACCAAACCACCTTGAGTTGCCATCGGCCCGCCAATTGTTGGCATACCGATCGGTGCTTTTAAGCCCATCTTAATTCCCATAGGCCCAGTATCTTCTACTGTACCTAATGGTACCTGCCATGCAACCTGACGAGTTTTCAAATCAATCGCAGTCATGGTACCAAATGGCGGTTTTTGACAAGGAATACTTAGTGCTGACATAAAGCGGTTTTTATTCACTTTATATGGTGTACCTTTCATTGGTACAGCACCCATACCTGTATTTACCTTCTCTCCACCATTCGCCTGAATCTTAATATCTTCAGGAGTTTGCTCCATCAATTGAATCCATAAGCCAAGGCGCATATCGTTCACGAACATATAACGATGAGTCGGGTCAAAAGCAATACTACCCCAGTTCATACCACCTAAAGAACCTGGGAAGCTTAATGAAACATCAGTACCCGGTGCAGTAAATAGGCCTTCGTAACGCATTGACTTGAAGTTAATACGACACATCAGTTGATCGAACGGCGTTGCACCCCACATATCCGACTCAGTTAAAGTCTGATTACCAATTTGAGGCATTTCAACAGAACGTGGTTGAGTTAAGCTGTATTGTTCACCCGGAATATTGGCAGGTTTAACTTGTTGTTCAATTACTTTAGTCAGCGGTTTACCCGTTACTCGGTCAAGAACAAAGAATTGGCCTGATTTGGTTCCAATGACAACAGCTGGTTTAGTCGTACCATCTTTTAATGGGAAGTCAACCAAACTCGGTTGCATTGGTAAGTCAAAGTCCCATAAATCGTTATGAACAGTTTGATATACCCACTTCTCTTTACCTGTTGTCGCATCAAGTGCTAACACAGAAGTATTGTATTTGTGATCTAATGGATTACGGTTACCACCCCAAATGTCGACAGATGAACTACCCATAGGTAAGAACACCGTATTCATTTGTGGATCATATGACATTGCAGCCCATGAGTTTGCAGAACTACGTTTATAGGTTTCACCCGGTTTAAGAACATAGTTCGGGTTTGGATTACGCGGGTCAAATGCCCAGCGAAGTTTACCCGTAATCACGTCATAACCACGGATAACACCACCCGGCATATCTGCGGCCACGTTGTCGGCAATACGACTACCCACCACAATGGTTGTTCCAGCAATAGTCGGTGCAGAAGTCACTTCAAAACGCGGAGCTTTTGTTCCAGCACCAAGACCTTCTAGCAAATCAACCGTTCCATTTACACCAAAATCAGCACAGCGCTGACCGTTATCTGCATTCACTGCAATTAAACGACCATCAGGTGTATTGGTATATATACGGCGTGGACATACCGTATTGGTTGCAACCGCAGTTACTGCATTTGCACCAGCTAAAGTTGGTTGTACAAGCGGTTTTGTTGAATCAAAGTATGCAACACCACGGCAACGTTCCCAAGCATCGGCTGTAGAGTTCACCTCAGCTTTCCAGAGTTGTTTGCCCGAGTCGGCATCTATGGCAAAAATGTTGTTATGTGGTGTACATAAAAACACTTTATTTCCCACTTGTAGCGGGGTCATTTGGTCTTCAGCCCCATTACCGCTACCCGTTGTAAAGTCGCCCGTTCTAAAGCGCCAAGCTTCTTTTAATTTATGAACGTTATCTCGGTTAATTTGATCGAGAGCAACAAAGCGGCTACCACCTGCATCATTACCATAATTTTCCCAATTTACCTGTTTTTTTGCAGGATCAACTGGTACTAGAGGTAGTTTTTCACCTGAACTTGCTACTGTTGGATGCGGTTGGAACATTTGATAGAGCGCAATCAACATACCTACAACAACTAATCCACCTACCGCATAGGATGAAGATGCCAAGCTCGTTTGAAATTGGTAACGTCGAATTGAAGGCAAAGTAAATAGCAAGGCAGCAAAAAGACCAGCAGGAAACATTAAGCGCGAAAATAACGGCCAAAATTCCCATCCAGCATCAACAAATGACCAAATTACGGTACCAACAAAAACAGCCGCAAAAATCCAGACACCCAGTGCTTTTTTACGGAAAATACTAATTGCCGAAATGGTTATAAACAGTCCTGAGATAAGGAAATACCAAGAACCGCCGAGTGATACTAGTTTTCCACCACCTACGATATAAAAAACACCAGTAGCCAATAAAACTAGACCTAATATAAAACACCATATTTTGAATAAGATATGAAACTTAGAATCTGACTCAGACATAGATCCTACTCCACATATACTGAACCCGAATAGTTCAAGCATTTGGGCCAGTTAAACTATGTCTAACCAGCCATCAATATTGTTAAAAATTGACTTTCACACTAAGACCAGCCACCCAAGCATCATCAACTTCTTTTACACCAGCAGGTTGATGAATATATTGAATGTTTGGACGTAACATGACGGCCGGAGACCATTGATAGGTATAGTTCAACTCGACATTTAGCTCGTCGTCTTGAATTGGAATATAGTCAGATGCAAACGGATCATAGCTGTAATATCCACGACTTTCATTTGTTGCGATCTGTTTATCTTTAGCACGGTCATTAACTACATAATTGGCTATACCAAAACCAATCGAATCATTTGGACGGCTATCAAATGGCCCCTTATACCAAAGAGCAAGTTGTTGCGTACTTTGAACAAAAGTCGTTGCCTTATCATTTACAACGCCATTAAAACTTACATATAAACCGCGTTTCGGATCTTCGCCTTTATTCGTCAGTTGTTGTTGTGCATTAATCCAGAAACTTTGTTTCCCGTCATGCACTTTACCGGCAGTTTTAATATCATTTGCTTCGGCGGTTGAATACAGTGCACCTACTTTATATTCACCCGGCAAGCCATTAAAGACAGCAAGTTTTGGTTTCCATGCAAGTTCAACTGGTATGGAGGCGCCCTTCACATTGTTCATATCCAGATTAAAACCATCACTATTTGATTCGGTTTTAATGTTGTCTGGATTGACCTCATACACACCCAATCCCAAAGTCCATTCAGGCGCAAACTGATATTTAACGTTTGTCGCCCAAACACCTACTGGTGAGTTATACCAAATTGAACCGATTGATTTTCCTAACTGCCCACCGCAGAGCAATAAGTTCTGAAATTCACATTGAGAACTATTAAAGTCCTCTGACATTCCCATACGACCAAATTTGACCTGTACAGTATTATCAACAAAGCCCTTTTTCACCCATGCTTGAGACAGACGCCAGATTTTACCGCGACCATAAATTTCTTGAGCATTGCCCAATTGGCTAGAACGTGGGTCTTTAATACGCTCCAAAGTAAGCGCATTTCCGTCACGTTTGGTCACGACTAGGCTCGCTGTTGTATCTTTCCATCCAGCAATTTTTTCTAAATCTAGGTTTGCACCTAAAGAAAGTTGTGCAGCATTTTCAAAAGTATTGCTGTCGTTGTAACCACCATCTAAATTTGTAGCACTTTGGCTCATAATAGAAGCTGTAAATTTATAGCCCTGCTGCTCTAATTGCTGGCGTTTTCCATTCCAGTCACCTAGCAACCATTGACGGTCTTGTGACCAAGGCTCATTCGCGAGCGCAAATTGGCTACCTAATACAGCGAGCGTTAAAACACTCAATTTCATTAAATTTGGCATTTCAAGTCCCTTTTATCATTTCTATATTTCTATGCTGCGCCTCATATGAGGCGCTTTCCTTATTGTTATTTAACACTTGTAAAACCAAGCTCAGAAGTTGCGCCAAAACGATCAGTAATATTCGCTGTAATTGAGGCAACTTTTACAGTCGGCTTCCAATTCGCTTTTGCGATCCCTTGTGCATCTGTAGCAACAGTTATTGCTCCTAAATATTGCTCAGCTTCTTTTGATGACGCATTTTGATTACCAAAAAATTCAACTTGATAGCGTTGATTTGGCAAGCCATTGACTTCTACAGCAACTGAACCTTTATTTGCAGTTAATTTAGGAGCTTTAATACCCTGATTAGGTTGAGCATTACAGCCTTGTTCATTTGGCTGAGTACATGTTTTTTGTTGTTTAGATGGGTCAACAACCACACCGCCACCACGAGAACCTACAAATCCGGCATGCTCAAGTGCAGGCACAGCAAATACAATTGCACCCAAACGCTGATCTGGTACACATGAACCACCCGCTTCACAGCGTTTAATATCTTTACCATTGTCCCAAATCAGGTTTTTAGTCAATGTAATTTTTGCATTTGCATCTTTTTCAGAACGGATGGCTACACCAATACGATTACCATGTACTTTATTGCTATCAAGAATATTGCCATCACCCGTCATGTTGAAACCAATCGAGTTATTGGTCATTTCGTTGTAGGCAATATAGTTACGCTTACCCCAGTTGATCTGTAAGCCATCTGAATAGTTTTCGAATTTATTACCAACTACCGCATTATCATTACCCCACAAAATTTCAATACCTTGTGATGGTTCTGGGTTTGCTTTGGTTGAAACAAAATGGTTATTCGCAATTAAGTTAAACGCAGCACCACGTGTCAGCTCTAGACCATCACCATTGTCTTGGAAAATATTGTCTAAAACTTTGTTGTTATTGGTGGTGGTTGCGGTTGGGTTACCTTGACCATCATCACCAGTAAGCATGACACCAGCACCGCCGTAGTTATTACTAATACGGTTATGTTGAATCAGGTTATTACTCGAGCGGTTAATCAATACACCAATACAGAAGCGATGGATGTCTAAACCTTTTAAAGTAACGTTGTTGACGTCACGTAGTACTAACCCCGGTAAAGTCATAGTACGTACATTGGTGCCATACTGCCCAGGGTTTGCACCTGGGCAAGCTTTCGCCCCTTCGCCTTTAATATAGTTTGAACCATCTATCGCGATGTATTCACCAGTTTTATCCCACTGTGTACCAATGATTTTAACTGGAGCTTTAATTTCAGGAAGTGCGCTGTTTAATTTAATTGCATAAGGTGCTTTGCCTACTGCTTGAATCAAAATGTCGCTAGCTTCGCTTGGGTTTGCATTGGCTTGTTCAATGGCCCAGCGTAAAGAGCCTTTATTGCTATCGTCTTGATAACGATCAACCACATAAGTTTGAGCCGCAGCTATTCCTGAAACCATCAAACCTAATGCAAGAGTAGTTAAACGTAATGTATTCATTTCATCATATCCTTATGATTTATGGGTTTGTTGGTTGAACGGTTTGTAAAATCTGTTTGAGCTTGGTCACATCAATTTGACCCGGTGCAGAAGCCTGACCAATCATGCCAAAGCTATAACTTCCGCCCATGTTGGCAGTCGCAACACGAGAAATCGTACCTAATTGTCCCATTGACATCGTCAATAAAGGTTTAGTGGTTTGCTGGCTTACCTTTAAAGTTGCGTTCATTAAGGTGAAAACGTCTTGTTTAGATTTAGGCATTACAGCAATTTTGAGAATATCTGCGCCCATTTGATCTTGTTTTAACAAGCGTTTTTCAATTTCATCTTGGCTTGGTGTTTTTTGGAAGTCATGATTAGACATGACAACGAGCACTTTCTTTTGATGTGCTTTTTGAACAATGTCTGAAACTACTTTTTGATCACGGAACATTTCAACATCTAACCAGTCCATGAACGGATTCTTTAAGTAAGCCTGATAAGTCTTACCATAATCCACATCACTAATTTCAAGCTGGCCACCCTCGTTTTTGGTACGAATTGTGGCGATCATTGGCTTATTGCCTAAAATCTTTTTTAACTCATGCCCCAAAGCAATCACTTGTTTTGTATCTCTCGCAAAACTGAGTAAATCGATACGAAACTCTGCCAAATCAGCATCTGCTGTATTTGCAATAACTTGAGCTTGTGCCAATGCTTGTTCTTTAGTTTTTGCGGTAATCGGAACAATCGTTTTAACGGCTGTAGCGGCAGGTTGTGTTTGAGCGGCTAAAGCAACAGGTTCAGCATTCACCTGTGCTGTAAAAAATGGGAGTGCAAGCAAACTGAGGCTTAATAATGTTTTCATGTTCATATCGTTCATCCTTAAAAAGGCTACACGCATCCTTGAATAATCAGGTGTAGCCTTAAGTGTTTCTTAAATATCAAAAAATACAGTTTCGTCATCGCCTTGAATGCGAATATCAAAGCGGTAAACAACTTCACCATTTTCTTCAAAACGTTTTGCAATAAGTGTTTGGCGACGTGGTGCCCATTCAATGCTATTTAGAATTGGGTCGTTAGCATTTGCCTCAGCTTCATCGTCAAAATAAACACGTGTATGAAGACCTAAGTTAATACCGCGAGCGAAAATGACTAATGCAATATGAGGTGCTTGAGTTGAACCTTTACGGCCTGCTGTCGCGCCCGGTTTAATCGTATTGAAACTCCAAACGCCTGTTTCAAAATCGGCACCTGTACGGCCCCAACCTTGAAAGGCCGGATCAGCTTTTTGCTCACGCGTATCTGCCTGACTTGGATAAATACCGTTCGCATCGGCCTGCCAAATTTCGATCAGCACGTCGCGCAGCGGTAAACCCAATCCGTCAAACACTTGGCCTTCAAGACGAATACGCTCGCCTTTGGTTTGGTCTTGTACTAACTGGTTATTAAAGTTGTTTTCGAACACTTCAATATTTGCTTGTTGTGGCAATAGGCCAATGTGAACATAAGGACCACCTGTTTGAGATGGAGTTTCTTTTAGTTCCTGAAAATTCCAGTTATTCATGCTCGTGCTCCCGATTAAGTCAATTCGTTTTCGAAGTAAGTCGCTCGACGGCCACGTAAAGTGATGTCAAAACGGTAACAACGGCTATCAGCTTCGATAAAGTTGTTTTTATCTTCTAGTGCAATCAATGCACGACGTTGATCTTCAGAAGGAATCGTTTTTAAGATCGGACAAGTATCAATGAGCGTATCGCCTTCAAAATAAAACTGCGAAATCAGGCGCTGAGCCCAACCATCAGCAATTAAAGAAAAATGAATATGTGCAGGACGCCATTCATTAATGCGGTTACGCCATGGGTACGGACCCGGTTTAATGGTACGGAAAATATAAAAACCGTTTTCATCAGTTAAGGTACGACCACAACCACCAAAGTTAGGATCCATTGCACCAATAAACTTGTCGTTTGGATGACGGTAACGACCAGAAGCATTGGCTTGCCATACTTCTAGAAGTGCATTTTTTACAGGACGACCAAATTGGTCACGAACATAGCCATGGACAATGACACGCTCACCAATTGGTAAACCATCTTTGGCATAGTTCAAAATCAAATCGTTATCTTTTGAGCCAAACAGATTTGAAGAAAAATGCGGTGCAGTAACTTCAGTTAAAGTCTCATTAATTGAGATCAATGCATTTTTTGGCGAACGTAATACACTTGTTTTATAACCTGGCGTATACGCTGGTGGATGGTCATCTGTATTACGTTGGGCGTAAGCACCCCAGCTATGTTGTGACATCTTTATCTCCTTAATCCTGTTCTTTCGCTGCAATTGGGTTTACCTCTATCCCCAACTCTTTAAAGACTTCTTCAGTCATATGCATTGCAGCATTTGCAGCAGGTAAACCTGCATAGAGTGAACTATGTAAGATCAGCTCTTTTAAATCTTCTTTAGTTACGCCATTGTTAAAGCAAGCACGTAAATGCATGCGTAGTTCGTCTTCACGACCAAGCGCCAATAAAATTGCGATAGTGACTAAACTACGTGTATGACGCGGTAAGCCCGGACGAGACCACACCTCACCCCATGCGTAACGGCTAATAAAATTTTGAAAATCTTGGTTAAAGTCATTTAAGTTCTGCAAAGACCGACCAACATGCTTTTCGCCCAAAACTTCAGTCCGCACCTCAATGCCTTGTTTATAGCGTTGTTCATCATTCATTGTGATAGACCTCTATTAAGTTGCATCGGTATGCGCAACAATTGATTTAACAAATACAGCAACAGCCGCAGCAGTCGCTGGAATTAGTAATAAACTAAGAATGGCGGTAAACGACCAATCATTGCCGAGTAGTACAGCACCAATCCAAGCACCAAATACCGCACCGAAGCGTCCAATACCAGTCATCCAAGACACGCCAGTTGCACGGCACTGCGTTGGATAGAAACGAGCGCTTAACGCAGGCATTGAAGATTGCGCACCGTTAATTGCGATACCCGCACAAAGCACCAATACTGCAAGTAATGTTGAATTTCCTAAGCTTTGACCAACAGCAATCGCAAATAGACCTGCAGCAAAGTAGAAAATAGCAATCACTCGGTTCGGGTTGAATTTGTCCATCGCCCAACCAATAAACAAAGCACTTACCACACCACCAAACTGGAACAATCCACCGATAAATGCAGCACGCTCCATTGAGGCACCTGTTTCACGCATAAGCGTTGGTAACCAGCTTGTAAGCAAGTAAACAACCACGAGCCCCATGAAATAGGTCAACCAAAGCAAAAGTGTTCCTTTTGCATATGGTTTAGAAAACATAATTCCAAAGACATTTTTCTTTTGAGCTGTCTCGGTTTTCTCTTCAGGTACGTGAAATGCAGTCGCATTTTGGATCTGAGCTGGTGCAATATGATTTAAGATTTTGCGTACTTTCTCTGGGTTCTTACCTTTTACAATTAAAAAGCGGTAAGACTCAGGTAAAACTAAAATCACTAAAATCATTAAGATCAAAGGTGACCAGCCGCCAAGTAAAAACAGACTGTGCCAACCATAAGTCGGGATCAGCCAACTACTGATAAAACCACCTGTTGCCATACCTAAGTTGTAACCACAGAACATACAGGTCACGAGTAATGAACGAATGCGTGTTGGGCAGTATTCAGAAAATAATGTAGTGGCATTTGGCATAGCTGCACCCAAACCAATACCTGTCAAAAAGCGTAAAACGACAAGACTATCTAAGTTGGTTGCATAAGCAGATGCTAAAGTAAAACCACCAAATACAAGCATCGAAAAAGCTAAAACGATTTTTCGACCAAAACGGTCAGCTGTTGGGCCAGAAACCAAAGCTCCAATAATCATTCCACCAAGTGCAGCACTCATCACTGGGCCTAACTGAGAGCGATCAACACCCCAATCTTGAGCCAAAGCTGGAGCGATAAAACCCATTGCAGCAGTATCGATACCATCAGTAAAAATAATTAAGAAACAGATGATTGCAATCATCCATTGATACTTACTGAGTGGAGCATCATTAATTAATGCTTGAGCATCGATACTTTTATTTGGTGCAGCGTAATCCTGAGACGCCATATTTGCCTCCTTAAGGCCAATTCCTTTTAAACTACTAAGCTATTAGATTTGCTGAATAAACCTAGTCAATTCCTGAGTAAATCTTTGCGGTTGCTCAATATTAGAAAGATGAGATGCTTCCAATTTAGCAACTTGACTGTTCTTAATAGCATTCTGCATAAACTCAGCATCCGCTACTGTTGTCACTGGATCTGCCGTTCCTGCAATGAGCAATACCGGAATTTGGATTTGTGCGATTTCATCTCTTAAATCGGCATACGCTAAAGCACGACATGCATTTGCATAACCTTGTGCTGGTGTGTTTGCAAGACTTTGAATCGTCGTCTGCGCAACAACATTATGTTGATAGTCGAATTTTTCACTGAACCAGCGGGTATGCGTGGTTTTAACTAACTCAGCTAAACCATTTTGTTCTACCGAGTCAGCACGACTCAACCAAGCCTCCGCCTGACCAATTTTGGCTGCCGAGTTCGCAACAGTAATACTTAAAAAGCGCTCTGGATGATGAATACCCAACCAAAGCCCAGTAATTCCACCCATTGAAATGCCACAAAAATGAGCTTTTTCAACACTCAAGGCATCTAAAATATCAACCACATCTTCAGCTAAGTTTTGCAATGTGGTGTCACTAATTACACCACTTTCACCATGACCACGTGTGTCGTATGTAATGACATTAAAATGACTTTTTAATTCACTTACCTGTGACTGCCACATACCATGGTCTGTGCCTAATGAATTAGAGAACACAAGCACAGGAGCATCTTTTAAACCGTCAATATAAACAGCTAGCTGTTTTCCTTGGCGATTGCTAATAGTCTGATTCACTTTGACTCTCCTTGTGCTTCTTGCAAAACTGCATCAATCTGTTGCTGAATATTGCCCAAATAGTTTTCCGGTTTGAAAATATCCCGTATTTCTGCTTGGCTAAACTGTCCTTTCACTTCTTCTAGTTGGCTAACAACATTAAACAAATGCTGGTTTTGTGCTACCGCTGTTTTACATGCAGCTTCAACTAAATGATGAGCATTTAAACGTCCAATTTTAGGAGCAAGTGCCATCATTACAGCTTCTGCCATAATCAATCCATTCGTACATTCAAGATTCTGTTGCATATGCTGAGCATTAACTTCAAAACCTTGTAAGACTTCACCAGTACGACTTAATGCTCCAGCACAAAGCTGAAAGATTTCTGGAACTGCTAACCATTCTGCATGCCATGCACCTAAGCTACGCTCATGTTCCTGCACCATACTTTGATAGATGCTAGACATAAGTGCCGGTACACGATTCGCCGCGGCTAATACGGATGCCGCCGCAACTGGATTACGCTTATGAGGCATGGTTGATGAACCACCACGCCCCTTGGCGGTTGGCTCAAACAACTCTGCAATTTCAGTTTGCATCATGAGTGACCAATCCCGTGCCATCTTGCCCGTATTCCCGACAATCATGCCAAGCACACTTGCAATTTCTACAATACGATCACGCTCACCATGCCATGTGCTTGTCGGTACAGTCAGATTCAGTTGCTTCGCAAATGCATTAACCACAAGTGAACCTTGATCTTGCAAAGAAGCTAATGAACCCACAGCACCACCTAACTGAGCAGTCAGTACACGTGACTTCATAGCTTGAATACGGTCTAAATCACGTTTAAATGCAGAAGCCCAACGAGCAAGTTTATGCCCCAAAGTAATGGGTAAAGCTTGCTGTAACCATGTACGCCCAATCATGACTTGATGGCGATATTGCTTGGCTTGCTGTAATGCAGTCGCATAGCATTGTTGAAGTTGAGCTTCCACAATGTTCAACGCATCACGACATTGCAAAATACAAGCTGTGTCTAAAATATCCTGACTCGTTGCACCCCAATGCACATAACGCGAAGCATCTTCATCAACATCTTTAACAATTGCCGTAAGCTGCTTTACAAATGGAATTGCGATATTACCAGCTAAGCCTGTTGCTACAGCCAAAGCGGAAAAATCAAACTTGTCTAATGCCTGCTCAGCAACTTGGGCAATGCTATTAGCCGCATTTTGAGGAATCACACCAACTTGTGCCTGTGCTTGAGCTAACGCAACTTCAACCTCAATCATGTATGTGATTAAAGATGAGTCACTAAAGATGTCAGTGACGTCTTTTTGGTAAAACAAGCTGGCATATAACTGGCTCATGATTAGACTCTCTCAATAATCAAAGCAATGCCTTGGCCCACACCAATACACATTGAACACAACGCATAACGACCACCTGTCTGTTCAAGCTGGTTTAAGGCTGTCGTGACTAAGCGTGCACCTGATGCACCAAGTGGATGACCTAATGCAATTGCACCACCATTTGGATTTACCTTGTCAGAATCATCTGGTAAACCTAAATCACGGGTCACGGCCAAAGCCTGTGCAGCAAACGCTTCGTTAAGCTCAATCACATCCATCTGATCTAAAGTCAGGTTGGCTTGTTTAAGTAATTTCTTAATCGCTGGTGCTGGAGCAAAGCCCATAATACGTGGTTCTACACCCACTGCTGTTGAAGCAATGATTTTGGCACGTGGTTTTAAGTTGTAAGCTTGAACTGCCTCATCAGAAGCAATCAGTAGAGCTGCTGCACCATCGTTAATGCCTGAAGCATTACCCGCAGTGACCGTGCCATCTGCTTTAACCACAGGTTTAAGTTTGCTCAAACCTTCAAGGGTGGTTGATGCACGAGGATGTTCATCGGTATCAATCACAACAGCATCACCCTTACGCTGAGGGACTTCAACTGCCACGATTTCTTTAGAAAAAAAGCCTTTGGCTTGCGCGCTTGCGGTGCGTTGTTGGCTCACCAAGGCAAACTGGTCCTGATCTGCACGATTGACGTTAAACTGTTCAGCGACGTTTTCGGCAGTCTGGGGCATGGTG
>NZ_JBWZNA010000026.1:0-34829 GCF_056725885.1 Acinetobacter sp. GRABPA_MV_2
ATTTAATCATACAGCTCTATGTTGTCTTGCTGGGGTTGTGTGGGTAGCTGCTGATCATAAAATTTAAAGCACCATAAAATTAGAACAACAACGGTGAAGATGGTGAGCCCTTTTAAATACTTCATGAATAATTCAATCAAGTGAATGGTCTTGATAAAATTCTAGCGAAGGCTATCTATCTAATCTAATATATAAAATAGACCTAATAATCTAATTTTGAGATGATTATGCTCACATTAAAACAATTCCAATATTTTATAAAAATTGTTGAAGAAGGGAGCTTTACTGCGGCTTCAGAGAAACTATTCATTGCTCAGTCTGCTTTAAGTCGGCAAATTAAACTATTAGAAGAAGAAATTGATTTTCAGTTATTTGATCGAGTTGATAAAAGAGCAAAACTCACAGCAGCTGGTCAAGTCTTTTATAAAAAGATAAAAGATAATATGGCCTATTTAAATGAAATTATTGGTCTTTCTAAAAATATTGCAGAAGGAAAAAATCGCCAGATTAAATTTGCTCATTCAAGTAGCATTGTTATGGATCATAAAAAGGTACAAATATTAAAAGAAGTTAGCTTAACGCAGCAGCTGAGTTTTGAGATCAATACCTTGTCATCCGAGCAGCAAATCTTAGCTTTAATGAACGGTGAAATTGATATTGGTTTGATTAGACCGCCAGTTCTGCATAGCCTTGAAGAAATAACGACCTTGAAACTATATGAACAGCCATTATTTGCAGCTGTTTATATTGATCATCCTAAATTTAAAGAAACACAAAGTATCCAGATAAAAGATTTAAAAGATGAATATTTTGTTTCGACTCCACATCCTAAGCGGGGAGGTTTGAGTTATTTAGTCTCAAACTTGTGTATAGGGGCTGGCTTCTGGCCTAAAGCAGCGACGATCCAATCACGTAAGCTAAACCAATTACAGTTAGTTGCTGCAAATTTGGGTATTAGCATTGTTCCCCAAGAATTTGAGAAAATATTACCCAAAAATGTAAAATTGATTCCTCTAGAAAATAAGAATCTTTTATCTGAAGTGGTTTTGGCTTATAGAACAAACCAGAGTGATCTGATTCAGCATTATGTTGAGCAGATCTACCATCTGCTGCAAGTTTGAGAGGCAATATGTTTAACTTCTGCTGAAATAATTATTGTGACCCAGTGTGCTCACTAATAGAAAATGTATATTCGGTATCACCTTCTAACGGACGTTCCTGAGATAGGATGTCCATTTTGGGGCGTTTATGCTGGTAGAATTCCAAATTGATACAACCACTATTGTTAACCGCATAGCGAATATAATAACGATCAGGCTCTAGATAAAATATTGCTTCTTCAAATGAGTGCAAAGATAGAATTTTCTTCTTGTCGTGATAAATCACAGAAGGACAGTCTAGTATTCCATTTAAATATTGTTTTCGTATCACATGGATTCGAGCTTGAGGAGTCGTCCGTTTTAATAAATATTGAGGTTGATAAATCCGTTTTTCGGGTACTTTTTTAAAAACCTCTATAATGTTTGTATCAGAGGCGGCATAAGTCATGCTAAACGATGTCAGTAAGTAGAAGCTCAGCAGTATTCTTTTCATAAAGTTCCATCATTATTTTTGATAATTACAATATGAAAATAAAGCAAAAAAGAAGCCAAGCTGGGTTTAAAACACTCGTTTGATCAGTTGTTTGAAACAATTAAAGCAATTGAACATCTAGTTCTTAGGTAGATTACCCTAGTCGATAATAGGTATAAGTTACGCTGTCATCTTTATAGACGTCATAGCTATTTTGTTTAAAGTCAGAGACCCATTCACTTCCAGTGTATCCTGCAATGTGACCATAAACGTGGTTGCGGGTTCTGTGAATGATGTAAATGTCACCTTCTTGAGGTTCGTCGAAGGCTGGATCAATTTGTTTATAGCCAATCTTTTTGAGGGTATCGCCCCAATCTGAAGCTGCGATTGGGTGGTTTTCAACATTAGCACCAGCAGATTCGAGTGCAAGACGGATACTACGTGCGCATCTAGCTTTACTGCGTCTAGAAGTAACGCTTTCTAATTTTTCTACAAACTTTTCTACATCGATCGGTGGGTTGGTTGAAGTTTGAGTTTGATGATTATTGGGTTTTATGGTGAAAGGATAAGGTAGGCTGGGTGCGCTGTGCGATACAACAATGGCTGCCTGATTTGAATCCTGATACATGTAATTATCAGCTACTTGTCCGTCATAAATAATCATCGTGAAATCTCTACCGTGCTACCTATATCCATATTAAAAAAAATCACCACCTACCTGTGGCGTTCAGAGATACTAATAGGCGTATCTTAAAAGTTTTGTTTATGTTATGTAATAACGTATCTTTTTTCCAGAGGTGCCTGCCTTGGAGCGAAAAGATACTTATCAAAAGAGGTGGTTAAAAATAGTGAAATTTAAATTATTGATATCATTGTAAATAAATAACTAATCAGAGCTTAAATTTGAATATTTTGTTCCAACATTTGCGAATATACTCAAAATCTAAGTCTCTGATTTAAAATGCCACATTTTCTTACAATTTAAGAAGTCGTCGCCAACTTAAACCTGCTGCTCTTTTACATACTCTTCAGTGCGAATCATGGCTGCTCGCATGTTCTGAATTGCAGTTTCAACATCGGCTAAAGTTTTTGCATTTCCGCCACTTAGCGCCTGACGCCATTTACGAGCACCTGGTAAGTTTTGAAATAAACCTAAAATATGACGTGTAATGATTGAAAGGGGTGCACCTTCAGCCATACGTTGCTCAATATAAGGCAGCATTTGTTCCATAATATCGAAACGGTCTGGTGCTTCTAAGTTCCAAAGTTGGCCAAGCTCAGCAAGTAGGTAAGGGTTGTGATAGGCTTCACGGCCAATCATGACACCATCAACATGCTGTAAATGAGCTTGAGTTTCGGCAAACGTTTTAATACCGCCGTTAATTTCAATAGTCAGATGTGGACGTTCTTGCTTTAAGCGGTATACATCTTCGTAGCGTAAAGGAGGGACTTCTCGATTTTCTTTTGGAGACAAGCCTTTCAATATCGCAATACGGGCATGCACAACGAAATACGTACAACCTGTTGCAGCGACAGTATCTACGAAATGTAGCATTTCTTCGTAAGACTGCATGTCATCAATACCGATACGGTGCTTTACTGTGACAGGAATATTAACCGCCTTTTGCATGCGGTGAATGCATTCAGCCACCAAGTCTGGCTCTGCCATTAAACATGCACCGATTTTATTGTTCTGTACGCGGTCACTTGGGCAGCCTACGTTGAGGTTGACTTCATCGTAACCCCAGTCTTCGGCCATTTTTGTGCAGGTTGCAAGCTCTTGTGGGTTTGATCCGCCAAGTTGCAATACGATCGGGTGTTCTTGAGCACTATAGTTTAAATGACGTTTTGCATCGCCAAATAGAATCGCACCCGTAGTCACCATTTCTGTATAAAGCACAATATTTGGGTTAAATAAGCGTGCAAAGAATCGGTAGTCCTTTGTAGTCCAGTCCATCATTGGGGCTACACTGATTCTTGGAGATTTAATAGTTTCAATGGTTTTATTAATAGTCATTAAAAATCATACCTTTAATCAGTGTTTTGCAACCTGTTTGAATCTGTGGGAACTCATATTTAGCTGCGTTAATCAGTTTGCATTTACACCAAAATTTACACCATAATGGAGAAAATGGTTCATGGTGTAAATTTATGGGGTCAATTACTGCCAGAAAAGGTGCAGATGGAAGTGTTAGTTACCGAGCTGCTATCCGGATCAACAAAAAAGGTTATCCAGCTTATTCTGAAAGCAAAACATTTCATTCAAAAAAAGTGGCAGAAAACTGGCTTAAAAAAAGAGAAGTTGAGATTCAAGAAAATCCAGACATTTTACTTGGCAAAGAACAACTGATTGATCTAACTTTGTCAGATGCCATAGATAAATATTTGGATGAAGTTGGGAGCGAGTACGGTAGGACGAAACGCTATTCTCTACTCTTAATTAAGAAGTTGCCAATCGCGCGCAATATTATCACAAAAATACATTCAATACATTTGGCTGAGCATGTTGCTCTAAGACGGAGAGGCGTGCCGAATCTTGGTTTAGACCCTATTGCAACAAGTACACAGCAGCATGAGCTTTTACATATTAGAGGTGTTCTATCTCATGCATCTGTTATGTGGGGCATGGAAGTTGATTTAAGTAGCTTCGATAAAGCTACGGCACAGCTTAGAAAAACTCGCCAAATCTCCTCTAGCAAAGTGAGAGATAGACTTCCTACAAATGAAGAGTTAATTGCTTTAACAAAACTTTTTGCTGAGCGTTGGAAATTAAATAAATATGGTACTAAGTATCCAATGCATTTAATTATTTGGTTCGCAATTTTTTCATGCAGACGTGAAGCAGAGTTAACACGCTTATGGCTGCAAGATTATGATTCTTACCATTCATCATGGAAAGTTCATGATTTGAAAAATCCGAACGGTTCTAAAGGTAATCACAAGTCTTTTGACGTGTTGGAACCTTGTAAAACAATAATTGAACTTTTATTAGATAATGAAGTGCGGAGTCGTATGCTTCGATTAGGATATGATGAACAACTTTTATTGCCTCTGAACCCAAAAAGCATAGGAAAAGAGTTTCGTGAAGCATGTAAAATATTGGGAATTGAAGATTTACATTTTCATGATTTGAGGCATGAAGGATGTACGAGGCTTGCAGAACAAAGTTTTACTATTCCTGAAATTCAGAAAGTAAGTTTGCATGATTCTTGGGGGAGCTTACAACGTTATGTTTCTGTGAAGTCAAGACGTAATGTAATTCAATTGGAAGAGGTGCTACGCCTCATTGATGAAACGTAGCAAAGTCTTTAGCAGCTTCAGAATACTTCTTATCTAAGATATCAGCCAAGTCTTTAACGTGCACCAGAAATGGTGCGCGTTTGCTTGAATCTATTTTAAAGACAGAGAAAGGAAATTCTTGATTATTTGCCTTTCTTAGCGCCTCTGCCTTGCTTAAGTGAGGATAATAGTCTTGTACTACACTCATTAATTCGACAGTCATAGAGCGATATTTCATAAATAGGTAATCAGCTGTGTTTAACTGGAATGCACCCATTGTGAAATAGCCTTTTAACTAGTTAGTTTTAAACTTGGAATACAACACATCAAAATTGGACTGTGTATCCCAAATTCGAAGGACTGCATCACTGCCTACTAGGTACGTTTTGAGCAGCTTAATAAGATCTTTGCACCTTGGATCACTTTTAAAAAAATGATTAGTTTGCATAAACCCGTTTAATGGCATAGATACAGGATATGCTTTGCAATTAAATAGGCCTTCCAGATTACCTCGTAAAGCAATGAAAGCATTTTCATCAGAAGAACCAACAGGATCATCTATGAACTGGCGTTCCAGTAAAAACACCAGTCTGAGTGCTAATTGTCCTTGGGGTGTAAGTTCCCATTTCGAAAATACGGCAATAATTTCATTATTACCACCTTCATTAAAGAAAATGGCGATCATCTCTTTCTTCTGCTGATCTAAATATTGTTGTTTTGAATATATTGGAGTATTCGCTGAAAGCGTAAATAGCATTGGCAAATATAGCTCATGTGTTTCGAAGCCTGCGTAGTCTTTGAATAGAACCTTCATTGTCGAATCAAATAACTCTTCAGCACGAATTTGTTCTGTATTCCAAGCTGTTAAATCCTCATTAAACTGCCTAGTGTTGAGCATATATTGGTAGCCCGTAATTTGATTAGAAAAATACTGATCATGGCAGTAAATCCCCCCATTAAGCATAGGCCCCATATGTTTAATAAACTGAATAAACAATTCGTTCTCTGGCTTTAGCCGAACAGATAACATCCCATTAGTGACAGGGGAGCCTGTCACTAATGGATATGCTGATCTAATCAACTCAACAGGTTTACTGAGAGATAATGCCTGATTACTATTTTGAGAATTTTGTTTTGCAAACATGCTTGTAGTTTTTGATCTCCCAAGAGCTTTTGCTGACTTCTCAGAACCAATCAGATCGTAAGCCCAAATAGGTTGAATGCTGCATGACGAATGTGTAGCTGCAAGTAAAGCATCTGATGCGTACTTAGTCATGTTACTGTCCTCCTACTTGAGCATCATCTGACTGATCAGAGTCTAGTAGGTTAAGTTGCTCGAACTTGCGTGGACGGCCAAGTTTGGTAGCAGGAACTTTTGGTATTTGGCTTGTTCGGAAGCTCCGAATTTGTTCTCCATTAGTAAAGGCGAAGTACTGATCATTTTTGCATATGTAGTCAAACGTAGCCTTGAGATTCTTAAGCATTTCATGGTCGGTATACTCCAAAATGCCTAAGGCACGATAGCGGTACTCATCTTTCTTCATATTGCAGATAAAAGCAGTCCCAAGATTGTTTGTAGCAACCCTCCATTTCTCAGCAATATATTGCCCCCACGTGATGTCCTCACGATGGTCATTGGCATTGAAGAAGTAATAAAGATGTCCATGGAATCCCTTGGTTGGGGTGTGTTCAATACGCAGGATATACCCGAGCGCTTGCTTAAGCTGATTATGCTTAGATGCATCATAGAACCGAATAAAAGACTCTTGCATAAACTCACTATCATGTTCAGTCTGAGCAAAATCAGTTGAGATAGCAAGCTGTTGAAGCTTAGCTGGATCGCGTATTAATCCTAGGTCTACTCGAACAACAAGGATTCGAGAATGGATCTTGAGTAGAGTCTCTACAAGCTCAACACAACGCTCTTTAGAACGGCGTCGATTACTAGCACGATTCGAAAGTTGTTTACGAATTGAGGCACTGCTCATTCTTATTGCAAACAACTTCTGAAATTTAATTAAAGCTGCAACATAAGCCTGAGCCTGTTCAGATGTGTAACACTGATTGATCAGAGAAAATTCATAAAGGGTATATTGTTCTTCCTTTGAAAGTTCTAAGAATGAATCCTTAAAGGCCTGTAACTCTATGCCCATCTTGTAATTGCCAGAGTGAGCAGACACAAAGATTGTTGTAAGCTGGCACTTAAGCAAAAGTGGAATATCCTTCGCATATTCAACACGTAGTTGCTCTTTGCCCTTAAAACTTTGAACAGATTTAAGAGTAGCGATTGGGCGCTCTTTCTCAAAATACTTGATGAACTCAACACGACTGAGCATTTTTTCAACTTCAGGGTTTATACTCGTTTTGAATATTTTAATCTTACCGTTTTCTGTCATGTACTCATGAGTTGAAAAATCTTCCTTGAGCTGTTCTAGGAATGCATCTCTATCTGCAACTGAGAACTGTGCGATAGGTGGAAGAATTGGTTTAGCTGTGTTGTTCAGAGATTTCATAGTATACCTACATACAAATAATTAATTACGTATCAGGCGTCATGAGGTAAATGCTCTCCCTATGGACATCGTTTAGAAATGTCCATTAGGGTAGGCGTAGAGTGGATATTGGCTAATCTATCTGGAGTGTATTCATCTCAAATGGATACACAATTAAATCAATCTAATCTATAAGCAGTATTTGCTAAGGCACACTGCTTATGACAATAAGTATCTAGTAGATTAATTACATATATCTAATATTACTTATTACAATTGTATTTAAACCGAAAAGCCGATTGCACTTTACTTCGAGAATGCTCTACCAAAAAATGACGGTAATACGAGGACTTTTTAAAAGTTGTGATGTCCTGCGTTATGCAGCATTTAAATGGCTTCGTTGAGCTATTCTTCGGGTGACCCACACCCGTAAATTGCTAAGCTTCCAATTGAATGTACTTATTAATTTGATGTGTTGCTGGCTTAGGTTTGAGTTGGTCATATTGGTTCCTTATGTAGCAAGTTTTGTATGCTTGATTGCATAAGGGAAATTCTAGAAAAAAATTAAGCACCCTCTAAAAATCTGCGAAGAATTTATTTAAGCTACTGATATATATGTATTTAAAATCTTTAAAATATAGAAATTTCATTGTAATTATTACTCTTTTAAAAATTTATTAATTTTTTTTAAGAGCATGTCAGTGTAGAACTAACAGGCTCTAAATAAATTATGTGAGTGATCGGATTTTTATTGGGGTGGGAGGGGAATTCTAAAGTTTTCTACCTTTCTTTTCTATAAAAATGTTCAGCGCATCATATAGGCTTGGCTCGCTTTCCTTTAACCAAGATTTAGCGCTATTCAGTAACTTCATTCTCTGATCGTCGGTTCTAATTTTACTTTTTTGAGTTTCTAAGGCAGAAATCTTTTTCTGATAAAATACTCTTATTTCCTTATAACGTTCGATAGGGCGACCTGCAAAAGAAGTTAGGGGTTGATCACGGTTCTGAGCTTGTATGATTACAGTTTTTTTACCATATTCTTCAATTTCTTTGACTTCAGCTGTAGATAGATCATTTCGAGCTGCAAAAAGAAAATATTCAGCTTCTTCTTTTTTTCGTAAACAATGTTCTATTTCAGCATTGTATTCTTGAGTGAGGTATTCTGGAATTTTTGAGATAGCTTGCTGCTCAATGGCTCCTAGAACCGTATCCATACTTGAGTAAGTTTTTTGATTACTGGTAATAAAACGTTGAACAAGTGAGAGGTAAGTTTTTTTTACCCTCTGGGATTTTTTATGGCTGTTTCGGGCTAATTGAGATTGCCTAATCTGTTTATAGATATCTTCTGGTAGCGTGTAGATATAGAAAGAACAATCATAATGTTTGGAGTAGAGACGAAATGCTTCTTCAAAATGTTTCTCAGCTTGTTGTGCTGTTTTTTTGAATATTCTGGTTTTAGTTGATACCAAGTTTTTGAATTTACGAATTTCAGTCGCGATTTCGCTATAGTGTCGGGCAAGTCGGTCCTCTTCGGGAATGTAGATGTAAATTTCCGATTTACCTCGAAGTAATGGTGGGGGTAATCTCCATGCCTGTTGACGGAGAGCCTTTTGTTCTGGCGATTCTTTTAATAAGCCTTGATCAAGCTGTTCATAAAACCACTTTCGGTCATTATCCGTCATTTCTTCACTGATAGGTTCCATTTGTTCGGGTAAATAAGCTTTGTAGTGTTCGGCATAGGCTGATGGCAAACCATAGGGAAATTTATGTCTTTTAATAATATGTTCTTCAAGTTGGTCAATTAAGCCAATAAGTTTTTTGATGTTACTCGTAGATGTGGTTTCTTGTTTAGCCTTAGCATTTTTTTTAGCTGAAGTTGCCATGTAATCAAGTTCACTTATTCATTTTAAAAGAAGTGCATATATTATAAGTCGTAACTACTTATAATTTAAAAATGATTTAGCTTAACTTGAGAGTGAATTATGAGCATTTGTAGAGGGGTGTTAGGTGTTAAACTGCACTCCATTTATGTACCGACTTATGATGATTCTGTACCGACTTGCGATGTTTTGGGTGAAAAGTAGTCAAAATCAAAATGTAGCTTAGAGTTATAATTGTTGGACTAAACTTGTAGTACTGTGAAGCATTCTACTGGATTATAAATTTATTATGGACTGAATCAAGTGCTAGAAAATCACTCATTATTGGTTAGTTAATAGTATGTCTTTGTATTACTAAAAGGTCTCAATAGCGTTTCATTAATTGCAATGCAAGATTGTAGGCTACGGTTGTAGAAATTGACTCTGCTATAAAGAACTCTTGGGGTGGGGTGAAGTTTAAAGCCTGCTTTCGATAACGCGTCTGCTTTCCTGTCTGTTTGTCTTTAAAAATAAACTCATCCTGAGCATGAGAATATTCTTGTCCATACAGTGGACCACCAAGACACTTTAACCGAAACACTGAATCATCCTTAAATTTACCTAATGGTTAGTTTAAAGAATTAATCTAATGAAAAACAATAACAATCACTTTACGACTTAGTCGATAGATCATTGACACCTTAAATATTGCACATTATCCTTTGCTTGCTGGCCACATTGCCAGTCGGTTTTGACAGACCGTTTTATTGGGTTGCATCAGAGTTATTCCTTCTGAGGAATAATTTTGAGGGTACATCTCGTCTCCTCCCGTTGCGGTAGGACGGGAGAGGGACACTTTCGAGTGTGCTGGTGTCAATCCAATCCGGTCTGTCAACCCTTTCTCGTTCTGCCACCATAATTCTCTAATGCTTTGGCAGAACTCCCAATATAAAGGAGTTGGCTATGCATATTCTTTTTATAACGCCTGATTAGTTTTAATAGGATTTGATGAACTTCTAGTTTCTCAAGCTTTAGATCTTTTCGTCTAAAAATTTACTTAAAAAAATGTCATGTGAGCTACACCATGGCAAGGCTTCGTGTTGCCTAAAAAAGCCTAAGCTCCATGACGACGTCACTGGATAAAATGATGAAAAATAAAATTTTGATGGGTTTGGTAGGTGTCAGTATTTTGTTGGTTACTGGTTGTTCTTCTGATTTCGAAAAGGGTATGAAACAAAGCTGTAGGAATACGGGAGGAAGTCGCAGTTTCTGTTCCTGCTTCTACGACAGGATGGAAGAACATTATGGTGAAGAAAAGCTGGAGGCGATTGGCATGATGCAAGTCAGGATGCCAGAGGATTTCGAAGAGGTGTCTTTTAAGTCTGGTCAGCAATGTGCACATAAACTTTAGAGCTCGTATTCACATTAAATCTTAGTTTGTCTTTTGATCTCACCTGCTGCCATAGAGCAGTGGGTTGGATAGGCTTACCTAAAAAAATGAGGAATTTACAATGAAACATCCATTGATTGGCCTTTATTTCACCATTGTGATTGGTTATTGGCTGTATTTGATTTGGCAGTACCCTATTTATTCTGGTTCATATTCTTTGGGTCGGGCACTTGTTTGGCCTGCTGATTTTCTACGTTGGTTGTTTTAGTCGCTAAATTGGGGAAGTTGCCATGACAATCATATCGAGAGAATCACTCCAGAAAAGCCGTTGGATGTTGATGTTAAGAGCGAGTGACAATATTTATTTTGCACCCGCTATTCCTTATAAAAAATTGCAAGGGGCTATGAGTTATCTCCCTCAAGGAATTCATCCAGATGAAATCCTTATGCTAATTGACGATACGGTATTTGGCAGTGCTAAAGCTGGACTTTGTGTGACGGCGACAGGACTCTTTTATAAAGAAAGCTTTGGAGATGAAGCGGTTTATCTCTTTAAAAGTATTCATCATGTCGAGGCAGATATTGGCGTCATTAATCATGGCATCGTACTGAATCGGATGGAAACTTTGACCTTTAACCAATTGGATAAGGGAACAGTACGAACATTGGCTTCATTTCTAAATGAAGTCTGTCAGGGACAAACAGAGACCTACCAAGCTCCACCACAGATTGATGCAGAACTGAAGGTGATTGTTGATCTGTTTGCTTATTTTATTACATTTACTGTGGGTCAATGGAATGCTCAGTCGAAAGAAGCGCTATCCAGTCTTTTTTCTAAATTGAATAATCAAGCAGTACATCAGTATGTTGAACAACTAATGAATCAAAAACCAAACTTCGATTATGAAGAATTATTGCATCGCTTTGCAGAACTGAAAGATGTGCTGGCTTATAAACTTCGTACGGAGATGATCGAACAACTGGTCTACGCCATGGCACTGGGTCAGGTTGAGCAGAATCAGGCTGATCTTTTCATGACCCATTTGTGCCGTGTAGCTAATGTCTCTAAGGCAGTTCTTCCTGACCTCGTCAAAATTATCTATCAATGTCTGGCAGAGGAAATAGATCAGAAAAAAGTTTCTTATCTGACTAAGGAACAACTACAGGCCTGCAAACTTCTTGAAATTCAGTCTGAAGTATTGTGTGAGCAAACCCTTCAAGCTGCTTACCGGAAAAAGATGGCTGAGTTCCATCCAGATAAATATCAGAACCTTCCAGAGTCTGTTCGTCAGCTCATTGAAAGCCAAGCACAGCAACTGAATGAAGCACGGACTCTATTAAAGAGCTATTTGGACAATAACTGAAAATAAAGAATTTTTACTTACATATTACCCCAATGAAGGCAGCCCTAAAGCGCCGTATATCCTCTATTTCAAGGTAATGATATGAATATGATAAAGAACAGCACTAACTCAACTAAAAAGATACCACCGTTATATTGGTTGTTAACTGTAGTCATGATGGCGGTGTTAATTGCAGGCGGTATTTTATTTAATCAACATCAAAAACGACAAACTGAACTTCAGTTAGCACAACTCGCTTTAGAACAATCTAAGGTACAAAATCAATCTGCCACAACACAAGCAGCATCGGAACCCGTTGAATCAGGTTTCACTGGAATTGAAAGTATGGTGGAAAACCCGGAATCAGAATCTGCTCATTCACAAGCTGAAGATGAGGTTGTTGCGGGGGCAATAGCCGCGGTTGATCAGGCAAAAGCACAAGATACAAGTCTAGGTAATCTCAGTTCAGAAGTTGATGGTGAGTACCATGAAGGGAAAACCTTAAGTTCCAATGCTTCTCGCTATGGATTAAAGCCAATCAAATCTGCTCCAGCTGATTTAAAGTCAACCATCCCGAATATTGATCAAATGTTAGCGTCACATCTCATGAATGTATGGGGCCGCTCAAGTCCAGATCAGGTGAGTAAACGAGTTGAAGGATGGAGCCAGCAAGGTAATACCATGACCTATCGTACTGCATGGGACTCTGACCGTTACCAATGTACTTGGTATGTGGTGAGTTGGGATAAGAACAGCAATCAAGTCCTTCACGAAGGATACCAGCCATGCTTTGGTCACTAATTAAAGCTGGTCTGTAGCATTCGTTTAATTATTACTTTACTTAATCAGAGAAAATACCATGAACCCAATCAAACTTATCGCATGTGGAATTTTAAGTCTTTCACTCAGTTCTATTGCTTTTGCTAAAACTGAGCAGATTACACTTAAAGCCAATGTCTATTACGGCGAAGAGTCAGTTGTATTTCCAACTACTAAAGGCGAAGTCATTTTAAATAGCTACGCTATACCAGCTAAAGTCGTTCCACAAGTTAAACCTTTTAAGAAGGGGCAATGTTTAGAAATCAAATCAAAACATGGTTTCTTTAAAGACACTGGAGATGGTCAATATATTGAAAGTATCCAACCTTGTAGCAAGAAAGGTTTAGCGACTCCAAAAGTAACTCGTTAATTTGACTTAATCTAAAACGACATAAAGCTCAATCAAACCACAAGCATTTGCTTGTGGTTTTTTTTATGCCTTTTATTGAGAGGAGACGACTATGCATCAATGTCCTTACTGCCATTCGAGACATCTGAAATTACTACGGCAGTCAGAACAAAGCCATCAAGGTGTATTTGCAAAACTTTCATCATTCTCCCCCATGTCTCTGGCAGCAGCCTGTATGCAATTGTCAAAACGTAGTCCTATTCACCCACTAGTCGGTGGCTTTGTTGGTTTAGTTGTAGGGGGCATGTTTCTGCTCTACGTCCAGCATCAAGACAATACAGTGTCCTTGCATTATCAGTGTGAGCAGTGTCTGCAACATTTTGAAATCCAGCAATCAAGCTTTTCTTAACTTCATCCCAAACTCTTAATCAAATTATTTAAATCACTTAATAGGAAAAACATCATGGCACATCAAGTTGAAACAATGGCTTTTGTAGGTCAAACCCCTTGGCATGGTTTGGGCAATCAACTCACTAGAAATCAACCTTTAGAAGTATGGGCACAACAAGCAGGGATGGATTGGCGAATTGAATCATCCAATGTCAGCTATATGACAAAAAATGAACGTGGACAAAACATCATCATGCCGTATGAAGATCAGAGAGTCCTTTATCGTTCAGATACTCATGCGCCGCTATCAGTGGTAAGTCAGCGTTATCAGGAGGTGCAACCGATGGAGATATTAAACTTCTATAAAGACCTGACAGAACAATCAGGCTTTGAACTGGAAACAGCAGGGGTATTGAAAGGTGGTCGTAAGTTCTGGGCACTGGCTACGACTGGACAATCAACAGCACTGAAAGGAAAGGATGTGAGTAATGGTTATATCCTTCTGGCAACAGCATGTGATGGGACATTAGCCACCACGGCGCAATTTACAAGTGTACGTGTGGTGTGTAATAACACCTTAGCGATTGCCTTACGTGGGCAGAATAGTAGTGCAGGTGTGGTGAAAGTTCCACACAGTACCAAGTTTGATGCTGAAAAGATTAAACAGCAATTGGGTATTTCGGTTCATGCATGGGACGAGCACATGTATGAAATGAAGCAGCTCAGCCAGCGTAAAGTCACCCAGCAGGAAGCAGCAGCTTACTTCGATGCAGTGTTCAATAATACAAACCTGAATATTGCTGAACAAGATGAAAGTATCATTCAGTTCTACCGTAATGTAGCTACGCCTAAACAAATCAACTCATCCAAAACCGACAATAAAACTGAGCCAAATGGACGTGCGATGTCTAAGGTCATGACCATGTTTAACGGGCATGGTCGTGGTGCCGAGTTAGCTTCAGCTAAAGATACGGCGTATGGACTGCTTTGTAGTATTACCGAGTTTGTTGATCATGAGCGACGTGCGATCTCAAAAGATCACCGATTAGATTCAGCATGGTTTGGGGTAGGAGCCAACCTTAAACAACGCGGGCTGGAACAGGCACTAAGAATGGTTGTATAAGTTATGATTATTTGTTTAAGTTTATTTATACATGAATTACAGAAAATCATGTAATTAATTTATAAAAACATGGGCAGATTATGGGGTAAGTAATTTTACCCCTATATTTTAAAAGATCTGAGACTCTACAGTCTTACACTACACTCTACTTACAATAGTAAAGCTTATGGAGTTAGAAAAAATATCAAGGATTGAACCAATGATGAAATCAAGCAGAATCAGATAATTTTTTTCATTTTACTTTTTTAAATTACTATATACCTATTTAATCAATTCCCACTACAGTTGTAATATATCCTGTCATTAAAAGGATCATTAGACCTAATGACATTTCAAATAAAATGGCATAACCCAATTGTTTTGCAAATTTTGGATCCTGTAAACGAGGAGTAAAATACCATTTATTAAAGGCAGCCAATAATAAAATACTTAAAACAAATATTATTTTAATAATGAATCCATGCCCATAAGGAGTATTCAGTAGAATATTGAAATCTTTAATGAGTAATAGAGCAATACTGGCACCACATGCAAGTAATATTCCTACCACAAAAGCAGCAATTCTTCCAAACAGATGCATGCGTTCTTTCAAGGGAAGACCAGTAATTTTTTTACTTGTTCTCCATAAAGGATAAAGTGATCCCATCCATAAAGACATTACAAGTACATGGATTGATAATAAAAATTGTGCGAATAAAGGTAAATTTGTAACATGACCAAGTTGAGAAAAACTAAAAACAATAGGAGTTAAAAGTATGAGAAATATTACTCCTTCAATTTTTGAAACCTGAATAGTTCCTTTACTAAGTTTTATGATCATCAATAGAAGTAGAAAAGCAAAACTAATTGATCGAATAATATGAACGTGCCCTGTGGGAGTATTTATTAAAATGTTTATGTAGTTGCTATCCCACATGCCAGAAAGACCTGTATTGGCAAAACTTCCAATGAGAAGGAAGAAGCCAAGAATACTGGATATTAAACCCAGTCCTGCACCAATAGTTATGTACTTCAGAATAGTCTGTTTAATTTCTACATAACGACCAAGTAAGAAATAACAGAAAGCACCACCAACAACAAATGCAATACCTAAATATAAAACGACTTTAGCCAGCCATGTTGCGTATATCCAAGTTTCAGGAAGCATATTTTTCTCCATCGTTATAGCGACATGCCAGCAAATTGCTGGCATGTTTACTAACTTCGTTTTTATTTTATTTTGCTGCTTTAAGCGTGAAATTATATTCGCCATTCATGTTATGGCCATCTGCACCCATTGTGGTCCATACCACGGTATATTTACCTTTCTTAAGTTTAGGTACGGCCACTTCAAATGACTTTTTCATATCATGAGTTATTTTATAATTTAATGGGATATCCTTACGTTGGGCATCAAGCAATTTGACGTTCATTAACATAACCTCTTCACCAAAATTTAAAGTTATGTTTTGGGGTTGACTTGCTACAGAAGCATTAATAGCAGGTGTTGCACTTTCAAGTTTTACATGTGCAAACGCACTTGAAGCAGCTACAACCATAGTTGCACCAACTAATACATTGCGTAGAACTGATACTTTATTTTGGAAAATTTTCATTTCATCATCCTTCTAAAACTGATACATAGCTAAGTAATGACCCGTTGACGTTCATGAATAGATTGAGTTGGTCATCACTCTTCGTATGCTTATTATTCAAGACAGATAGAAACGTCTTGATGACTCCAAAATTACATTTTTGTCATTTTTAAAATTGAAAACACACAAGTGTTACACTGACTTTATTGAAAATAATGGTCACTAAATGACCGGAAAACGAAAAATTAGTTTAATCCTAATGAGCTCTTTGTTTTGAGAATTAATATGAAGGAGGTTCTATGGACCATCATCATGAAGATAAGAATACTAGCAATAGACTTATTGACCCTGTCTGTGGAATGGCCGTAACGCAGGCTTCTAAATTCTATGAAAAAATTGACAGTAAAACGTTTTACTTTTGCAGTGAAAAATGCAAGTTAAAGTTTGAAAATGATCCTTTGTTTTATATTAATGAAGAGGGTAAATCTTCTCCAACTAAAAAATCAATGAATAGAGCTGAAGTAGATTCAAATGAAATTACTAATTCAGCTCATGTAAATACTTCAACAATTTATACATGTCCCATGCATCCGGAGATTCGACAGAATCAACCTGGAAACTGTCCAATTTGCGGTATGACATTAGAGCCTTTACTTCCAAATTTAGATGAGGCTGATGAAAATCCTGAACTCAAGGACTTTAAAAGAAGATTTTGGTACACGTTACCTTTGACCGTTGTCGTAATAACCTTGGCGATGTTTGGTCATAAATTAAACTGGTTTGAAATTAAAGTACAAACCTGGATTGAACTTCTTCTTACCTTGCCAATAGTTTTTTGGGCGGGATGGCCATTTTTTGTTAGATGTTGGCAATCAATTTTAAATCGTAGTCCGAATATGTGGACTTTAATTGGGATTGGGACCGGTGCAGCATTTATATACAGTCTCGTTGGAACTTTGGCACCGCAAGTATTCCCTGACTCTTTTATATCTATGGGGCGTGTTGCAGTATATTTTGAAGCTACTGACGCTATCATTTCACTAACATTGTTAGGTCAAGTGCTTGAATTAAAAGCTCGCTCGCAAACTTCGGCCGCGATTAAATCTTTGCTTGGGTTGGCGCCGAAAACTGCCAGAAAAGTAAATGACGATGGTAGAGAAGAAGATATTCCTCTTTCCCATGTACACGTTGGAGATTTGCTTAGAGTACGACCAGGTGAAAAGGTACCTGTTGATGGAATAGTTACTGAAGGTTCAAGTTCTATTGATGAGTCGATGTTAACTGGAGAACCTGTACCAGTTACAAAACGTGTGGGAGACCAGGTGATTGGCGCAACTATGAATATGAATGGTTCATTAGTGATGCGTTCAGAAAAGGTTGGGTCATCAACTGTACTCTCTCAGATCGTACAAATGGTGTCGCAAGCTCAACGTTCTAAAGCTCCAATGCAAAGAATGGCAGATCAGGTAGCAGGATGGTTTGTTATGGTGGTTATTGGTATTTCTATACTTACATTTTTGGGTTGGGGAATATTCGGACCAGAGCCGAGTTGGGTTTATGGGCTAATCAATGCTGTCGCAGTTTTAATTATTGCTTGCCCATGTGCTTTAGGATTAGCGACGCCTATGTCAATCATGGTGGCAACCGGTCGTGGTGCATCAAATGGTGTACTTTTTCGTGATGCTGCAGCTATAGAAAATTTACGGAAGATTGATACGTTAATTATTGATAAGACAGGAACCTTAACCGAAGGCCAACCTACATTTGATAAGATTATCCCTCTTTCTGGATATGAAGATAACGAGATTCTTCGATTAGCAGCTAGTCTGGATCAAGGAAGTGAACATCCTTTAGCCGATGCAATTGTACGTGCTGCCCGGGAAAGAGATCTTGCACTATCGAAACCGACATCTTTTGAGTCAGGGTCTGGTATTGGCGTTAAGGGTGAGTTAAATGGACATCAGTTATCTCTAGGTAATACCGCATTAATGGAACAACTTGGTATATCTGTTGATGCATTTATCAATGATGCTGAGAAGTTAAGAGCTGAAGGTGCAAGTGTTATGCATTTAGCTGTGGATGGGAAACTGATAGGTTTGATAGCTGTTTCAGATCCAATCAAAGCAAGTACACCTGAAGCTTTGCATTCATTAAAAAATTCCGGTTTAAGAATCGTAATGGCTACAGGCGATGGCTTAACAACAGCGAAATCAGTTGGTAGCCGTTTAGGTATCGATGAAGTTTATGGAGAAGTAAAACCCGCAGATAAATTAGAATTAGTTAAGAAATTACAAAAAGAAGGAAGAATCGTAGCAATGGCTGGTGACGGAATTAACGATGCCCCGGCTTTAGCGCAGGCTGACATCGGAATTGCAATGGGGACAGGAACAGATGTCGCAATGAATAGTGCTCAAGTTACTTTGGTAAAGGGTGATTTACGCGGTATTGAAATAGCCCGTACCTTGTCGGAGGCAACTATTAAGAATATGAAGCAAAACCTGATGTTTGCGTTTCTTTATAATGCGTTAGGTATCCCTTTGGCTGCTGGTATTTTATACCCATTTACTGGATGGTTACTTTCTCCTATGATTGCAGCGCTCGCAATGAGCCTAAGTTCAGCTTCGGTTATTGGTAATGCTTTACGGCTACGAAAATAAAACAGATCATTGCCTGACTACTTATTATTTTAACCATTTGTAATAAGTAGTCAGGTTTTTATTAGGATAAATAATTAATTTTTAAAAATAATTTTAAAAATTATACGTCCGTTATTATAGTCTGCTTGAATTGTTGCGCCATGGACATCAAGAATTGACTTTGTAATGGCTAAACCTAGTCCGGTGCCTTCCTCAACTCGTTGTCTTGATGCATCTGTACGATAAAAACGATCAAATAATCGGCTCAACTGCTCAGATGTTAAGGGTGAACTTTCATTCTCAATTGTGAATATAGTGGTATCTATATTTTTTTGAAACTGAATTTTGATTACCGAATTTGGTTTGCCATACCTAATAGAGTTTGATAGTAAATTACTAAGTGCACGACGTAACATTGAAGGATCGCCCTCAACGTAACCTTGGCCAGTTTGCTTGAGTGACATTCCTTTTTCAGCAGCAATTGCATCATAAAAATCAAATAATGCTGAGACTTCTTTGACTAAATTCACTTGCTGTAAATTCGCTTTATGTAGGCCATGTTCTGCTTTTGCGAGAAAGAGCATATCGGATACCATTCGAGCTAAACGTTCAAACTCTTCCAAATTGGAAAATAGAATTTCTTGATAGGTACTAATATCTCGACTACGTGATAAACAAACCTGGGTTTGCGTCATCAAATTATTAATAGGTGTTCTGATCTCATGAGCTAGATCAGATGAAAAATCCGAGAGTTTCCCTACCGCTGTTTCTAGCCGGTCTAACATATCGTTGAATGCGATGGCTAATGATTTCAGTTCAGTTGGAGTACTGTCTACTTCTAATCGCTCAGAAAGATGCTGAGCCGAGATACCTTCTGCAACTTTTGCCATTTTTTGAACTGGCCGTAATCCTCTCCAAGCGGCAAACCAACCTAAAAACATTAAACAAATTGTACCTACAACACCGATGTATAATAACTGTCGTCTAAAATCATTTAAAAAGTGCTGATGTTCAGATGTATCGATCCCCACAATAATTTGAGCTGATGGAATACTAATATTATTAAAGGACTTTTTATAAACTAAGCCCCGATAGATTTTTTTTTGAATTTCCCATTCTATCCAAGGAGCATGTTTAGATTTGACTAACGTTTGCGTCTTTATGACTGCTGGTGCAGAACTAAAAATAATTTGGCCTGTTGGACGTTCTATTTGAACAATCAGATCATGATGACCTACTAAAGCATCTTTTAAATATGTATTTAATTCATGGGTATTTGTAGGGTTCTGTTCAAGTAAATTTTCTAAAAGCTGAATTTTTCCTTCTAACTGGGTCCGGTCCTGAGTTTCAAAATGATGCATAACAAGTTGATGAATGACCAGCCCCATAATCAATAAAATGATGACAGTTGATAGAGAAAAGATAATTGCAATACGGATGCTAATTGCATTAAACAATTTATGAGTCATCTTCTACCTCTAAGACATATCCCATCCCCCGGATGTTTTGAATTAACTTAGGGGTGAAGTTGTTATCTATTTTATTTCTTAAACGTTTAATGGCGACTTCGACTACATTGGTATCACTATCAAAATTCATATCCCATATTTGAGAAGCAATTAAAGCACGAGGTAGAATTTCTCCACGTCTACGCATAAATAATTCCATCAATGCAAACTCTTTGGCTGTTAGGTCAATACGTTGCCCTGCACGAGTAACACGACGTTTACGTAAATCAAGTTCAAGGTCTGCAATAGTGATTAAGTTGCTATCTTCTTTTTGTTGTCCCCGACGGAGTAAGCTCTTAATTCGAGCCAGTAGCTCTGCAAAAGCAAAAGGCTTGACAAGATAATCATCAGCCCCTAATTCTAACCCTTTCACTCGATCATCAATTTGATCTCGGGCTGAAAGAAAAAGAATAGGCATGCTTTTACCGCTTTTTCGAATATCATTAATTATATTCCAGCCGTCCAACTTAGGTAACATTACATCTAGAATGATAAGGTCATAATCTTCAGAAAGAGCATGATGTTTTCCTGTTAATCCATCTGTAACCCAGTCAGTAATATAGCCAGCTTCAGAAAGGCCCTGTTTAAGGTAATCACCAGTTTTTTGTTCATCTTCAACTAATAAGATTCTCATTTATAAAAAACCCGATAGAATTAATTAGGATCATAATAACTTTTTAATTCTCTGATTAGGTATAGATTACAAAAATGTCATTTTCATGTCATATAGATGTTTAGTGCCTGCCTTTAATGTATTCATATAAGCTAATTTTGGAGCAAAAAATGAAAACTTTATTTCGTCGTGGTTTAACTACTTTTTTATGTGTTGGATCTTTGTTCGCTGGAACTCAGTCTTGGGCTGCAGAGGCTAAACAGACCAATACAGTAAGTACTACTGTTCAAGCAGATATCAAAGAACAAGGTAAGTGTCAAAAACCCTGTGATATGAAGAATGATAAAACAACTCAACAGGACCATAGCCAGCACGACCACAGTAAAATGTCCGATATGTCCCAAATGGATCATTCTAAGATGATGAATATGGCCCCTTCTAAAATGGGAAATATGGATCACTCAAATATGATGAACATGGATCACTCTAAAATGAACATGTCAAATACATCAAATAAATAAAGAATACGATAAATGAGAGATTGGGGGTAAAGCAGTTAAACATGTTTTATCCCTTATCTTGATATTCGATAGGTGAAGTAAATGTCTAAAAAATTAAGTCATGTCTTTTTAATAGGAATCGGTTTATTTTCGTCGACTTGGGTTATGGCAGCGGTTAAAGAATATGATTTAACTATTGCTGAACAGACGGTGAATATAACAGGTAAGCCTTTAAAGCGAATTACGGTAAATGGTAAGTTTGTTGCACCTCTTCTTGAGTTTGAGGAAGGTGATGATGCTGTTATTCGTGTACATAACAAGTTAAAGAACCAAGATTCATCTATTCATTGGCATGGTTTAATCTTACCTGGCATCATGGATGGTGTTCCTGGATTTAATCAGTTTGATGGTATTGCACCAAATAAAACTTATGAATACAAATTTAAAGTCCGTCAAAATGGTACTTATTGGTATCACTCACACAGCAAAGGACAAGAACAGGATGGCCTATATGGCCCCCTCGTGATTTATCCAAAAAATAAAGTACCTTTATCAGCTGGAGAAAAGGCTGATAGAGATTACGTAGTCCTACTATCTGACTTTCATAATTCGACTAGTGGTCAAATTATGAGTAATCTCAAAAAAGAGGCTGATTATTACCAAAATAGAAGAGAAACGGTTTTTGATGTTTTTAAACAGATTAAAAAAGATGGCTTAAAAGCAACATGGCAAGATCGCTCTATGTGGAATCAGATGCGAATGCTTAAGACAGATATGTCTGATGTAACAAAGTATACGTTCTTGATGAATGGTAAGACTCCAGAACAAAATTGGACTGGAAATTTTAAAGCTGGAGAAAAAGTACGTCTTCGGTTTATTAATGCCTCGGCAATGTCTTTGTTCGATGTAAGAATTCCTAATCTGAAAATGACAGTAGTCAGCGCAGATGGACAACCAGTAAAACCCGTGCCAGTGGATGAATTCCGGATAGGAACAGCTGAGACTTATGATGTTATTGTAGAACCGAAACAAGCAAATTATCAGATTGAAGCTGAATCTATTGATCGAAGTGGTTTTTCTATTGGTACATTACATGATGAAAATACTTCACTTGTAAAAAGTACTACGATGCCGACACCTCGTCCCCGTGCTTTACTGACGATGGAAGATATGGGAATGGACCATGATATGTCTTCAATGAAAGGTATGGATCATGATATGTCTTCAATGAAAGGAATGGATCATGATATGTCTTCAATGAAAGGAATGGACCATGATATGTCTTCAATGAAAGGTATGGATCATGATATGTCTTCAATGAAAGGTATGGATCATGATATGTCTTCAATGAAAGGAATGGACCATGATATGTCTTCAATGAAAGGTATGGACCATGATATGCCTTCAAAAACAGTAAGCTCTTCTGGATCTGATCAAGTGGTTTACGGATGGGCGAATGCATCAACACCAGCTGGTCTAAAAGCACTTCAATATAGTGATTTACAATCTTTAACCCCCCAAAAAGATACCCGTGCTCCAGAACGTGAAATTGAAATTCGTTTAGGTGGAAATATGGAGCGCTATATTTGGACAATTAATGGTAAGAAGTTTAATGAAACTGAACCATTTAAAGTGAAATATGGTGAGCGTATACGCTTGAAATTTGTTAACGATAGTATGATGGCTCATCCAATGCATTTACATGGCATGTTTATGCAACTGGAAAATGGCCAAGATCCTAGCAATATGCCGAATAAACATACAGTAATTGTTCCACCAGGTAAAACAGTTACAACTTTATTAACGGCTGATGAGTTAGGTGAATGGGCTATCCATTGCCATTTGCTCTATCACATGTCTGCTGGAATGATGAATAAACTTATTGTGGCAAATGTCGATAGTAATAGTACTGATTCGAAAGATGTTGTTGCTCAACCTAATACTAATGATAAGGGGGTAAATCAACATGCGCACCACTAAAAAAATATATTCTAAGACATTTTTATCTATAGCTTTAATTGGATTATCAGGTGTAGCTTTTGCAAATGATACTGCTGTTCAAAGCATGGATAGTAGTACTAAATCCTCTCAGTCCGAGAGTATGAAAATGCTGTTAAAAGAGCCTGGTGGATTAGGTTATGTTGATCGTAATACTTACCAAAATTCAACTTCTGGTAATGATGGAGATAATGGTATAGGCCTGGAAGCCGAAACTTCTAATAACCGAAATCATGATAAACATCTGAAAGAACATGGTGGACAAGTTTTCCAAATGACTAAGTTTGAGAATGAGTGGACTGTGGATGAAGATGGCAAAGGTGCTTTAGGATCGAAAATTGAAACATTGATAGGTACAGATGAAAATCGCCTATTTATTGAAGCAAATTTGGATAAAGCAGAAAGTCATGATCCAAAATATGATGTATCTGCGCTTTATAGCCGTAATGTAGCACCCTTTTGGGATGTACAGGCTGGGGTGAGATACAGTGAAGATAAAAATAACAGCAACAGCGATCGGGTTGATGGTGTTGTTGGCGTGTTGGGATTAGCTCCATATTTCTTTGAAACCCAAGCTTATTTGTACGGTGGTGAGAATAATTTTTGGGGGGCAAGCTTTGAAGTCGAGCGTGATTTCCTGTTAACCCAGAAATTGATCACACAACCTTATCTTGAAGTAGATGCTGTATTTAGCGATGATTCTAACTATGCTGCAAAATCAGGTTTGTCTGAACTAAAAACCGGTATTAAAACCCGATATGAAGTCACTAAAAGAGTCAGACCTTTTGTGGATGTTGCTTACCAATATGAAAAAGGACAAAAAGCAACTAACGTGCAAGAAGCAACTGAGTCCGAAAAAGGATGGAAATATGGTGCAGGCATCGAATTGGTATTTTAAAATACTATAACTTGAAATCATGAATAGTAGTTTCGGCTACTATTCATGAAATTGTTGCTATTACGATTCAATTCTGTAAAACTAAAAAAGCTTAAAATTTGGTCTATGTCTATGCAGTGGTTAAAAACATGCCTATCGCTGTTTTTATCGTTTGCTATCCTGTTAGTAGGATCGGCTGCTGTTGCCTCGTCTGTACATAAACGATGTTTAATGCCATCTGAACAGATGCAATCCATGCAAATGGAAGAGTCGAAAAATCAGAATATGATGCATACTGATTGTATGAAAGGAGAAGCAAAGTCCAAAAAAACTCTGCATGATCCATCCTGTCTGTCTGAACAAGATTGCATTATGTCTTTTACCAAGCTTGTATATGCTAATGACGTTCAGGGTATTTTGCACTCAATGGTTTCCTTTCCTATAGAGCGCTCAGCTTTTTACTCTTTAGATCAAAATCTTCCTTCTCCATACCCTTCGGGTTTATGGAAGCCTCCACGCTCTAACTAATTTGATAGTCCTCTATCATTCATAGAATTTTCTATGAATGTTCTGCGCGTGCGCGTAAACATTTTAGAGCAAAAAATATGAATATTTATAAAGAAAAGCAATCTCATCGTAAGAGATGGCCAATAGCTACTATCTGTTTCTGTCTGGTCTATGGTCAGGCTTATGCTGAGCCATTAACTTTGAATACAGCTATGAAGCTTGCTGAGCAATATGCACCTACCCTAAGAGCAAATAGTGCTCGAATTGAAGGGGCTGAGAATGTAGTTTCAGCTTCTGGCATTTTACCCAACCCTAAATTATTTTTCGGTTTGGAGAATTATCCTATATCTGGTGATGCGTCATGGTCAGTCACACAAGATGGCATGACCATGCAGAAAATTGGTGTTATGCAAGATTTTCCAAACCGCGCCAAAAGACAAGCCGAGGTCGAGTTAGCAAAAGCTGAATTGGGTTCAGCTACTGCTCAAACTGAGATTCTACGTATTGAGTTACGTCAGAAAGTCGCATCTGCTTGGCTTAAACGCTTTTATCTTGAGCGTAAATTGGCGCTATATGATGAACTGTTTTCAGAAAATCGATTACTTTCTCAAATCACACAGACACAGGTCACATCCGGTCGGACAATTGTTGCTGATGCACTTGATCCAAAACAAGAAGCCACTGTATTACTTGACCGGAAGGATGATTTACTTCGTGATTTAAATAAAGCCAAACTAGAATTACATCGGTTGGTAAGTGTAGAGCAAACTGGAAATCCCTCTCAAATTGAAACCTTACCTGACCAAGCTCCATCCATCCATCTTGATACATCAAAGCTGTATCATCACTTGCATCAGCATCCTGAATTAAAAGCTTTTCAGGCTGAAAAGCTAACTGCTGAAGCAAAACTGAAGCAAGCTCAGGCTTTACAGAAACCAGATTGGGGTATTGAACTTGCTTATCAGCATCGAGCACCCGAATTTGGCGATATGATCGGGGTGCAACTAACAACAGAGCTTCCTGTCTTTTCAAAAAGACGTAGTAGTCCACTCATTCAGGCAGCTTTAGCCGAACAAAACAGGATTACCGCCGATCAAGAAGTCCAATACCGTGACCATCTCACTATGCTAGATGATGGGTTATCCGATCTTGATGCACTTGATCAGCAAATTAGACGTGCGATGCAAACAAGTATTCCACTCGCTAAACAAAAAGTGGGTTTACAGTTAGCAAGTTACCAAGCAGGCAAAAGCAATTTGTCCAATGTCATTACCGCCCGGCAAGCTCTTTTAGAACAACAGCTGCGACTTATTGATCTTCAACAACAACAAGCAATTACAACAGCACAACTTTATTTTGCCTTTGAAGAGCCGACCTTAAACCATGCTGAGGAGCAGCCATAATGTTAAGAAATAAATTGGCAATGACTGTCATGGGAGTTGCCACAATTAGTCTTGTCGTAGGTGGCGGTGCCGGATATTGGTTTGCTCATCAGGAAGAGGGTTCTCAATCGGCATCGGTAAGCCAGAAGCAGGATGCTAAAGTGCTTTATTGGTACGATCCAATGAAACCAGAACAGCATTTTGATAAGCCAGGCAAGTCTCCATTTATGGACATGCAACTGGTACCTAAATATGCAGACGAAAATACTACGATGACGGATGAAAGTCGTCCTACAGTCAAAATAGATCCAACTCTTCAACAAAATTTAGCCATCCGTTACGGCACAGTTGAACAGGCTGTAATTGGAAATGCCATTTTTACTAATGGCATATTACAAGCAAATGAACGGCAAACAGCTATTTTACAAACTAGAGCAAGTGGCTTTGTCCAGCGAGTGTACGGGCATGCTGTTGGAGATATGGTGACGCAAGGAAGCCCTATAGCTGATATTTCAATACCGGAATGGACTGGAGAGCAAACTGAATTTTTAGCTGTGCTCCGTACGGGAGATCGTTCCCTTATTCAAGCAAGCCGTCAACGTTTACAGCTTTTAGGAATACCACAAAATGTGATTCATCAAGTTGAGCGAACTCGTCGAGTGCAATCTAATATAACTTTGCAAGCTCCAACTAGTGGATTTATTGATTCACTAGAAGTCCGCAATGGTATGGCTTTGGCTATGGGGCAAACCTTGGCCACAATTAAAGGTATCAACCCGATTTGGCTAGAGGCAGCCGTTCCTGAAAAACAAATTGCTGGAATCAAACGAGGTATGAGTGTAGAAGCCAATTTTGCTGCTTTTTCTCAAAAAGTAGCTGGCAAAGTTATCGACATTTTGCCTACCTTAGATACAACATCAAGAACTATTAAAGTTCGGATTGAATTACCAAATCCTAGTGGTCAACTTAAGCCAGGGATGTTTGCTTCTGTCAATATAATAAATAATCCCCAAAGCAGTTTGGTTATACCAGAGCAAGCTGTTATACGGACAGGTACTCGGAATGTTGTCATTGTAGGGCATGAGCAAGGACGTTTTGAACCTGTTGTTGTACAGTTAGGTCAAAGTGATGGCAATAAAATTGCAGTCCTGCAAGGGTTGAAAGCTGGTCAGAAAGTAGTGATTTCAGGACAATTTCTGATTGATTCTGAAGCAAATTTGCAAGGCGTATTGGATAAGCTCAACACTGGGCAACCAATTGCATCATCTCAAACGATTAAGAGGTCAACATATCAAGGTCTTGGTAAAGTTGAAAAAGTCACAAATCAAGATATTACCATTTCACACCAAGCTATTCCTGAGTTGGGTTGGGGTGCTATGACTATGAGCTTTAAACAACCAGTTCAACCATTTACCCAAATTCAGCAAGGCGATCAGGTCCGTTTTGGGTTTACACATACTGGAGATGCTTACGTTATTTCTGACATTTCCAAGATGTCCATGACATCTATGAAGAACTAAACGGGAGAACCATTATGATTGCCCGTATTATTCGTTTTTCAATTGCGAATCGTGTATTTGTCCTGTTGGCAGCTTTAGTTTTGGCTGCTTGGGGAACTTGGGCTGTAAAGAATACACCGGTTGATGCTTTGCCAGATTTATCTGACGTACAAGTGATTGTCAGAACTAATTACCCAGGTCAGGCACCACAAATTGTTGAAAATCAGGTGACGTACCCTTTAACAACAACGATGTTATCAGTACCAGGTGTTAAAACTGTTCGAGGTTATTCTTTTTTTGGTGATTCTTATGTCTATGTCATTTTTGATGAGCATACCGATCTTTATTGGGCCCGTTCTCGTGTATTGGAATATCTAAATCAGATCCAGGGAAAAATGCCTGCGAATGCAAAATCGTCGTTAGGACCCGATGCTACTGGAGTTGGCTGGGTTTATGAATATGCATTAGTTGATCCAACAGGACAACATGACCTTGCACAACTGAGAAGCATACAAGACTGGTTTTTAAAGTATGAACTAAAGACATTACCTAATGTGGCTGAAGTTGCCACGATTGGGGGGATGGTTAAGCAATATCAAGTTGTCTTAGACCCAAGCAAAATGGCGGCTTTAGGTGTTACACAAAACAATGTCATTGAGGCGATTCAAAAGGCTAATCAGGAAACTGGTGGTTCAGTCCTTGAAATGGCTGAAACGGAATATATGGTACGAGCTTCTGGTTATTTAAAAACTTTAGATGATTTTCGCCAGATTCCACTACGAACAAATAGTTTGGGTGTTCCTGTTTCTTTAGGTGATGTTGCAACAATTCAACTCGGACCGGAAATGCGTCGTGGTATCACTGAGCTGAATGGACAAGGTGAAACTGTTGGTGGTGTTGTGATTTTACGGGCTGGTAAGAATGCACGTGAAACGATTACTGCTGTGAAAGCGAAACTGGCTGAATTGCAACAAAGTTTACCGAAAGGAGTGCAGGTTGTTCCTGTATATGATCGCAGTAAACTGATTGATCGGGCAGTCGAGAATCTCAGTCATAAATTAATTGAAGAATTTATTGTCGTGGCTTTAGTCTGTGGACTTTTCCTCTGGCATTTACGATCAGCAATGGTAGCTATTGTTTCTTTACCACTTGGGATTTTGTCGGCTTTCTTAGTCATGTACTATCAGGGCCTAAATGCCAATATCATGTCACTGGGGGGGATTGCCATTGCTATTGGCGCTATGGTTGATGCAGCGGTTGTGATGGTTGAAAATGCACATAAGCATATAGAGACTTGGCAGCATGAACATCCCAATCAAGTATTAGAAACTCAAGCACGCTGGAATATTATTGCCCGTTCCGCCAGTGAAGTTGGTCCTGCTTTATTTTTCTGCTTACTTATCATTACCTTATCTTTTATTCCTATTTTTACTTTACAGGCGCAAGAAGGACGTTTGTTCTCGCCTCTGGCGTTTACCAAAACCTATGCCATGGCAGCGGCAGCTGGTTTATCCATTACTCTGATTCCTGTTTTGATGGGTTATTGGATCCGCGGGAAATTACCCTCAGAACAGCGTAATCCATTGAACCGTTTCCTCATCAAAATATACCGACCTATGTTGGATCAGGTTTTAGCTCATCCAAAGACCACTTTATTTGGTGCATTGCTAATTTTCCTTATTAGTCTTTTTCCTTTAACGCGATTAGGTGGAGAATTTCTGCCGAATATGGATGAAGGTGATTTACTGTATATGCCTTCAGCTTTACCAGGATTGTCCGCAGCTAAGGCCTCAGAACTGTTACAGCAAACAGATCGAATGATTAAAACGGTTCCAGAAGTTGCGACAGTATTTGGTAAAGCAGGGAGAGCTGAGTCAGCAACAGATCCTGCGCCTTTAGAAATGTTTGAAACCACGATTCAGTTCAAACCACGGTCTGAATGGCGCTCAGGTATGACACCTGACAAATTAGTAAAAGAACTAGATAAGGCAGTCCAAGTACCGGGTTTAACGAATATATGGGTACCACCTATCCGTAACCGGATTGATATGTTGGCAACTGGGGTGAAAAGTCCAATCGGGATTAAGATTTCAGCAAATGATCTGCAAGATATTGATCGGGTAGCACAGCAAATTGAACAAGTTGCTAAACAGGTACCCGGTGTTAGCTCGGCTTTAGCTGAACGACTCACAGGTGGTCGATATGTTGATGTCGATATTAACCGTATGCAGGCTGCACGATATGGTCTCAATATCAACGATGTGCAGAAAATTGTATCATCCGCGATTGGTGGAGAAAATATTGGTGAAACTGTTGAGGGATTAGCAAGATATCCCATTAATGTACGTTATCCACGAGAGATTCGAGATTCACTGGAAGCTTTGAGAAATTTACCGATTGTAACTGAATCTGGACAACAAATTGTATTAAGTAGTGTTGCCAATATTCAAATTACAGATGGCCCTCCAATGCTAAAAAGTGAGAATGCCCGTCCAAGTGGTTGGGTTTATGTAGACGTACAAGGACGTGACTTAGCTTCAGTTGTGCAAGAGTTGAAGCAGTCTATTGACCAAAAAGTAAAACGCTCCTCTGCCATGAGCATTAGCTATTCAGGACAGTTTGAGTTCATGGAGCGTGCGAATGCTCGCTTAAAAGTCGTCATTCCAATTACATTGATGATTATTTTTCTACTGCTCTATTTGATTTTTAGACAAGTACAAGATGCAGTTCTGATTATGGCAACGCTACCTTTTGCTTTAATTGGTGGTATATGGGCCATGTATTTGAGCGGTTTTCACTTTTCAGTTGCGATTGCAGTTGGTTTTATCGCCCTTGCAGGTGTTGCTGCTGAGTTTGGTGTAGTCATGTTGTTCTACTTGAAGCAAGCAGTTGAACATGCACAGCAAAACCTATCTTCTTCAACGGCATCCTTAACAGAGCAACAACTCAATGATGCAATCCGAACAGGAGCTGTACTACGCGTTCGTCCTAAAGCCATGACGGTTGCCGTCATTTTGGCAGGCTTAATTCCTATACTTTTAGGGACTGGGACAGGTTCTGAATTGATGAGCCGTATTGCTTTACCTATGGTTGGGGGCATGATTTCAGCTCCTCTACTGTCAATGTTTGTTATCCCGGCTGCATATCAGCTTTTAATCAAAAGAAAACTATCAACACATTGATCGTTTTGTTATTTCGTCAAAAGAGGTTTTATTATGTTGAAATTTATGAAAATTGTGGCTCTTGTTGCAACTGTTGCTGCGTTAACTGCATGTAGCAAAAATGAGGCATCAGAGCAAAAGAAAGCGGAAGCACCGATGGAGCAGATGAGTAAAGAGTCATCTACAGTTGCAACAGCTCAAGCTGTTGGTGTGATTACTGCTATTGATACGAAAGAAAATATTCTAACACTCGACCATGAAGCAATTCCTGCAATTAAATGGCCTGCAATGACTATGGGCTTTAAAGTTGCAGATCCAGCATTATTAAATGGTTTAACTGTAGGGGAGAAGGTTGACTTCGAATTAAAAATAGAGGGTGAGAGTCAGATTATTATTGCTGTGAAAAAAAGCTCATAATCAGTTTAATACTTAAAAGAAAAATGGATGCAAAGGCATCCATTTTTCTTTATGAAACATTCTTATTTTGATTAAAGTCTACTAATAAGCTGATATGTAATGAAGGCAAAGAAATACGCAAGCCCAAATAAGTAAGTCGCCATAATAACAGGCTGTTTCCAGCTACCAGTTTCACGACGAATGGTCGCTAATGTTGCAAGACAATGTGGTGCGAAAATGTACCAAACTAATAATGACATCCCTGTAGCTAGCCCCCAGCCATCAGGACCAGAGATTTGACTCAACAATGTTTGAGTTACAGTATCTTCATCTCCAGACATAGCATAAATTACACCTAAAGCAGCAATGACAACTTCCCTTGCAGCCATAGCAGGAATTAATGCAATACAGATTTCCCAAGTAAAGCCGATAGGTGCAAATATAGGCTGAATAATGTGTCCAAGTTGTCCAGCTAAACTATAGTTGATAGCAGGCATTGTGGCATGCTCAGGTGGTTGAGGGAACGTAACCAACACCCAAAGCAATATAGATAATGCTACGATAATGCCACCAACCCTTTTTAAAAAGATCGTAGCTCGATCATAAAGTCCTAATGCAACGTTTCGAATATCTGGTAATCGGTAAGTAGGCAACTCAAAGATAAAAATACTTTCTGTCTTATCTTTTCTAACTAGTTTCAAAAATAAAGAAACACATAATGCTGAAACAATGCCAGCCATATATAGTCCAAAAAGAACTAAACCTTGTAGACTTAACCAACCATAAACTAATTTGTTTGGAATGAATGCCGCAATCAGCAAAGCATAAACAGGTAATCTTGCAGAACAAGTCATTAATGGTGCAATCATAATGGTTGCTAGGCGATCTCTTTCCGAACTAATGCTTCGTGTTGCCATGACACCAGGGATAGCACAGGCAAAACTAGACAATAGTGGAATAAAGGAACGTCCACTTAAACCAGCTTTGGACATTAATTTATCCAAAAGGAATGCTGCTCGTGGCAAATAACCTGATTCTTCTAGAATTAAAATAAAGAAGAATAAGATAAGGATCTGCGGCATATAAGCCAAAACACTACCCGATCCAGCGATTACCCCATCAACAATAAGACTTCTAAGTAATGGATGAGTAATAAGCGGGCCAATTGTATTACCTAACCAAGCAATTGCATTTTCAATTAATGAGATAAAAGGTTGTGCCCAGATAAAAACGGCTTGGAACATGACAAACATGGTAAGCGTTAGGATGACTAAACCAAGTACAGGATGTAAGAAAATTTTATCCAAGAAAGCTGTTCTTGCATCACCATTATCATTTTTTAAAATTACCTGTTTAGTAATATTTTTAATCTGATCAAAATGATTCAGATCAGAATGATAAGGAGTGACAAATAGATTTTTTTGATCTAATTGATTTAGTAGTTCTTGCACGCCTTTAGTTTTAACGGCAACAGCCTCAATAACAGGGATACCCAACAATTCTGATAGCTTATTAATATCTATCGAAATACCACGCTTTTTGACCTCATCCATCATATTTAAAACAAGAAGCATTGGTCGATTCAATGCCCTTATTTCAAGCACAAGACTTAAATGTAAATGTAAATTAGTGGCATCAACCACACATACATATATATCAGGTAGGACCTCACCCTCAAGCTCACCTAAGCATACAGCCCTTGTTACCTCTTCATCTAGACTCGTAGGCTTTAAGCTGTATGTGCCGGGCAAATCTAAAACCCGAACTGATTCACCAGAAGGTAGTTTAAAGAAACCTTCTTTCCGCTCAACAGTAACACCAGCATAATTAGCTACTTTTTGACGAGTACCTGTTAAAGTATTAAAGAGAGATGTTTTCCCACAATTTGGGTTACCAATAAGTGCAATATTTTTACTGTTCATTTGAAACAATCTCTACAAAAATTCGTTCAGCTTCATTCTTTCTTAACGCAAATCGAGAAGTTTCAATTTGAACCAATACTGGATCACCACCGAAAAGTCCCTTAGCTAGAACTTGTAAAGTTTCACCAATTCTGAAACCTAACAATTCAAGTCGTTCGAGAACTGGATCATTTTTATCTAAATATTGGTTACCTTTTTTTAGGTCAACAATTTTGACAAAGTCGTTTGGTTTAACTTGGAATAAATTCATTTTTAATACTCTTATTTCAATGCCAAAATTTTTCGAGCACCGTTAAGTACGAAAAGCGAAACAATTATTCCTATAACAAGATCTGGATATGCGGAACCTGTCAAAGCCACAAGGAAGCCAGCAATAATTACACCTAGATTCACAATCACATCATTAGCTGAGAAAATCCAACTTGCTTTCATATGTGCTCCACCATCTTTATGTCCAGAGATTAGATAAAGACAGGCAACATTCGCAATTAGTGCAAAAAAGCCGATTACAATCATTAATAAAGATTCAGGCTCACTACCTAATACAAAACGTCTAATTACATCGACAATTACAGTTATTGCGAGAAATAATTGAATCCAACCCGCAAAATGCGCGGCTTTAACTTGATACTTTGCAGCTTTACCTACAGCATAAAGTGCAATCCCATAAACAGCAGCATCTGCAAACATATCAAGAGAGTCTGCGATTAACCCTGTAGATGCAGCAATTAGTCCACTAATAAATTCAATAACGAAAAGTGCAGCATTAATAGCTAAAAGAATTTTTAAAACTTTTGCTTGTTCAGACGTATCTGCTTTTTCAGGCATTTCACCCACAGAGGTGGCGGTACTTTCAAGTTTGGCTCCAAAACCAAGTGCTTCAAGTTTGCTAGTAATTTCATTAAGACCATCATTATGAAAAACTTTCAATTTCCGATTAGGTAAATCAAATGTTAGTCCTTTGATCTCATTTACTGGAGACAATGCCATACGAACCATTTGCTCCTCAGCAGAGCAATCCATTTTCGGAATCAGAAACGTACTGATTTCTTTTGCATGCTCTTTATTTACATAGGCTTCAGTTTTATTTAATTTTGCTCCAAACCCAAGAGCTTCAAGTTTTGCAGTGATTTCATTACTTTTACCATTATGCATAACTTTTAGGTTTCGATTCGGCAAATCAAAAACTAGCCTCTTAACATTTACCAAAGAAGATAAAGTCATCCGAACCATTTGTTCCTCTGCGGAACAATCCATTTTAGGGATTTTATAGTCACTGATGAAAGTCGCTACATCCTCATTATCATTAACTGTCTCAGGTGAACTTATCGAATCTGGGGTACAACATGAGTTTGACTGCGTAGAACATGGCTGAGTACTAGCACAAGGATCTTTTTCATCTGGCTTAGATTGTTGTGGTAATTCATTACCACAACAAGAACTTTTACTTTCTTCAGCAGTTAAATCTTTACTGTTACCAGAATTTGTTTCTGATTCATTTTGATTTTGCTTAGTGTCTTCACAAGAATTTTCTTTATTACAACCGCAACCACTCATTGATGTGCCCATAGTCATATCTTTACTTATTGCATATTAAAATCCCTATAGCTACTATAGAGTCAAGTTGGATTTTGAGTATT
>NZ_JBWZNA010000027.1:0-34627 GCF_056725885.1 Acinetobacter sp. GRABPA_MV_2
TAATTTTAATGCACCAGAGGTATTGGTGTTACAGAATTCAAGTTTTAAGCATTTACAAATTTGCAATGCACGCCTAGTAAGCCCTTTGCTATTTGGCAAGCTATTGGAAAAACTAGAACATTTAAGTCAAGAGCCAACGGCATCAGAGTGGGTCGATCATCTGAGTTGTTTAAAGCTGATGTATTTACTGAGTTATAGAACTGGACTCCGATTAAATGAAGTTCGTTGTCTTAAAATACAAGATATTATTTGCCCAGAGTTACTTTATAAAGAAAAAGAAAATACAGCTTTTAATAATATCACGCTTCATATTCAGAACAATTCATATCGCCGTCTGAAAACGCAAAGTGCAAATCGTCAAATACCATTGAAAATTGCCTTGTCAGAACATGAGTTTTTAGTAGTACAACATTACATACAACATCGTTATGAACAATATTTGTTTAATCAGCAGGATGATCTACTTTTTAGTGTTAATCATCGTGTATTAACTGATCAATGTATCAGCAAAATTACAGTAGAGTTGTTTAACCAAATATTAGGTATGCATCATGGCTTTAGTTTTCATACGTTGCGCCACAGTGCTGCTAACTATCTAGCAATAACTTTGCTGGGTTCAAAAGAAATGATTAAAACATATACAGATTGTCCTTGGGTAAAAGCAAAAAAGATGCGTGATTTATTGTTTGGTGTTAAAGCACGTGCTCATGAAGAGATTATTCAACATAAATGGCAGGTGCTTGCCTCTTGGATGGGGCATAGCAGTATTGAACAAACGGCTTCAAATTATCTTCATGTTTTGGATTTATTAGCAGTCGATCGAATTTACAATTCGCCGTGTATCATTTCAAAAAAAGTCCTAGAACAGTGTTTTGGTCCAGTGAATTCAAGTACAGAGTACATAAACTTAAATCGTTATACTCAGCAGCAGAAATGGTTTAACTCTTATCAGCAAACAGAGCCAGTTATGATTGCTGGTCGACAAGAAAAGAAGTTTAGTATCGAGAAGAGTACTCTGACGCCTTTTCAACGTTTGATAAGTTTAAGAGATGGCCGTTCAAGCGAAGATATTCAAGCACAAGAATGGATGCAGCGATGTCAATTTATGAGCACTAAATGGATGGACCCCAAAAATTTTAATTTAAAAACGAATTATGTTAGTAATAAAAATTTAGATGTGGGTTGGTTTGATGAGCTTTACGACAAAGCTAAGAAACTGACACGTTCTGATGAAATAATTCCTCTCCTTGATTTGCATAACCAACATGATAAGGGGAAAGATATACCTAAAGAGTTGAACGTGGTCAATGCACTTAAGGTATTATTATTATTTGGAAAATTACGTAAAAACTTTCTACATTTTCAATGCATAAAGAAAGATGATGAGCAACGAATTGCTAATTTTATTGCTGGTATAGAGCCAATTATTGGAGATCACCTAAATTTAGACAAACAGAATTATCCAGTTAATCTGGAAGTGCTTGAGAGAACAGTTAAATTTAGTTTTCAAAGAGTTGTTGGCCCTAATAAAAAAAATGTTACTCTACTGGTTATATTTAATTTAATGTTAAAAATCATGCAAGAAGATGAACTTTGGTTAAAATAGCCTAAGCAGCTTAAAAAGGGGAATTTAAAAGCTTTAGCATCACAGTTTGATTACTGGATTTTAAACAATAGTGTGAAGATTAGCGCTTTGGTAAATCGATGAGCTAAAGTGTTGTAGTCCAAACTCGATCTGACAGTTACCCATTTTTGAGCTGTTGATTAATTTATCAAAAAAAATCAAGCCACCCACGGGTGGTTTTTTATTGCGAGGTCAAAATGGAATTCCGACATGTTGTTAAGAACCATTGCGACATTTCACCAGTAACTAACTTTCTTAATGTGAATCATGCTAAGGCAGTGAATGAAGGGAAGCCGTTAGTTGTATTGATCGCACCACAAGATAAAGATCGTTCGAAGGCTCAAAACCGTTTGTACTGGATGTGGCTTAATCAATGGGCTAAACGTCAAGGTACAGATAAAGATTGCAAGCATCTGTTCTTTAAGAAAAACTTCTTAGCAAAAATCTATGATTGCGATGACGTTGGCCAATACAAGAAAACATTCAAGGCTGTAAGAGAGTTGAAAGATTCTAAGCATCCTCTCTACCAAGATGTAGCAAGTGGCCTATGTGAGCTAATGAGCACTACAGACGCAAGTACAGTTCAATTAACCGAATACTTAAACGACATTCATGCTTTCTGTAATAAAAATGGGTGTTATTTGGAAACGCCTGATGATCTTAAGTAGGTGCTTGTATAGTTGCTGATTTCATATTATTAATGTCTCTCACTTTATAAAATGAGAAACTAACAAATGGTAATGAATAATATTGAATATGATGCGGTGGTTGAAAGTGCGAAAATCAAAGCGAAAAGCGATATAACAGTAGCGGTTTTAAATAATGCAGCAAGTAAAGAAAAGCTTATAGAGTTTATCAAAAAACTGCATGATCAGATTGATGAATAATATGAACCGCCCTTAAAGCGGTTTTTTATTGCTAGTAGAAGATTTAAGGTATCTTTTCTAATAGGCACATACTATTAAAGTGTTTTTTATTTATTTTTTAGATTGAAAAGATTGCTATTTGAGTAATTTAAATATAAAAATCTTTATTGATTGAGCGTAGTTGTTATACAGGATATTTATAAGGATTTTAAAATGACAATTATCACATTGCTTGATGTTGAGACGAAGAAGAAGGTGATAGTTCGGTCCGTAATAGACCCAATAGCAAGAATAGACAAAAAAGGGAATATACAAATTATTCAAATTCATAAATGGCTATATGATGAATCTGGAGATTTCGTTGATGAAGACTTATATGAGGCACTCAACAATGGAGAAGTTGGAATATACTTAACTTTGCAGTATATGATCATTGATATTGAAAATTAATTATTTTTTATTTTTAGTCAGTTTGAGTTCTTACTCTCTAGAGCCTAATGGTTACTGCACATAAGACCTTATTAAGTATTACCTATTGATGGGCACATATTCTTTATAAGTCTTGATAAGTAAAAAAATTATGTAGGCTAAAAATAAAACCATTTAAAAAAAGAAATCTTTATCTATTTAAATATGAATATTTGATATTTTTAATTCAATCCCTATTGCTAGTGCTTAAATATTATGCCAATATGAAGTTGGAAATATTTCCGAATAGATATTTCCTATTTCAGGTTTAAGCGTTTTTTTCGCTAAGTCCATTTCTGAATAAAAATAGGAAGTGGGCTTTTTTATTTTTAAATATTTCTGTATTATCAGTGTGTTGCTGTAGGTAACACTAAACCTTGTTGATCAGCGCAAATATCAAAAAGGGGAGCTTGCCTACTAGGCAAGCTTTTTAAATTGATCAACTAAACACAATAATCCATTTCAAAGCTCATTAGAAAAATCAAACTTCCCTAGCTTTTATTCGTACTAATTTATTGAATCTAATCGTCTTTATAATTTTAAAAAATTCCTTAAACTAAAAATGGAAAATTTCTTGTTGCAACATTGTTATAATAGGACTACCTTAAGAAAAAATACTTTATAAAAATGAGGAGCTGCTGAAATGCCACAGTATCTCATGTTTGCGGAAAATATTTATAACAAAATTAAAGATGAGGAATTATTTTCACATGACTGTATTGAAAATATGAACTTACTTATGACATGTATACGCAGAGAAATTGAGGGAACAGAATTTAAATTAAAATTTAATTTTATTGATTTTGTTGAATTGTTCAGTAGACCATTAGATGAATGTAAAGTAAAAATAGATGTGAGTTTGATTCCTCCTCATAATTCAGAAGGTGAGTATATTTTATGGTTAGCTGGATTTATCGAAAAAATTACAGAAGGTGGACCTAAACCACCTCCGCCTATAAAGAAATTTATTCCAGAGTATATGAGCTTGAAATCTGAATTAGATTTTTTACCTTTAAATGAGGAAAAAATTCAAACCGAAGGTAAAGAAATTACGGATTACTTTAATTCAAAGCTCTATAAGTCAACTTTTAAGAAGTAATACTATATTGCCTGTGAGTTTAGCCACCGCCTAAGGGCGGTTTTTTTATGGGTAAGAATAATGGATTCTACAGAATACTTTTGGCTTACTCGGAAAAAAGAACCTAAAACTAAAAGCTGGCCACTGCCAAAGCCTACACAAAAATATCTAAAGGCAGAAGAAGAATTTACTGAAACTTTAGATAATCTGGAAATTAAATATGAAAAGAAATTTCAGTTTAAGTCTACTAAGCACTGGCGGTTTGACTTTCATTTAATTGAGTATCGAATACTAGTTGAAATTGTGGGTGGTCCATGGTCTGGCGGTCGTAAGGGCAAACTTAAAAATAAAGCTTGTAGTCTTGATCGTTACGATGTGGCTGAAGAGATGGGCTACACCGTAGTTCGCATAGAGACAGCTTCAAGATGCCGCATTGATGAGTCTGGACCTTTGCAGTTACGGACTGAATACGCTAGTGAGTGGTTAAAAAATTTAAAGAGGCAAATATTTAATGGATCAGATCAGACCATTTCCTCCAACTGATTTTATTGACCAAGCAGATGAAGAGGAAGCGATTCGCATAGTACCTGCGTCTGATTTAAAAAACTGGGTAGTTGCTAATTTTCTTACACTTGGTGGACCTTTACATAATCCAGATCATGACCATATCGCTGAGATGCTTCATGACAATGAGGGGTTTTTGGCTTTTGCATGGGCTTCTACTGCTTATACGAGAGCTAAGCGCATGGTGCTCGGCCAATGTGAAAAGGTTATGTTTCAACAAGGCGGCTGGAAGAAAGCCCGTCAAGAGCAGCAAATGCGTGATTGGTTCGGTTTTGTTCCAATTTACTTAATCACTATCGATGCAAGCTTTTGTGAAAAGGCAAACGATAACGAGTTTTGTGCTTTGATTGAACATGAGCTCTATCACATTGGTGTAGAGCGAGATTCGGACGGTGAGATTATTTACAGCGATCATACTGGCTTACCAAAGCACTATTTAGCTGGCCACGATGTGGAAGAGTTCATCGGTGTTGTTAAGCGCTGGGGAGCTAATGACAGTGTTAAGCGGCTTGTTGAAGTCGCTAAAAACCCGCCGTTTGTTTCTGATTTAGATATTTCTAAATGCTGTGGAAACTGTGTAATTACCTGAGCCTTTTGGCTCATTTTTTTTGCCATGTTTCCTTGACGTACCTTGACGGATAGAGAGAAATGGCGACATTAAAAAAAGCAGAAACTCTTTATTGTACAATCGTTTGCTGTGTTTAACACCCCTCAAGAAACAGTAAGTCTCGTCAAGGAGGAATTTGACATTGATGTTTCGAGACAGCAGGTAGAGTCATATGACCCTACAAAGTTTGCTGGGAGAGACTTAAGTAAGGAACTCAAAGAAATTTTCGAAAATACACGGGAAGAGTATTTGAGTCAGCCACTAAATAAAATCAGTGGAGCAAATGACATTGTTCAGTTGAAGATTTTAATTGATTTGCTTTGGACTAAAAAAACAATGTGACCATGACAATTAAGATCGTGGACCAAATACAAAAGATCATGAAAGGGTTTTATGAGAAGAAGGGGGAACAAAATAATAAAGGTGGTAATTCTGAAGCGAACCAAACTAAAGCTGAAGTAGAACTTGAGATTAAAAAACTTGAACTTCAGAAGTTACAACGTGAGGTAAATCCACCTGAGTATCGTCCACCTGAAGAGGATTACAAGCTTGTGCTGAATCCTGATGAGGAGATACCAAATGAGCCAATTCTTTAATCCTCCAGAAGGTTCAGTTCAATTAACGCCTAAGCAAGCCAATATTTATTTGTGGGGCTGGCAAAAAGAAGCCCGATTTCGTGATGCTGTTTGTGGCCGACGTTTCGGTAAAACATTCTTGGCCAAAGCGGAAATGCGAAGAGCCGCAAGACTAGCGGCTAAATGGAATGTTTCGGTAGAGGATGAAATCTGGTATGCAGCGCCTACCTTTAAGCAAGCAAAACGGGTTTTCTGGAAGCGACTAAAACAAGCTATTCCAGCATCTTGGCGAGCTGGTAAGCCTAATGAAATTGAATGTTCAATTACATTAAGAAGTGGTCATATTATCCGTGTTGTTGGTCTAGATAACTATGATGACCTTCGTGGATCTGGTTTATTTTTCTTAATTATTGATGAATGGGCCGACTGTAAATGGGTTGCATGGGAAGAAGTGCTTCGCCCGATGCTTTCTACCTGTAAGTATATGGTGAACGGCGAACAGCGAGTTGGTGGCCCGATATGAGCAAGGTATTTTGCTATCTTTGGATATTTCTACCGTCTCTGCATACTGTGAGCACTATGAATTGCCGGTAGAAAGAGACATCTTTAATGATTGTATTTTTTACAATTGATAATCTCTTTCTAGATGAGTCACATAAAAAAACTAACAATCCTAAAAAATAACCATAGAGGTATTTACTAAAATTAACCGCTGGTGCTGAAAAGCTGTTAAATGCTTAATGTGGTGAAGCCACTCAATCGAGTGGCTTTTTAATATCTAAAAAATAAAGATTTCAAAGTTTAAGAAATATATAATAGAAACAATTAATTATAAGATTTAAAAATATGTTAGCAAAACTTTTATACATTGGGATGCTCTATTTTTTTAGTAGTTTTAATTAGCTGCACTAAAAAAGTTGAAATTAAACCACTTCCTCCTTCAGTTGAAGAGGACTATCTAACTTCAAAACATGAAATAGACAAGATGCTAGATGCATTAAATAATCATGATGTACCAAATGATGAGAAGCGTGAGATATTGTGTAAGTCATATCCAGAAGTCTATAAAAACCACTATATGCCAGCACTACTGAAGCCTTCTCCGCATCAATATTCAGAAGAAGTACTTTTGAGAGATTTTGAGGCTGTGATTAAATTTTATAAACAAGCTTGGTTTATTAAATGTATCTAATATCTTCATATGTGACATTTATTAACCAATTTGTTAAAGTTTATTCACTTTATAACAAACGGTAAAAAACCATGAAACAAGTCATTTTAAGTCTTTTATTAGTTCTAAGCTCATTAAATGTTGCGGAAGCAGGTAGAGGCAGACAACCTTGCTCTGGTAAGAAAGGTGGGGTAAGTCATTGCGATGGTAGTAAGTTTGTTTGTAATGATGGTTCCATCAGTGCTTCTAAAAAGATCTGCTCTAGATAGGTGACGATATGGGATTAAATTTTAGAAAAAGTATAAAAATTGCTCCGGGAGTCCGGGTAAATATAAGTAAAAAAGGAGTCTAAAGTATTTCTGTTGGTGGAAAAGGGGCACGAGTAAATGTTAGTAAGAAGGGAACTCGAACAACAGTAGGTTTACCGGGTACTGGTTTATCTTATTCCAAGTTCTCTAGTCATACTAAGAAAACAACACGTAGAAGAGAACCCGATTTTAATAATCCAGATAATGTATGGGGTTACCCTAACGCTGAATGGATTATTTGTGGGATTATTTTATTTATAGCTTTAATAATTTTTATTTGGATTATTAGCTAATTTTAAGGTGTTGATATTATATGAAAAAGATTATTTTTTAAGCTTGGTTCTTGGTTCTTGGTTCTTGGTTCTTGGTTCTTGGTTTGGTAGGGATTAATGGTTGCTCAAAGGTGGAAAAAGAGTCAAAAGAAGCTATCTTAAGCACCTTAAAAGATCCTGATTCGCCCAATTCCAAAATATAAAAGGATATTGCGGAGAGGTAAATTCTAAGAATAGCTACGGTGGTTATGTTGGTTTTAAGAGATATGTCTCTATTGATGGTGGAGTCTTAATGGAGGATTCAGAAGGTGTTGAACCAGAGACATTTGCAATAATTTGGGAAGCATACTGCACTCCAAATAAATTATCTTTAAAAGAGCGCAATGAGTGTGTAAAGGATAGTCTCTTATAATGAATGGATGCAAGGCTTAAAGGGGTTTCCAAGGAAAGCTTAAGGAATGAAATACTAGCAGACAAAAATGCATCAAAAGCAGAAATTGAAGAAGGCTTAAGAGATATTGATCGTGCGTATAACAGTAATTTCAAAGATAAGGGTCTATACGCACAGGATGTTGTTGCTAAATGTGTAAAGTTGATTGATTAGTGAATTGGTAAAAAGCACCCTAGGGTGCTTTTTTATTTAGACAAAACGCACTTCAACATGTTTACCAATTGCCGCAGCATATTTTTGCAATGTGGCAATAGATGGTGATGGTTTGCCTGTGATCAATGCTTTTTCTAGCCGTGAAACGGCAGGTACACTTGTTCCCATGCGTTCCGCGATTTGCGCTTGGGATAGACCTGCATCTCGACGTGCAGTAAGTACCATATCGAGCAGGGGCATTTCTTCACGTTCAATTCGTTCGTATTCGGTACGCACTGCTGAACGAGATAATGCAAGTGCTTTCATTTCTTCATGTGTTCGCATTTTTCACCTCTTTCATGCGGTCAAGTGCTAGGTTTAGATCTTGCTTAGGTGTTTTTTGGGTTTTCTTAACAAAACTATGGAGCATTACAATGCGTTTACCGACTAGTGTGCAATACATAACACGAGCAATACCTTCTTGAGATTTTAAGCGCAACTCAAATAGTCCTTTACTCATTGGTAATGTGTGAGGTTCTCCTAAGTTTGCGCCGTAAATCACCATACGGTCAGTTAAGTTAAAATATCGAGCCAAAAGACCATCAGGTAATGTAAGAATCTCATCCTGAACGTCTTCGCTGTAATATTCAATTGTATACATATCATGTTCTACTCAATGAGAGTTAATATTACCATATTTGATAATATTGGCAATTTATTTCGGGTTTGGATGTTCTGTAGTTTTCTCTGTTATTTCATCAGAAAGCCAAAATACATCTTCAAACTTCTCGCATACACCAGCTTTTTTGAGTTCTTTATATATAAATAAGGCTGTATCAACCTTGACAGAATGTCCTTGCTCAGCTCGTGTCACATAGTTTGATAAAACTCTGCTGCCACTAACAAAACCACATCGCTTTGATAGTTCATAAACCGTTAATCCTGCTTTTTCACGCAAATAGGCAACATTATTCTTTACTTCCATTGCTGCACCACAAGTTAAATTTTAGAATATTGTAGCACAATAAAAGATAATTACTATTTTTTGTGATAGCACAACAAAAAGAATTGAGACAATAAAAGATATTAAATAAGATGACTTCATCAAGGCTAAAAGCCATGAAAAAGAAAAGCCCCCAACTTTCTGACGGCAAGGGGCTTTTATCAACAACCATAGGAAAGGATATTGATATGTCTAGTTTAGCATTAAGTTTTAATGAAGTGAAATTCAATCCCGTGCCACGGCAAGATGGCCAGATTTGGCTTTCTTCAGGTGAATTGGCACAAGCATTAGGATATAAACAAGAGAACGCGGTCAGTAAAATTTTTAATCGTAATTCTGATGAATTTACGGAAAATATGACACAAATTATTGATAATCCTCGGCTACCCAATTTGGGTATGCGGATTTTCTCACTACGTGGTTGCCACCTAATAGCAATGTTTGCTCGTACTGCTGTAGGGAAGCAATTCCGCAAATGGGTGCTGGACGTTCTTGATAAGGAGATTGGCGCTTCAGTTACGACGGTAGGTACATTGGGCGGTGGAGCCCCACTAGGAGCTGCTCTGATTGGCTCTGGTATTGGGATGATGCTCGGGGGAGTTGCCATGATGTTAATGCCTAAAATCGAAACCACTCAAGATCAAAACCAAGATGGAAACAGAGCGAATAAAGGCTTTGGCGGAGCCGTAACAACGGTTGCTCAAGGTAATCCTGTGCCGATTTTATATGAGCAACGTGAGATTGGTGGATTTATTGTGAGTGCTGGTCAATATCCAGAAGATCAGATGTAAATTCAAATTATTAAAAAGGCGCTTTCTAGCGCCTTTTTTATTGCGTGAGATTTCTTATGAATGCAGTAGTAGGCGCAAAAAAGGGAAGTAAAAAACAACGGCAACCCGTAATTTCTCCAGATTCTGCACAGTCAAAAACTTATATTAAAGTCCTTTATGGATTAGCTGAAGGAGAAATTGAGGGGCTAGCAAATGGCCTTCAGTCAATTTATTTAGAAGAAACTCCACTTCAGAATGCAGACGGAAGCTTTAACTTTGAAAAGGCTCTTGAATAAGGCCTTTAATAATGTGCAATTATTTGCTCAATTAACTGGATAATTGCACATTTTGAGCAAAGTTTTTCTCATTTCATATTCTCTCGAGGTTTATCATGCAGCTAATGATTATGGTTACAGAAGCTGGAAAGCTTGAGCATACTTGCAATTTGCTTGCTGAGGTAAACAATGGCGGTAAAGTCTTAAAGGTCTTTGACTATAACGGCAATCAATTACCAATCAACAATGATGGAACAGTGATGTTTAATAGACACCGTTGGGAATTGCCAATTAAAGTGGATTTAAAATAAATTTGAATGTAGTTTAAAAATACCAAAAGCAACACTAATGCAATTTTAAAAAATAGTGCAACAAGAATGCAGCGAATTAAGTTAAGTTATTGATTTATTTTGGATGTAACCGCTCTAAATTGAGCCAAATTTAAGGCGTAACTTGCGTAAGTGGTCGACCTAATTCCGTAAATCTGTTGAGGACTGCTACACGTGCATGAATCTCATTCACTTGGCTATCAAAACTCCTTGCACTGAGTTTATCTCCTAATAATTTAATGCAGTGCATCTTAGTTTCAACCAAACTTTGCCGATGATAGCCTGACCATTTTTTCCATAGTGTCCTGCCTAAACGTGTAACTGTTCGAAGTAATTCATTTCGCTCTAGCGAGCTACTCTTTGTATCTTTCCATGGTTTCGCATTTTTTCTAGGTAGAATTACCGCATGCGCTTGCCGATCTGCAATGACCTGACGGCATTGCTTGTTGTCATAAGCTCTATCGGTATAAACAGAGTCAATCTGCTCATCTTGTGGAATCTGATTAAGTAAATCACCAAGCACCTGTGAATCACTGACATTATTGGTTGTGAGCTGAATAGCGCGTATTTGTAGGGTTTTAGCATCTATACCAATATGTAGTTTACGCCATTGGCGACGATATTCAGGCCCATGTTTCTTGCGTTTCCATTCGCCCTCACCTAGAAACTTCATCCCTGTAGAGTCCATGAGTAGATGCAGCCCATCGCTACTTTTTTGGTAACTAATTGCAATATCAATATGCTTTTGTCTTCTACAAAGCGTGGTGTAATCTGGTACTATCCAATTTAATCCGCAAAGTTTAATTAGACTTTGCACAAAGCCAGTGGCAATAAGTAAAGACAGACGAAATAAAGATTTAATCATTAAGCAGCATTGGATGGTTGCGTCGGAGTAGATTTGATTTCGCCCTTGTTTGCCTTTTGATAGAGCATACCATTGCGTAGCAGGATCAAACCAAATGGCAATATTTCCGCGACTAATGAGTGCTCGGTTATATGCGGGCCAATTGGTTGTGCGGTAGATTTTGTGTGTAGGCTTCTTCATTTGAAAATTATATCGCTGAAAAAGCCTTTACAGATAGGTTTGTGCAACAAAGCCTATTCAAGGCGAATTATTAAGATAATTGTGAAAACTTCATAGGAACTTCTTTTTTCTCAATGAAAATATTATATCCTTAGAGTCTGCATGATCCATTTGAAGCGAGAATTTTATGAAAAAAGTTATTGGTATGAGAAATAGCCGTACTGAAGCCTTTAAAATCGTAAAAGCTTCATTTGCCGTAGATAATTTGGTTGTAGATAATAAAGGCTTACAAGCAATTAATGACTATGTGAAGGGTTCTAAGACATTTGAACAAGCCAGAAATACACTCGTTGAAATGTACCGTGTAAGATAAAAATGTTTTTTGATGATGCACTACATTATTATCTGACGGAAGAAGATTTTTATGATGATCCATTCTGTGATAAAAATGGTGTTTTGATCAACAATCTTGGTATTTCTAATACCAAAGACCTGAATGAGGCAGAGAAAGCGCTAAGTGCCTTACAAAATACAAGATTACAGGAAAATATCTCTGTTTTTCTAGGCAATTTTGATTTACAGCACCTACAAAATATACATCATCAATTATTTATGGATGTCTACCCATGGGCTGGCCAATTAAGACGCGTGAATACCTATAAAGGTGAATGTATCTTTCTCCATTACAATAGCATAGCTCCTTTAACAGATCTGCTGTTTTCATGCCTCAATAATAATTTTAACCATTTGATTAATAATAAAGAAAATATAGATTTGGTTTGTAGTTTTTTAGCCAGATTTTTTGTTGTTTTAAATTATATTCATCCATTTAGAGAAGGTAATGGTCGCTCACAATGTTTCATGCTAGGCCAGATACTATTTAAGTAAGGTTATACGATCGATTGGACCACTGTGAGTTCAGATGCTATGAATCAAGCAGTGATCGCAGAATGGAAAGAAGGTAACTTTAAGCTCACTGGAAAAATGATTAAACTTAATATTCAAAGATTAGAAGTAAGTTGAACACCTGACCAATATCGTACTCAGCATCAATTTTAGTGTTTCTTCAGGCCTACTGCTGACATTTCAAATGATTCCATGATAAAAATCAAACATCATTGTAAAGCCTCTAAAAAACGATTGCTCCAACAATAAAACACAACACCCCAAACGCGATCCAGAGCCAGACAGTTGATCTGGATGTCTGCATACCTGGGTTATTCAATGGAGATGGTTGCTGAGAGGTATTCTGTGGGGTATTCGGCCTGTTTGTATGGGGATGATGCTTGGAATAAGAAAGTCCTGTTCCGGGAATGCCCACGCTGGTTCGGGTGCTTTTTTACCAATATTTAAAGAAGCACCGGGTTTGCCAATGCTCGCACTGCTGATGCCCTTATGCGTCAGATTAATTTTTAAACCCGGTAAGATTTTAATGCTCTTGCGAAATCTAAAGTCCATATTTCCCCCATTTGCAAAACCAGTTCGCTGTGTATTTCAGTTAATAGAGGTAAATTCAGAGAATCTCAGATCCTCATCTACCTCGCTAGTCGGTTGTCCCCATAGAGACATCCGTATATTTTTTATCTGGTGATTGCAATACTACCTTAAAATACCGTCAAAAATCTTTACTGTATATTTGCTGTAGGGTAATCTTAAAACTGCTATTTATTGACTGATTGGTATATGACGACACATAAGCATGAAGTCCTGCTACGAATGCGAGCGATCGAGCTGCTTGCATACTGGGAAGGTCGTTTGGTCACCAATCGTTTGATGAGCTGGTTTGGGCTCAGTCGACAGCAGGCTTCTGCGGATATCAAGCGTTACAATACGCTGTATAACCCCCATGCCTTGATTCATGACCCCTCAGTCAAGGGTTATGTGCCTAAAGCCAGCTTCCAGCCTGTACTGACTACAGCGCATATCAATGAATATCTCAATATGTTGTCAGGTTTGGTTAGTGAATCGCATGCCCTGATTGCGATGCCAGAACCGAATCTTGCAGCAGTTCAATTACCTGATCGCAGTGTATGTCCTGAAGTGATTCGGGAAGTTTTGCGTGCCTGCCGGAACCAAAGTACTTTAAAAATGATTTATGCCTCCATGCAGAATCCGCAGTGGCATGAACGCATGATTTCCCCACATACCCTGGTGTATACCGGTTTTCGCTGGCATGTCCGTGCCTATTGCCATCAGAGCAAGCAGTTTAAGGACTTTTTACTCTCCAGAATTGCTCGCACACCTGTTGTGGTGGCGATTGAGTCAGTAGACCCTGCTCAGGATCAGCAATGGCATGAAGAAATTGTACTGACGCTGATCCCTAATCCAAAATTGAATGAAGCTCAAAAAGCGCTGGTCGAAAAAGACTTCTGCATGCCTGATGGCAGATTACAGATTCCGGTGAAAAAAGCCCTGGCTCACTATACCTTGCAGCGATATCAGGCCGCGATCACGCTGGCTGAGGCGGAAGATGCCTTGAAATATACCTTAGTGTTACAAGGTTCAGATATCGAAAAGCTGTCGTCTTACCTGTTTGATCAAGCTTCATAGGAGATTGGCTATGTTAGAACAATTTTATTATGACAGTGACCTGATTGGCGGTTCCCTGATGGTGCGTGAAAGCCGGCTGATCGCGGATCTGTTATTACGAGAAGCGACTCCAGAACAATGGCATCAGGCAATTCAGATTGACAATATTCTGCAAAAAAGAACGCCTGCTTCAGCTCAACGCAATGCCACCGCTATTCGTAAGCGTCTGGAGCGCTTAGAGCCTGATTTCTGGAAAGCTTTGCGGGATGGGGATGATGAGCTGGCGACTCAGGTGGCTTTTTGTGGGGCACTGGAACGCAACCTGTTGCTGCTTGAGTTTATGGAAACGGTGATGAGAGAGGCCTATATCTCCCAGGCTCAATACTTGGATAGCTATATTTGGTCAGACTTTCTGGATGAGCGTTCACAACGCGATCTTGATATCTGTGATTGGAAAGAGTCCAGCAAGAAAAAAATGGGGCAGGTGGTGTTTCGCATCCTGGCAGAAGCCGGTTACTTAAAAAATACCCGTAAGCTGGAGTTGCAGCGTGTGATCGTCAGAGCAGAGCTGCGTAGCCTGTTGGAAGAACATTATAAACAACGCATTAAAAGATCTATGGAAGTGTCGCTATGGACGCGGTAGTTGTAGAGGGGCAGCAATGAGTCAAAAAATACATGAGCGTCTGAACCAGATTCCAGAGCGAATTCTTTCCACCGAGTTTCTCACCGGGCAAGGACTGGGCAATGAAATTGGCTTCTGGATTTTTGATTATGCACCTGAAGATGAGTTGAAAGTGCGCGAATATCTGCATTTTCTAGACGGGATGCTGGAGAAAAAACACAGTCAGCTGAAGGTGGTGAATATCAACCTGCTGCAAGCCGTGGTGGATTATCTGGCTGAGCGTAACTTCATCGATAAAGCCATTCAAATGCAAAAAGACAAAGGCGATGAGGCGCTGCTCAAAGCGCTGAAAGGCCCACTGCATATGGATAAGTTCGCGCCCTATCTGGTGAGTAAATATGCCACCAATGCGCAAGATATTGTGTTGATGACTGGGGTAGGTTCGGTTTGGCCACTGTTACGTGCCCATCACTTATTGAACAGTTTACATTCGTTACTGGGGCATAAGCCGGTCGTGCTGTTTTACCCAGGTTATTACGATGGTCAAGCCATGAGTTTATTTGGAAAAATTCCAAGCAACAATTACTACAGAGCATTCAGATTAGTGCCTTAACACGGCAAATAGAAATAAGAATTCGGGGGAATTGATTGAGATGAATATTAAAGAGCTTTTTTACAAGCCATTAGATCGTGCAATTAACGGGGTCGTAAAAGCAGACCAGAATGACAATACCACGGTTTATCAGGAACTCGATGAGTATGTGGTCACCAATGAACTGGAAAAGCATTTTCGGGACTTTTTCCAGTCTTATGGCACAGACCTGAGCGATCCTTCGATTGCTAACCGTGTCGGCGTATGGATTTCAGGCTTCTTTGGTTCAGGTAAATCACATTTCCTGAAAACCTTGTCGTATATTCTGGCCAATAAAGTGGCACGCGATGCGCAAGGTAACGAACGCAGTGCTGCAGAATTCTTTGATGAAAGCAAAATTCGTGATGCGTTTATCCGTGCGGATATTGGCAAGGCCGTCAGCCATCATGCCGATGTCATCCTGTTTAACATCGACAGTAAAGCCAGCTCCAATGATGATGGCAATCCGATCCTGAATGTGTTTTTACGCGTGTTTAACGAGTATCAGGGTTTTAGTGCTGACCATCCACATATTGCCCATATGGAACGTCACCTGAGCCAGAAAGGTGTCTACGAACGCTTTAAACAGGCGTTTGAGGAATCCAGCGGTATGTCCTGGCTAGAGGAGCGTGACGGCTATCAGTTCTATCAGGATGATGTCGAAACCGCGATTTCCCAAGCCCTCAACTTATCTGCTGAAGCTGCGCATAAATGGTTTGAGGATTCTGAGCAGACCTTTAGTGTTTCGGTCGAAAACTTCTGTCAGTGGGTGAAAGAATACTTAGATAGCAAAGGACCACAGCAACGGATATTGTTCCTGGTGGATGAAGTGGGGCAGTTTATTGGCAGCGATACCCGCTTGATGCTGACTTTACAGACCATTACTGAAAACCTTGGTACGATCTGTAAAGGCCGTGCTTGGATTGTCGTCACCTCACAGGCGGACATCGACGCGGTTCTAGGTGAGATGTCTTCTTCCAAAGCCAATGATTTCTCCAAGATTGCTGGGCGTTTTAAAACCCGTTTATCACTGTCCAGTTCCAATACCGATGAAGTCATCCAGAAACGTTTATTACGTAAAACCCCGGAAGCAGAAGCATTGCTCAGATCGGTGTTTGAGCAAAAGGGCGATATTTTAAAAAACCAGATTACCTTTGACCGTTCAGGCCCAACACTCAACAACTATGAGGGTCCAGACAGCTTTATCCATAACTATCCTTTTGCGCCGTACCATTTCCAGTTGGTGCAAAAAGTATTTGAAGAAATCCGTAAAGTCGGTGCGACCGGTGCACACTTGGCCTATGGTGAACGGTCCATGCTGGATGCGTTCCAGATGGCCGCGAATGCGATTGCTACAGATGAAGTCGGTGCACTGGTTCCTTTCCACCGCTTCTATACCTCAGTGGAAGGATTTCTGGATACTGCAGTGAAGCGCACCATCGACCAGGCAGGGCAGAATCAAACCCTAGATAGTTTTGACGTACAGATGCTGCGCACGCTGTTTATGATCCGCTATGTCGATATCATCAAAGGGACCTTGGATAACCTGGTGACTTTGTCGATTGAGAAAATTGACGAAGACAAGCTGGCATTACGCAAGCGTATTGAAGAAAGCCTGCTGCGTCTGGAAAAAGAGAGCCTGATTACCCGCAATGGTGATGAGTTCCTGTTCCTCACCAATGAAGAGCGCGATATCACCCGCAAAATTAAAGCCACTGATCTGGCTGCTTCAGAAGAAAATAAAGAGTTAGCCAATCTGATCTTTAAAGATTTACTGCGCGATCAGAACAAATACCGCCATCAAGCCAACAAGATGGACTATCAGATTGGTCGTTTCCTAGATAGCCATAGCCTGGATGGGAAGTATGAGAGCGATTTGAAAGTTGAAATTATTTCTCCGCTTGATACGGAATACAACCTCTACACTGAAGCTTACTGTATTGGTAAAAGTACTCAGGACGAAGGACAAGTGCTGTTTAAACTGGCAGACGATAAACAGTTCTTTAATGAACTGCGCACCTGGCTGAAAACCAATAAATTCATCCGCTTAAATGATGATGGCACCCAATCGGATATCAGCCGTATCCTGGCAGACCGTGGCCGTGAGAATCAGGAGCGTAAAAAACGCCTGCGTGCCCGGGTTGAAGAAATGCTGCTAGATGCGGAAAGTTATGCCTTGGGTCAACATCTACAACTTTCATCTTCTAGCCCTTCCACCAAGCTGGATGAGGCGTGTCGTTATCTGCTTGAAAATACCTATACCAAACTGAGCTATTTGCAAGTCTATCAGCAGGATGCCTGGCGTGAACTGAACGCCGTCTTGACTGTCGATGATATGGCGCAGCTCGGATTGTCTCTGGATGGTGGTCAAACGAATCCGAAAGCCCTACAAGAAGTGGAACAGTACATCTCGCTGCGGGCAACAGGTACAGAACGTATTCTGGTATCGGATGTGGTGGATCGTTTTGCTAAACGCCCTTATGGCTGGCCAGATGCCGAGATTTTATTGCTGGTAGGTCAGCTGGCGGCAATGGGGCGGATTTCACTGCAGTTAAATGGTGGCAGCTTGCAGTTAAAAGATGCCTTTGAGCCTTTACAAAACAGCCGCCGTCGACGCGATGTGTCGATCATTAAAAAGCGCCAGACTGATGATCAGGTGTTGAAACAGGCACGCCAACTGACCCAAGATCTATTCTCGGCTATGGGACCAGCGACAGAGAAAGAGCTATTTGAATTCTATACCCAACATTTTAAAAACTGGTTAGCCAACTTTAAGTCGTACAAAAGCAAAACAGATGTCGGACAGTTCCCAGGCAAGAAAGTGATTGAAAAGTTGATTCTGACTTTGGAACGTCTGCTGGCGAATAGCGACAGCTTCGATTTCTTTAAGGCCGTGGTTGATCACAAGGACGACTATTTGGATCTGGAAGAAGATTATCGTGACATTCATGAATTCTTTAGTAATCAGATGCCAAGCTGGCAACAACTGCAACAGGCCTTACGTCATTTTGAGAAAAACAAACAGGCGCTGGGCAGTGATGAGCTCGCTAAAAAAGCCCTCTCCGAATTACATCATATTTCAACCCTTGAATCGCCCTACGGCCTGTTAAATAAAATCGCTGATTTAGTTCGCACAGTTGAAAGCGTCAATGAGCGACTGTTGAGTGAGAAGCGTAGCCATGCGGTAGAGCAAATTGATGACAAGATCAAACAGTTAGAAGCCGAGATTAAAAACAGTGGCATCGCTACCGCTGAGCTGAGTAACAAGCTATTACGCCCACTACAACTGCTGAAAACGGATATTGAAGTGGAAACTAGCCTGTCCACCATCTATATGCTGCAAACCCAAACCGCCGTGGAGCGTTTTGATGAAGCCTTATATGAGCTGGAGAGCGAAGTTCAGGCGGAAATCCAGCGTCAGGCCAAAGCGGCACAACTGGCTCAGAGCAAAGCCGAGAGTGTAACCAACACTGCAACCACCTCCAGCCCAGTTACATCAACACCTGCTGCGAGTCCGGTACAGCCTGTGACAGCCGTAGTGCCACCGAAACCGGTAGTCGAAGTTGATGTTGCTAGCATTTACAGCAAAAGCTCCAGCAGTGTCTATCTGGAAACAGAAGAGTCAGTGGATCAGTTTGTAGACGCACTCAAAGCTGAACTGAAAAAAATCGTGAGTGATAAAAAGCGTGTGCGTATCCGCTAACTCGGGTTAGGGATATTGGCATCAGTCATTAATTAAAGGTTTAAAGATGAATACCAGTAATATTAAAAAATACGCACCGCAAGCACGCAATGATTTTATCGCAGCCATGCGCAAGCAGTCGGCCAAATACGGCATCACCGCAGACCGCACTTTACCAACAGAGCAGAAAGGCGACTTGTTGCTGATTGGCGATCAGGTTTTTCCCCTGTCAGTAATGAAACCGCGTGAAAAGCTGATCAAGCGCATTCAAACCAGCAGTTTTGAGCAGACCATCGATTATATCGCTTATAGCTGGTTTAACCGTCTTTGTGCGATTCGCTACATGGAATGCAAAGGCTTGCTGGATCATGGTCGTCGTGTACTGAGCAGTGCCGATGGCAGTGCAGGCTTGCCGCAGATTCTGGAAGAGTGTCTGGATATTGACTTACCGGGTTTAGATGCTAGCCGTGTGGCTGAACTCAAGCTGGATGGCAATAAAGACGAAGAGCTGTACCGAGAGCTGTTACTGGCTCAGTGTCATGCATTGAATCAGGTCATGCCATTATTGTTTGAACAGGTTTCTGATGAATCTGAGTTGCTGTTACCGGATAACCTCACCAAAACCGATTCCTTGATCCGTGATCTGGTCAGCAGCATTCCAGAAGAAGACTGGTCGGATGTACAGATTATTGGCTGGCTGTATCAGTTCTATATTTCTGAAAAGAAAGACCAGGTGATTGGTAAAGTCGTCAAGAGTGAGGACATTCCTGCCGCGACACAGTTATTCACCCCGAACTGGATTGTAAAATATCTGGTACAGAACAGTGTTGGCCGTTTATGGATGATGGCACAGCCTGACAGTACGCTGGCCAATAATTGGGAATATTATATTCAACCCGCTGAACAAACGGATGAGGTCAATGCACAGCTGAAACAGCTGATTGATGTTCGTATTAGTGAAGATGGCGATACTTTAAACCCTGAAAGCATTACGGTGCTAGATCCGGCCTGTGGTTCGGGGCATATTCTGGTGGAAGCCTATGATTGCCTGAAAGCCATTTATTTAGAACGTGGTTACCGCAGCCGTGATATTCCACGTTTGATTCTGGAAAACAACCTGTACGGCATTGATATTGATACCCGTGCGGCACAGTTGGCCAGTTTTGCACTGCTGATGAAAGCGCGTGAGGATGACCGCCGTTTATTTAGCAATCCACCGAAGCTGAATATTATTGCGTTGCAAGACAGCCAACCTGAACGTTTAGACGCATTGAGTCAGGATTTGGCAAACACTGGTATTGCGCAGGCGGATTTAAAAGAATTGCTAGAATTATTTGAACATGCTTCAACTTTTGGGTCTTTGATTCAGGTGCCTGAAGTATTCGCTAAAAAGCTGCCTGATTTAGAAACAAAGCTCAATATAGCATTAGCGTCAGGGGATATTTTTGCACAGCAGTCAGCACAGGAGTTATTACCTTTAGTGCAGCAAGCGAATTTATTAGCAAAGCAATATGATGCTGTGATTGCGAATCCGCCGTATATGGGTGGCAAAGGCATGAATACAGCCTTAAAAGATTTTGCCAAGAAGAAATTCCCTGACAGCAAGTCAGATCTATTTGCCATGTTTATTGAACGTGGTTTTGGATGGTGTAAAGAAAGTGGTTTTAACAGTATGGTAACCATGCAAAGCTGGATGTTCTTGTCATCTTATGAAGCGATGCGTGAAAAGTTATTACAAGATCGTACAATTCAAACCATGGCACATTTAGGTGCTCGAGCATTTCCTGAAATATCAGGGGAAGTCGTACAAACAACAGCTTTTGTGATGCAAGGGCAACATATAAATGGATTTAAGCCAGTATTTTTTAGACTTGTAGATACAGGGCAGGATCAAAAAGAATCAGAACTAAGATCAGGACTTAATCGTTTTGACTCTACGATTCAAGATGATTTTAAGAAAATTCCTGGTAGTCCTATTGCTTATTGGGTAAATATACAGACTCGAAATTTATTTTCTGGAAATAAGCTTTTAGGAGAGATTTCAGAACCACGTCGTGGGTTGGCAACAAATGATAATAATAAGTTCATTAGAAGATGGGCAGAAGTTAGCAATCAAAAAATGGCATTTGGTTCTATAAATAGGGAAGATGCGAAAAATTCTAATAAAAAGTGGTTCCCGTATAATAAAGGTGGAGAATTTAGAAAATGGTATGGAAATAATGAGTATTTAGTTAACTGGGAAAATGATGGTGAAGAAATGTTTGCGCTTGCAAAAAAATTATATGGTAGCCCAACACGAACAATAAAAAATCTTCAATATTATTTTAGAAATGGCATATCTTGGTCAATGATTGGCTCTGGGACATTTAGTGTACGTTATATGGATAATGGTTATATTTTTGATCAGGCAGCTGATAGTTTATTTGCTAGAAATAATGAACTCCTTGAAATTATAGGACTTATGAATTCACCTGTACTAGAATTTTTGAAAATAATAATAAATCCTACTATGAATACAACAGCAGGTGTAATCTCTCAATTGCCTTATGTTCCTTTCTCAGCCTCAAATCAGGCAAGAGAAAATGTAGAGGAGATGATTAAATTTGCAAGAGATGACTGGAATGTATACGAAACCTCATGGGACTTTACTCAAAACCCAATCATTCGTACGCAGCAGTCAAACCTAGAACAAGCGTTTAACACATGGCAACAGCAAAATGCTGACGCTGTGGCAGAAATGAAACGTCTAGAAGAAGAAAACAATAAGCTGTTTATTGATGCTTATGGTTTACAGGATGAATTAACGCCAGATGTTCCTGATGAGCAAATCACTTTAACCCGTGCCGACCGTGAAAAAGACAGCCAACGTTTAGTGTCTTATGTACTTGGCTGCATGATGGGACGTTATAGCTTAGATGAACCAGGTTTGATCTATGCCCATGCAGGCAATCAAGACTTCGATGCCAACCGTTATCTGAAATTCCCAGCCGATGCTGACGGCATTATTCCATTGACTGAAATGCACTGGTTTGAAGACGATGCAACGCACCGTATTCGAGAGTTCTTAACTGCAGTGTGGGGTAAAGATACACTGGATGCCAATATGCAGTGGTTGGCAGAAAGCTTGGACAAAAAAGCCAACGAAACAGCGGAAGACACGATCCGCCGTTATCTTGCTAGTAAGTTTTATAAAGACCACATGCAGACCTATAAAAAGCGCCCGATCTACTGGTTATTCAGCAGTGGTAAACAAGGCGCTTTCCAGGCATTGGTGTACTTGCACCGCTATAACGAAAGCACTTTGGCGCGTATGCGTACCGAATACGTCATGCCGCTGATTTCCAAAATGGCTGCTTATGCTAATTCTCTGGAAACAACAAAAGAAAGCAGTGACTCTGCGGCTGAAATCAAACGTATCGAGAAAAAACTGCAAGACTTGCATAAGCAACAGGCTGAACTGAGTACTTTTGAAGAAAAATTACGTCACTATGCCGATCAGCGTATTACGTTAGATCTCGATGATGGGGTGAAAGTAAACTACGGCAAGTTTGGGGACTTGTTAGCTGAAGTTAAAGCGATTACGGGTGATAAAACAGAATGAATAAAGCTCAAATTGATCAGGTAAAGATACATATTGAAGCTTATTATGCGCTCGGGCTTTCAAATATTCTTGCTCAACAGCATTCTCATATATCAGACCTAAGCAATGTTCAGATTGGTGAATATACAGCACAAGAATTTCTCAGTGCATCTAATAAGGTTTTCAACCAATTTAAAGAAGAGATCGATACCGTATTTGCTAAAGCTTTACCATATAGTTATCAATTTCAAAATGAATATGGTGGTGCAGATTTAAATCAAGATCTAGCTGGTTATTTACAAAATATTAATAATCGAAATTTCCCTGCTGCGGTTTTACATCTTAATCGTTTAATTCATTACCAGGCAATAAATGGGTTTTGGGAGAAAAGTAAACGGAAATATTTTCGAAGTTCGGAACTCTCTGTTCAGCAAGATAAAGAACGTATCGAGTTAGTCTCTACTCATCTAGAAGCCACATCACAACGATTAGAGACTTTGTTGAAAGTACTAGAAACTAGCAAAGATGATTTGGATTCTTTTACTTCCGTAAAAAGAAGTGAATTAAGTGAAATAGAGGCGTTAGTAACTGCGAGTCGAAATCACTCATCAGAAATTACTAATCTGCAGAGTCAGGCTGCGGTCTTAATTGAAAAAATAAATTCTTTATTACAGGCATCTGAAGAGAAAAAAGCGGATTCAGATCAACTGTTGATCGAGACACGTGCACAATTACAAACGTTAAAAACGACTTTTGAGAACATAGAGCAAAATATTTTAGAACAAAAAAATGATTTTGAAACTCTTAAACAGGATTTCAAATCTAAGCTTACCTTTGTAGAGAGCAAACACGCATACTTTGAACAACGGAATCAATATCTAGATGATCTAATAGGTAGAGAAGTTGGTGCATCTCTGTTTGAAACGTTTAAGCAAAGGAAAACTGAATTAACAGATTCAATTAAATTTTGGAAATGGAGTATTCCTACTATAGCACTAGTATCCGCTTTTTGGATCGTCTATCTATTTTGGGGAGTTGATCCTGCATCGATTAGCTGGCAGTTGCTTTTAATAAATTCAATAAAAACCTTGCCTGTATTGGGATTGTTTTTCTTTACGACTTCTCAATACACCAAAGAGCGTAACTTTCAGGAAGAGTATGCATTTAAGTCCGCAGTTGCACTTACAGTTAATTCTTATGCAGAACAATTAAAAGAGACTGCTAATCAAGACAAGTTAATTATGGATTCTGTGCAAACCATATATATGCCACCCAGCAAACAAAAAGTAGAGCAGCAAAAAGAGGGGGTGTCTTCAATTCAAAACTTAAAAGAAATGATTGGCCAAGTTAAAGAAATTAAAGACATTGTGGGTGATAGTAAGCCATGAATTTAGATCAACTAAAACAAGGTCTGGAACAAGCCTTTTATACTGAACAGCATCGGATTGTCTTTTGGTACGATGCAGAACAGTCATTTACTGAAGAAATCAAAGCCCTAAAGCTGAATGATGTCCATATTCTAAATATGGCAGAAGAGTCGAGTTTGGCGATCAAGCTCAAACTGGAACTTGAGGATCAGCAGGGTAAATACTTGCTGTATTTCCCAAGTCCAGAGCCTGAAACCGAAAAAGACTGGCTACTGGACATTAAGCTATATTCTCGCAGTTTCTATGCCGATCGTTTCTCGATTATCTTTAATGAGCTTGGGCTACAGCAACAAAGTTTAAGAGAACATCTGGCTAAACGTGAAGAATTCCTCAAAGCCAAAGCCCGTCTGAGCACCTTAAAACGCTATATCCAGTCTGATGCAGATGCACAGGATCTGGACATGGCTATGATTGCAGCTGTGGTCAAGGCTGACAGTGTCGAACTCATGCATATCGTTCTGGCACTGGCAGATGAAGTGGTACAGCAGAACCTGGCTCTGGAAGTCAATCCGGAATCCTTTGCTGAACTGGAAAAATTCCAACTGGTGCCAGCTTTAATTACCGCATTACAGACGGAAATTGGTTATCCAGCATCGGTTGAAGAATTGAATGGGGAAGCACCATTCAAGCTCGGTACGTTCTTTATCCGGTTGATGAGCACAGGTTTCTGTGAAAGCCTGGGCGATATACCGCTATGGGCTCAAGAACTGGTGATGTCATCTGTCAGTTCACGTGCGACGGCTAGAGCCTTTTTGTCACGCTGGAGAGACAGCTCCAAATACTACCCAACCTTCGATACACTCTCCCAGACCGTGGCCAATGCACTGCGGATCCAGGAGAAGGTCGGGGCTTTTGATCTGGAACAGCTGCTCGATGTCATGACCTTTGAAGTGATTGAACAAAAGATTATTGTTGATTTGGCCAGTCATATCCCTGCAGCAACCCAAGCTGAACTGGAACATTTCAGAACGATTATTTCTACCCGTCTGGATGGCTATTGGGCTTCCAAACATAAGGATGATGCAACACGCCGTAAATATCGCACGGTCTATACAGCGTTGCAGGCAGCCATTGACCTGTTCAGCCTGCGACAGCAGTTTGATTCCGGGTTCTATTTCGACTCCAGTGAAGCCTTGTATAAAGCCTACGAGCAGGAGTTGTATCGCTTTGATATGACCTATCGCCACTACAGTACAGCCTCACAACGAGCTCATGTCGATATCCTGAAAAAACTCGATGAAGAAATCGAAAATTGCTATTCCTACTGGTTTATCGATTACCTGGCGCGCAACTGGGGAGAGCGGATTGAAGCTGAACAACGCTTGAATGTCTGGAAAATAGCAGATATCCCAAATCAGCAGAACTTCTATGATACCCATGTCAGACCCCTACTGGGTTCTGCAACGAAACGCCGTATTGTAGTGATCATCAGTGATGCTTTCCGCTATGAAGCTGCAGTAGAGGTGTGTGATCGTATCAATGAAAAGCGTTATTCAGAAGCGACTTTGTCTTCACAGCTGGGAGTTGTGCCAAGTTATACCACACTCGGCATGGCCTCATTACTGCCACACCAGACTTTGGAGTACAAAGAGAGTGCAGGGGATGATGTTTTAGTAGATGGACAGTCCAGCAAAGGAACTGCAGCACGATCCAAAATTCTGGCAGCCTATAATGGTCTAGCCGTGACCGCTGAAACGGTAAAAGGCTGGTCGCGTGATGAAGGCCGTGAAGCACTTAAAGACCATGATCTGATTTATGTTTATCATAACGTCATTGATGCACGCGGTGACAGCGTCTCGACAGAATCAGAAACTTTTATGGCCGTGGAACATGCCATTGAAGAGCTGACCGAGCTAAGCCGTAAAATCTTACTGCATTTCAATATTTCTACCCTGTTGATCACAGCTGACCATGGGTTCTTGTTCCAGCAAAGTAAACTGGAATCTGCGGATCGTTCTATCTTGACTGAAAAACCTGCCAATGTATTGAAGAGCAAGAAGCGTTATGTGATCGGACATGGTTTGCCAGTGAGCAAAGAAGCCTGGAAAGGTTCAACCCAAGCTACGGCAGGTACATTATCTGCGACTGATTTCTGGATTCCAAAAGGGGCAAACCGTTTCCATTTTGTAGGAGGTTCACGTTTCGTGCATGGCGGCATCATGCCTCAGGAAATTGTGGTGCCGGTACTGACAGTGAAACAGCTACGTGGTGAAAAGGCTGGACAGCGAACCAAGCGTAAAGTTGAGGTCATTTCTACCAAATCTACGCTGAAGATGGTCAATAACATCCAGAAGTTTGATTTGATGCAAACTGAAGCTGTCAGTGAACTGGTCATGCCAGTAACCCTGTCGATTGCCATTTATGATGGGGATGTCAAAGTTTCCAGTGAAGAAACTCTGACCTTTGATAGCAGTACCGACTCTATTGCGGAACGGGTAAAACAGGTCAGACTGTCTTTGTCTGGCACTGATTTTGACCGTAAGAAAGATTACTTCTTGGTGCTGAAGGACAAAGACCTGAATATCGAAATGCAGCGCTATAAGGTCAGCATTGATCTGGCATTTACCGATGACTTCTTCTGATAACGAATTAACGATAGAGCGTAGCCTACATGGAATCTGCTAACGATAAAGAACTGGATCAGCTGCTGAATGAACACTTTGCTGGGCGGGTGGTACGTAAGGATCTGACTAAACTGATCAAAGAAGGGGCCAATGTCCCTGTCTATGTGCTCGAGTACCTATTGGGGATTTACTGTGCCTCGGATGACCCTGAGATCATTGAACAGGGGCTGCGTAACGTAAAGACCGTTCTGGCAGAGAATTATGTCCGCCCGGATGAAGCGGAGAAAGTAAAATCCCTGGTTCGTGAACGTGGCAGTTATAAGGTCATTGACCGAGTTACCGTGAAGCTGAATGAGCGTAAGGACAAATACGAAGCCTCTTTCAGTAATCTAGGTATTAAAGATGCTGAGATTTCGGCAGGCATCGTCAAAGAGTATGAAAAATTACTCGTTGGTGGTATCTGGGTGATTGCAACACTCAGTTATTATTTTGATGAAGGACAGTCAAATTCTCCATTTGGTGTGAGCCTACTCAAGCCGATTCAAATGCCGAATATGAATATGGATGAACTCTTCAGTGGAAGAGCAGCATTAAGCACTGATCAGTGGCGCGAGAGTTTAATCCGTTCGATCGGCATGGAACCGGCTTCGCTAAAAGAGGACGTGCAATGGCAGCTATTAGCACGTATGGTTCCGTTCGTTGAAAATAACTATAACGTTTGTGAACTGGGACCACGCGGTACCGGGAAAAGCCATATTTACAAAGAATGTTCACCGAATAGTATTTTAGTCTCCGGTGGGCAAACGACTGTCGCCAACCTATTCTATAACATGAGTAGCCGCCGTATTGGTCTGGTTGGCTTATGGGATGTGGTAGCCTTTGATGAAGTCGCCGGTATTTCCTTTAAGGACAAAGATGGCGTACAGATCATGAAAGATTACATGGCCTCAGGGTCTTTTGCCCGTGGCCGCGAACAGATGGAAGCCTCTGCTTCAATGGTTTTTGTGGGTAATATCAACCAAAGCGTGGAATCCCTGGTCAAAACCAGCCATCTATTGGCACCTTTCCCTGAAGCCATGATCGATTCGGCATTCTTCGATCGTTTTCATGCTTATATCCCCGGCTGGGAAATTCCGAAGATGCGCCCGGAGTTCTTCACCAACCGTTATGGATTGATCGTTGATTATCTAGCTGAGTTCTTCCGGGAAATGCGTAAGCGTAGCTTTGCAGATGCCATTGAGAAGTACTTCAAACTCGGCAACAACCTGAATCAACGTGATGTGATCGCCGTTCGCAAGACGGTTTCCGGATTGATGAAGTTGCTCTACCCACACGGTCAGTTTAATAAAGAAGATGTACGCCAGTGTCTGGAATATGCCCTGCAGGTACGTCGTCGGGTCAAAGAACAGCTGAAAAAAATTGGTGGCATGGAATTCTATGATGTGCATTTCAGCTACATCGATAATGACACGCTTGAAGAGCACTTTGTTTCAGTCAAAGAGCAGGGTGGAGGTGGACTGATTCCCGAAGGTCCAGCCAAGCCAGGTTTCTTATATACCATCGGGCTCAGTAATAAAGGCATGCCAGGGTTATACCGCTTAGAACTTCAAGTCACCAAAGGTTCAGGAAAGCTGGCGACATCAGGCTTATGGAATTCAAGCAGTGCCAAGGAGCAGGTCAAGGTCGCATTTGACTACTTCAAGGCCAATGCATCTCGAATCTCGGGTGGCAGTAAGGTGATGGAACATGACTTCCACTTACATGTGGTTGAATTACAGAACACCGGACCACTCAGTCATCTTGCTCTGCCAAGTTTAGTAGCTTTCGCTTCTGGCCTGTTAGGACGATCGGTACAAAGTCAGATGGTGGTACTGGGTGATATAAGCTTGGGTGGTTCTGTGACACCGGTGGAAAGTATTGCCGAATGTCTGCAAGTTGCTTTTGATGCGGGTGCCAAGAAGGTTGCTTTGCCAATGAGTAGTGCGGCAGATATCCCAACGATTCCTGTAGAACTGTTTACCAAGTTCCAGACCAGCTTTTATGCAGATCCGGTGGATGCGGTATTTAAAGCTCTGGGTGTGGGTTGAGTTGATTCTGTATAAATCAGTTAAAGAGAAAAGCTTTTGAAATGATTAGGAAATATGAATCACATGAAGGATTTAATAACAGCTATTTTGGTTAAACAGCCCAAACTTACTGCTAGAGAAATTGCTAAAACTCTTGGTATTGAAAAGAAAGAAGTGAATGCTTTTTTATATCAAAATCAAGATATATTTTCACAAAATGAAGCCTTTTGCTGGTCTTTAGCTATAATCCCGTCAGTTAAAAATTTAGAAAGACCAATGATGAACTCTGAACTTGAATTAAATAATATTGTTAAAAATAAACTGATTCAATTGTTGGATTATGTATCTCATCAAGCTGAGGATACTCAAAAAATTCAATATGAAATGAGTGGTAATAGATTTTATTCTCATGATCTAGAAAAACTTCGTGGCTTAAAAATTCTGAATGATGACGATTGGTGGTTTCAAATTGAACGATTACAGCTTCAATCGATGCCGAAACCATCTCAAATACTCTCTTCCTATATTCATGTTGATGCCGAAAAAGAACCCACTGTTAATTTTTCTAGTTTAAATAAGATTGTATTTTTTAAAGGAGTTCATCAATTCCGTTTGCCCTACAGTAGCGTGGCATGTGATTTGATTACTAAAATTGACCTACTTCAGAAGCTATTCAAAGAATTCGAAAGTTATCAAAATATTTGGAAAGATTGGAAACAAAATAACGATGAGATTAAAAAATCTATTGTTGTTTACGATAAATTATTCTCATGGAATACCGCGATTAATTTAGGTGGAACAGGCGATGGTGAAGAAATTGTTGCAGGCTTTGGCTTAGTTGACTGGGTACTTCCAACGACTCAAAAATCTTACTCATATCCTCTTATTACTATCCCGTTAGAAATGGAGATAGAAAAAAATGGATTAATACGTGTAGGTGCCAAAGATACACGTGCCAATATAGAAATGGATGCCATCTTATTAGAGGATGATCTGCCTACTTCAGGACAAGTAAAAGTAACCTTAAAAGAAAACTTAAATAATGGTCGCTCATTACGCCTATTTGAAGGGGAAACTTACTCTGATATAGTTAATGCCTTCGTCGCGAATATTTTTTCAAAAGGAGCAATTGTTGAGGCAGAAAATAGGGCTATACCATCCAAAAATCTAACGGTGACATTAACATCAGTACTGTTTAGTCGTCCTAAAAGAAATTCTATTTTAAGCGATGACATTGAGTTATTAAAAACTAAACTTAATGACCCTTCAGTGGCTATACCTGAACAACCTTTATCGTTAGTGACAGAATTAAAAAGCGATATTAATCAAAAAGAGACTTATAGTTTTAGAGGGCGTTCTGGTACTGAGGGATTCGGATCAAAAGTTGAAGAGCTTTATTTCCCGCTGCCTTATAACAAAGAACAAATTACTATTGTCCAGAATCTGCTAATCAGCAGTGGTGTAGTGGTGCAAGGTCCACCAGGTACAGGTAAAACACATAGTATTGCCAATATTATCTGTCACTATTTGGCGAATGGTAAAAAAGTACTGGTAACTGCACAGCAGTCACATGTCCTTAAAACAGTACATGAAAAGATTCCTGATGAATTAAAGCCTTTGGTAGTCAGTCGCATTGGTTCAAGCAAAGAAAGTAAAAATCAGCTTGAATCTTCAATCGATTTGATTGTGCAAAAAATTACCCAAATGAATGTTGCAGAAGTTCGAAAAACGATCGAAGTTCTAAAACATCAAATAGATCATAACCATCATGAAATGGCTTTGATTGATCGAGAAATATATAACTTTGCAGAAAAGCATTATCAGAATATTGAAGTAGATGGTAATAAAAAATTACCTATGGATATCGTGAAAACGGTATTAGAAAGTAGAGTATCCTGCGAATGGTTTACCGACCAATTAACTTTGGAGGAAAAAGACCAGTTTCCTTTTTCCCAGATTGAGTTGATTCAATTGAGAGACTCAAGGAAGAAAATAGGTACAAACTTACCATACATAAATTATGGACCTCTACCAGCTCCTGAAAAGCTGTTAGATTCGGCGAGCCTGAAGAAATTAAGTGAGTTCTTAAAAGAAAAAGATGAGATTGAGGAATTCTTAAAGCAAAATGACCTACATAATTTCAAGGAAACTATTTCTGAATCAGAAATTAATGAGCTAAGAGATTGGTTGAAGATTTATCTAGAAGATCTAAACTTTGTTCTTGATCAAGCAGAACCATGGTTATTGAGCTATTTCAAGAAGATAAATGCAGAAGATAAGGCTATGGAACTTGATATCTATAGTAACCTTATTCAAGAAGTTCAGCCTTTATTGGAATACAGGAAAACGCTACTAATTGATCCCATAGAGCTGAATTTTGAGATACAACCAAACTCAAAAGAATATCAAGCTGTTCAACGTGCTGTTGATACAGGTAAGCCATTTAATTGGTATCATTTTGGTACTGCTGAATTACAAGACCTTTTTAAGTCAATTAAAGTTTCTGGAAAATATCCTGATACATCAGATGAATGGAAAAGACTTAAAGAATATCTTGATAGAAAGCAGACTCTTAACATCTTTATGAGCAAATGGAATAGTATTGCAGCACAATTAGACATTCCTTTAATTGAGTTAAATAATCGTAATATCGATGAAATATTAAAAGAGTTCACGCAGCTCATCAGTAGAACCCAAAAATGCCTAGATTTGAAAAATAAATATTTGGATCTATTTAATACGAATTATTTAAAAGCTTTTAAGAGAGCTAAATCTTTTGATTTCTACGGATTACCTAAAAATATTGATGACTTGATTCAATTGTTAGGGCAGAAGTTAAAAATATTTAATTTAGAAGTCTATCAACAACAACTGGCTGATCAAATCCTTTATTTATCAGAGTTTGGTAATAAAATATCAAATCAGTTAAAAAAAATTGTATCTCAGATTGATTCCGATTCATTACATGAAAGTGAACTTGGAGATTATGCTGATCTATTAAAAAAATTATCACATTTAAAAGATCTAACAGAAGATTTTGAAAGAGTTAAATCCGCCAGTATTAGATTGAGTAAAACAAATGCTTTGATTCTTAGTAAACATATTCTGGAAGTTCCGTACGCTGAAGAAATTGAAGATCCTGTATTACGTAATACATTGCTAGAGGCTTGGGAATGGAAACGTCTTGAGATTTTTGTAATAGCCATCAGTAATACAAGTCAAATTGAAAATTTGTATGAGCACCGTCGTATTCACGAGAAGAATCTATCTCAAAATTACGCTCAATTGGCAGCAAACAAGACATGGCTGGCATTAAAGGAAAATGCCTCAGACAAAATTTTAGTTGCATTACAGCGTTATAAAATTGCTGTACAACACTATGGAAAAGGGACAGGTAAGAATGCTCCACGTTATAGAAAAGATGCTCAAGTAGCCCTTAAAGAGGCAACAGCAGCTATTCCTTGCTGGGTCATGTCACATCTTCAGGTATCTGAATCTATGCCTGCTGAATTAGGCCTCTTTGACTTAGTGATTGTGGATGAGGCATCACAATCATCAATTGACGTATTACCTGTTTTAATGCGTGCTAAAAAATTATTAGTAGTGGGGGATAATAAACAAGTTTCTCCGAGTAATGTCGGTCTAGCAAGTGCTCAAATTGATGTATTAAGAAATCGTTATCTACATGGTCAGCCACATGCTGCATATTTAACACCAGATATGTCTTTATACGACATGGCTTCTTCTATCTATGAGTCAAGTGTGATGCTTCTAGAGCATTTCCGCTGTCATCCTGCGATCATTAGTTACAGCAATAAAAACTTTTATGGTAACCGTATTAAGCCAATGCGATTATCGAAGAAATCTGAGCAGTTAAGTCCAGCTTTAGTCGCAATTTATACACCGCAGGGGTATAGAGAATCTAAAAATAGCAAACATATTAATCGAATAGAAGCGAAAGCAATTATTGAGGAAATGAAACTTCTTCTTAAAGATGAACGATACGCAAATAGATCAATCGGTGTGATCTCATTGTTGGGACCGGCGCAGGCTGAGTTCATTCAATCAGAAGCTTTGAATGAATTTGGTGCAGGGACTCTTACCCAAGTTCAATTTGCTTGTGGGGATGCTTCAGCATTTCAGGGTGCAGAAAGAGATATTATTTTCTTATCTATGGTAGCAGATCCTCAGAATTGTCATGCTTTGAGTCGATCCGATCATGAACAGAGATTTAACGTGGCTGCAAGCCGTGCTCGTGAACGGATGTATCTCGTCCATTCCGTGAGTCGTGATCATATATCTCCAAAAGATCTAAGGCTGAATTTACTCAATCATTTTTATGATTTGCAAGAAGATCAAAAAGCATCATTTGAAGCAAAATTAGATTTGTGTGAATCGGAGTTTGAAAAATCTGTATTTACGACACTCCATGAAATGGGTTACACAGTTACTCCACAGGTTAAGGTTGGAAGCTATCGAATCGATTTAGTCGTTGAGTCAGATGGTGATCAGCGTTTGGCTGTTGAATGTGATGGTGATAGCTATCATGGGCCAGAACAATGGCATGATGACATGACTCGTCAACGTGCTTTAGAACGCGCAGGATGGACATTCTGGAGATGCTTTGCATCGAGTTGGTTCATTGAACGTGAAAATATGATTATGTCATTAAAGGAAAAACTTGATGCAATGGGCATAAAACCTACACATGGAATGAGTAGCTTAATTCAAGATGTAGAACACAAAGTGTGGGTAGATGACGAATCTGAAATGAGTGCGGAAAATGACATCGAGAAAGATTTGTTAATTGTTTAATTGTACTAGCTTGTATTTAAATGGATTCGCTAGCGGACACTTACGTAACTAAAGATTACAGTAGTAATCTTTAGTTGTTGAAATTTACTTGGGTAAAAAAGGGTGAATAGCCACCGATTTTGTAGACACCTTTTAGTTAGATAAAATGGCTAATTAACGAGGTGCTTATGAGCAGTAAACGATACCCTGAAGAATTCAAAATTGAAGCAGTAAAGCAAGTTACTGAGAAAGGCCATAGTGTGGCCGAAGTTGCTGCACGTTTGGGAACCACCACCCATAGTATGTATGCCTGGATTAAACGTTATGATCCACAGCAGCCCAAGATCACAGAATCTAATGATCCAAGGGCAGAATTAGCAAAGTTAAAAAAAGAGCTGCAACGGGTTACTGAAGAAAGGGACATATTAAAAAAGGCCGTGGTGTACTTCGCAAGCCAGTCCAAATGAGGTACGCCTTTATTCGGGACAATCAGCATATATGGCCTGTTCGTCGTTTATGTTCAACTTTAGATGTTCATCACAGTGGTTATTACGCATGGTTAAAGCAACCCACCAGTAAAACTGCGCGGAAACGGCAACAGCTTTCAGGATTGATTAAACAGATTCTGGCTGGAATCTGTTGGTATCTACGGCTATCGCAAGATTCACTGTGATTTGAAAGATGTTGGTGAAAGTTGTGGGATTAATCGAGTACATCGGCTGATGAAAGCAGATGGTCTTAAATCTCAGCGCGGTTATCGTAAACCTAGAGCTCACGCTGGTGCTCCGGCTGTCGTTGCCGCAAACACTTTAGATCGACAATTTAATCCAACTCAGCTCAACCAGCTGTGGGTGACTGACATGAGAAGCACTGCTTCGCAAGATATCCGTACTCATGAAGGGTGGCTATATATCGCAGTTGTGATTGACCTGTTTTCACGTCTTGTTGTTGGCTGGTCTATGAAATCCAGAATCACGACAGATCTGGTTTTAGATGCGTTATTGATGGCTTTGTGGCGAAGAAACCCAAAGAACAAAGTCCTGATTCATTCTGACCAAGGCAGCCAATACACCAGTCATGAATGGCAAACATTTCTCAAACATCATAATCTTGAAAGCAGTATGAGTAGACGAGGAAACTGTCATGGTAATGCTGTTGCTGAGAGCTTTTTTCAGCTGTTAAAGCGAGAGAGGATCAAGAAGAAAATATATTCAT